>NZ_WLYK01000008.1:0-300000 GCF_009707545.1 Nakamurella alba | reverse complement strand
CGTCGAGGACGCGCACGCCGGCATCGTCTCGGCCACCGCGGCCGGGTGCCAGGTCCTCGGCCTGCTGACCACCTACGACCGGCTCGAGGTGCCGGCCGTGCCCGACCTGCGTTCCGTCGCAGTCGGTCTCGCCGACGGCGTGATCACCTTCGGCTGGGACTGACCCCACCGCGCCGGGCGGAGGTCCCGGCGCTACCCTCGGGCCATGAAAGCTGTCCAGTACCGGCAGTACGGCGCCGGCCCCGAGGTCGTCGAGATCGCCGACCCGACACCGGGTCCCGGCCAGATCCTGCTGCGGATCACCGCGGCCGGGCTGTGCCACTCCGACGACTTCATCATGTCGCTGCCCGCGGAGAAGGCCGCCCGCTACGCCCTGCCGATGACGCTGGGCCACGAGGGGGCCGGGGTCGTCGCGGCGCTCGGCGACGGGCTCGACGAGCAGGCCGGGATCGCCGTCGGGGACGCCTGTCTCGTCTACGGCGCCTGGGGCTGCGGGGTCTGCCGCAACTGCTCGCTGGGCCGGGAGAACTACTGCACCCGGGCAGCTGCACTGGGACTCCGGTCCCCCGGACTCGGCGCCCCCGGGGCGCTGGCCGAGTACATGCTGATCGACTCGCCCCGGCACCTGGTGCCCATCGGCGATCTGGATCCGGTGGCCACCGTCCCGCTCACCGATGCCGGCCTCACGCCGTACCACGCGATCAACCGCTCGCTGAGCACGCTGGTCCCGGGGTCCACGACGGTGGTGATCGGCGCCGGTGGGCTCGGTCACGTGGCGATCCGGCTGCTCCGGGCGATGACCTCGACCCGGGTGATCGCGCTGGACGTCAGCGACGAGAAGCTGGAGCTGGCAAGGGAGGTGGGCGCGCACGAGACGGTGCGGTCGGACCCCGCGGCGATCACCGCGATCCGGGACCTCACCGGCGGGAACGGCGCCGAGGTGGTGCTGGATTTCGTCGGGGCGCAGCCGACGGTGGACATCGCCACCCGGGTGGTGGCGATCGCCGGCGACGTGCATGTGATCGGTGTCGGCGGCGGGGCCGCCTCCGTCGGGCAGGTGCGGACTCCACTCGGGGTGTCGGTGTCGGCGACCTACTGGGGCACCCGCAACGAACTGGCCGAGCTCGTCGAGCTGGCCCGCCTCGGCGCGCTCACCGTGGAGACCGAGACCTTCGGCATCGACGACACCCCGGAGGCCTACCGCCGGCTGCACGACGGCACGATCCGCGGCCGCGCGGTGATCGTGCCCGGCTGAGCCCGCTCACGGCTGACGAACTCAGAGGATCGAACCCGGGGTGTATTTCGCCACTTCCGGGTGGGCGGCGGTGATGTCGCCGATCTGCGCGATCACCGACTCGATCTGCGCACCGGCCATCCCGGTGAAGGACAGCGGATCGGCGAGCAGTTCGTCCAGCGCGGCGCGGTCCAGCGGGAGCCGGTCGTCGGCGGCCAGCCGGTCCAGCAGGTCGTTGTCGGCCTGGCCGCTCTCCCGCATCGCCAGCGCGACACCCACCGCGTGCTCCTTGATCGCCTCGTGCGCCGTCTCCCGGCCGACACCGGCCCGCACCGCCGCCATCAACACCTTGGTGGTGGCCAGGAACGGCAGGTACCGCTGCAGTTCCCGGTCGATGACCGCCGGGTGCGCGCCGAACCCGTCGAGCACGGTCAGGAAGGTCTCCAGCAGGCCGTCGATCGCGTAGAAGGCGTCCGGCAGCGCGATCCGCCGGACCACCGAGCAGAAGACGTCGCCCTCGTTCCACTGGGCCCCGGCCAGCTCGCCGGCCATCGACGCGTAGCCGCGCAGGATCACCGCCAGACCGCAGACCCGTTCGCAGGAGCGGGCGTTCATCTTGTGCGGCATCGCCGACGACCCGACCTGACCGGGCAGGAACCCTTCGGTGGCCAGCTCCGCCCCGGCCATCAACCGGATGGTGGTGGCCAGCGACGACGGGCCGGCGGCGAGCTGCACCAGCGACGAGACCACCTCGTAGTCCAGCGATCTCGGGTACACCTGACCGACCGAGGTGAAGACCGCGTCGACCCCGGCGGCCTCGGCGACGACCGCGGACTCGAGTGCCTGCACCGCTTCCGAGGAGCCCAGCAGGTCGAGCATGTCCTGCCCGGTGCCGACCGGACCCTTGATGCCGCGCAACGGGTATCGCTCCAGCAGCGCATCGATCCGCCGGTACGCGACCAGCACCTCGTCGGCCGTTGAGGCGAACCGCTTGCCCAGCGTGGTGGCCTGCGCCGGGACGTTGTGCGACCGGCCGGTCATCACCAGTTCCGCGTACTCCCCCGCACGCCCGCCCAGCCGGCCCAGCAGCGCGACGGTACGGTCCCGCACCAACCGCAGCGCCTGCAGGATCTGCGCCTGCTCGACGTTCTCGGTCAGGTCGCGGCTGGTCATGCCCTTGTGGATCTGCTCGTGGCCGGCGAGGTCGTTGAACTCCTCGATCCGGGCCTTGACGTCGTGCTTGGTGATCCGCTCCCGCGCGGCGATGGAGGCCAGGTCGACCCTGTCCAGCACCGCCTCGTAGTCGGCCAGCACCTGCGCGTCGACGTGCAGCCCGGCCGCGTCCTGGGCACGCAGCACCGCGAGCCAGAGCCGGCGCTCCGCCTTGATCTTGTTCTCCGCCGACCAGATGCCGACCATCTCGGGCGAGGCGTAGCGGGAGGCGAGGACGTTGCTGGTGCGGGGAGCGTCGGTCACATGCCCCATTGTCCCAGCCCGGCGGGGGTGGTCTGTTCGTGCGCTTCGGTCAGGGTTGCTCAGTCCAGGGCGGCGGCCACCGCGTCGGCGACAGCGTTCAACGTCGCAGTGTCGGTGGTGCCGGTCCCGGTGACCGACACCGATCGGGCGCCGCCGGCGGCGGCCGAGAGAGTCCGGATGGACGCGGGCAGCGGCGCGCTGCTCGAGCCGGCTGCGGACTGCGCGCTCGACGGGAGGCCGTAGAGGTCGGTGCCCGATGGTGTGGCGCCGGTGACCGCCGCGGTGGGGCCGAAGGTGACCACCACGTCGCCGGCGGAGGGCGAGGTGAGCACGAAGGACACCAGGCCGGTGCTGCAGCCGTCGGGATCCGCGCCGGTGCCGGCGTAGTCGAAGTCGGCGTCGGGTGCGGCCTGCTCCAGCGCCGTGACGGCCGCGTCGATCACTGCGGCGGGCGGGGCTTCACAGGTCGCGCCGCCGCCGCTGGTCTGTGCACCGTCCGCCGCCGACGACGCAGCGGCCGAGGTCGCGGCGCCCGAGGCCGCAGTGGCACCGGAACTGGCGGCGGACTCTAGCTCCTGGCCCCCACCGGCGGAGCCCTGGGACGCCATGTCGCCCGCGAGCGGAGCGGCCATGGCGGTGGCCGCCGCGGTGGTCGCCGCCCTGGTGGCGGAGCTCGCGGTGTCCGTGGTGCCCGGGCTGGGCAGCAGGACGAAGGCGAGGACCACGGCGGCCGCCGCGGCCAGGCCGCCACCGCCCTTGATCCACCGGGACCGGCGGACGCGGCGGTCGTCGTCGTCGAGTTCGGCCTGACGGCGGGCATCACGCAGCACCGACAGCGGGGAGACGGTGGACTCCGGCTCGTCCTGCAGTGCGGTCGCGAAGAGCGCGCGCAGTCGCTCCTCGTCCGCGGGATCGATCTCCCGGTCCTCGTTCATCCCTGAGTTCATGCCCGAGTTCATGCCTGTCCACCTCCTTCACCCTTGCCCGAACCGCCACTGCCAGAACCACCACTGCTACCCGAACCGTCTGTGCCGCCGGATTCCAGCGCGGCCTTGAGCGCCACCAGACCGCGCGCGGTCTGCGACTTCACGTTGCCCTCCGAACAGCTGAGCGCCTTCGCGGTCGCGGCGACGTCGAGTCCCTCGAAGTACCGCAGCACCAGCACCGCCCGCTGACCGGCCGGCACCGCCGCGAGCGCCTCCCGGACGCGGACCTGATCGGTGACCTGCTCGGCCAGGTCGGCGAACACCGGCGTCTCCGGCATCGTCTCGACCGTGCGCTCGCGTCGCCACGGTCGACGGGACTCGTCGACCGTCGCCCGCACCAGGCACGAGCGGACGTAGGCATCGAGGGCACCGCGGTCCCGGATCCTTTCCCATGCTCCGTACAGCTTCACGAACGCGATCTGCGTCAGGTCATCGGCGCGGTGCCAATCACCGCAGAGCAGGTACGCCGTGCGGCGCACCCTGTCCCTGCCGGCGGCCACGTACTCGGCGAATGCCGATTCGTCGCTCGCCTGCACGAACGCCTCCCACCTGTGGACTAGGACGGAACCCCGGGCGCGGTCGGTTGCACGGACACGACCGCCCGCGCATTCTTTCCCATCCGGGTGCCGGCGGTGGGGCGGTTGGGGTCATCGTGCGGAGTGACGCATCCGGACTGCCGGTTCGCGTCGTTCCTCCGATAGCGTGACGCACAGACCGGTCACGGCAGGTGACCGACCCGACGAGCGGAGTGCGTCCGTGCGCCGAGCAGCTGTGGTCCGCAGGTTCCTCGCCCTCGCCGCCGGCGGGGTGGTGCTCGGGGCGTGCGGTGGGGAGTCCACCGGGAGCGGGACGGTGTCGGCGTTGCCGACGAGCTCGGCCACATCGAGCACCCCGTCCTCGAGCGCTCCGTCCGCTTCCGCATCGTCCGCAGCCTCGTCGAGGCCGGTCTCCTCCGGCACTGCGGTCGTGGTGACCACATCGCGCACGAGTGTCGCGACCTCCACCAGCGCGGCACCGTCGAACGGCGCCCCGCCCACCACCAGCACCAGCACCAGCACCAGCGCGGCATCGGTCTCCGGCGGGGACTCCTGCGATGCCGACGGGCTGACCTTCACCACCGACAGCCGGATGACGGCGGAGCAGGCGCTGACCTGCCCGCAGATGGTGGAGGTGTGGACCGGCTACCTGACCGGGATCGGCGACGGGTCGTTGGACCCGGACCTGCCGTTCATGGGCGGCTGGCGCTGCTCCTTCGACGGTGCGCCGGAGGAACCGCCGGGCACCTGCACCCTGCCGGACACGGTCATCGGCTTCACGGTGACCGTCGGCCGATCCGTGGGAGCCGGGTCGGACGGCTGCACCGCTCCGGCGGTGAACCTGCGCTGGCCGACGGTCGTCCTCACATCGCAGGCGGGCACGATGCCCTGCGCGGACATGACGTCGTACTGGGCGGCCCTGCAACGCGGCGACGGGGTCCCTGTCGGGCCGCGCGCGATCGATCTCGGTGACGGCTACGAGTGCCGGTACGGCGGGAACGATCCCGGATCGACCTTCATCGCGTCGTGCGGCACCAACGGCAGCGACACCTACTTCGAGATCAACGGCCTGGCCTGACCGTTACAGGTCGGCCACCCAGATCACGGAGCCCTCTGTCGGCTGCTGGGAACCCTGCGGGCCCGGCTCGACGGAGATGCCGAGGTTCGTGTCCCCCGCACCGACGGTGGCGGTGAGCGGCTCGGTCGCGCCGGTGGGCTGCGTCATGACGCCCACCGACCGTGCCGCGGCGCCGCGCAGCACCCACAGCTGGTAGACCTGCCCGGTCGGCAGCGCCGGCAGTGAGGTGGGATCGACGGTCGCGGCCGAGCAGGACGCCGAGTACCGGGCCACTGCGTTCGTGCCCGCCGACACAGGGATCACCCGGGTGTCGGTCGCCTCGGCCACACACTCGGCGGCAGTGGGAGGGGCGCTGTTCCGG
Source organism: Nakamurella alba (assembly GCF_009707545.1). NCBI lineage: Bacteria > Bacillati > Actinomycetota > Actinomycetes > Nakamurellales > Nakamurellaceae > Nakamurella > Nakamurella alba. The sequence continues at coordinate 294,329 of NZ_WLYK01000008.1, read as the reverse complement.
TTGACGATCACGATCGTGCCGATGGCCAGCGCGGCGACGACCGCTGCCGCCGCGATGAACGCGGAGGTGCGGCGGAACCAGCGCTTCTGTGCCGCTTCCCGGGCGTGCCGCGGTCCGGTACGCACCGGCTGCTCCGCAGCGGCCGGCGCCGGCTCGGCAGGAGCAACCGGCTCGGTGGGCAGCAGCGGCGGCAGCTGCGGGATCGTGCGGATCATATTCAGCACGTTCTCCCGCAAGGACGCCGGCGGTGTCACGGCCACGGCGGCACCGAGCATCGCGGTGGCCTCGCCGAAGCCGAGCATCTCCGCGGCGCAGACCGGGCAGTCCTCGAGATGCGTGGCGAACTCGATGGTCTCGTCCGGGGGCAGGGCGTGCACGGCCATCGCCCCGGTGTTCAGGTGGACATCGGCGGCAGTCATGCTCCCACTCCCAGACAATCGCGCAGACGGATGAGCCCGTCCCGCAGACGTGTTTTGACCGTCGGCAACGGAGCCGACAGCAGTTCCGCGACCTCGCGGTAGGTGTAGCCGCTGTAGTACGCCAGCGTGACGGACTCCCGCTGCAGATCGGTCAGCGTGCCCAGGCACCGTTGCACCGCACGGCGCTCCATCGAGTTCTCGACGGCCTCCACCACGGTGTCGACGTCCCGCTCGGTCCCCGAGGCGGCGGCCCTCAGCTCCCGGTCCACGGACGCCTGCGCCGAGCGGACCCGGTCCACCGAGCGGCCGTGGGTGAGCGTCATGATCCACGAGGTGGCAGATCCCCGGGTGGGGTCGAAACGGCTGGCCCGACGCCAGATCTCGAGAAACACCTCCTGCGCCACCTCCTCCGCCTGACTGGGATCACGGACCACTCTGCGGGCCAGTCCGAAGACCCTGGCCGAGAACAGGTCGTACAACGACTCGAAGGCCTTCTCGTCGCCACGCGCAACGCGCACCAGCAGCACCTCGGCCGTCGGCGCACCGGACTCCGCGGCCCCCAAGGCATCGGGGCCCGTCGGCACGGCGCGCAGCGGCCGATCCGGCTGTCCTGCTGCTGGCATCTGAGTTCCTTTCGCGCGTCCGGACCCGAGCCCTGACGCTGTCATCTCTGCTTCGGTGCGGGATGCCCGGCGGATGGGTTCACGCCGGTCAGAGCGTACCGGTGTAGAGGATCTCGCGTCGGACAGCGATCACCCGGACACGCCGTGTGCACACGGCGTCCGGGTGATCCGCACCGGGTGCACCATGGACCCGTACCCGACCGGTGGCGGAACAGGACCAGCGCGACGATGACCAGCACCACAACACCCCCTCGACCTGCGGCGGAGACCCCGCAGACCCCGTGGCTGCCCACCCGGTGGGCCGCGGCGCTCGTCGGGATCGTCGCCGTCGGACTCACCTTCGGCATCGCCGAGCTGCTGGCCGCCGTCGGCGCCTGGACGGACGTGCTGTCCGACACATCCTCACCGCTCGGCGCCCTCGGCGCCGGCTTCATCCGGCTGACGCCGTTGTGGCTGGAGCGTTTCGCCATCACCACCTTCGGTACCGCCGACAAGACCGTGCTGCGCATCGGCATGGCGATCACCGTGCTGATCGCCGCCGGGCTGGTCGGCGTGCTCGCACGGCGCAGCCCGCGCCTGGCGCTGGCCGCGGCGGGCGTGCTGGTGGTGATCACCGGTGTCGCCGTGCTGCTCCGGCACGGGTCGTCCTGGACCGACCTGCTGCCACTGCTGGTCGGCGCCGCGGCCGGGTTGTCGGTGCTGGTCCGCGCCTTCCGCCGGCAGGTGGTGCACGAACCGGCCGCCCTGCCCACCACGACCACGATCGACCGGCGGAACTTCCTGCGGGTGGCCGGAATGGGCGCGGCCGTCGCAGTGGTGACCGGCGTGCTGTCCCGGTTGGTGCCGAGTGCCGCCGAGGTGCAGGCCAGCCGTGCCGCCGCGATCGTGCCGGTGCCGGGCGACGTGCAGAAGGTCACGGCGAACTTCGGTCTGCACGAGAACGGCCTGTCCCCGTACATCACGCCGAACGACGACTTCTACCGGATCGACACGGTCCTCGCGCCGCCGCTGCTCCGCGCCGAGGACTGGCTGCTCCGGGTGCACGGCCTGGTCGACAACGAGATCACCATCGGATACGGCGATCTCGTCAACCGCCCGCAGGTGCAGCGGACGATCACGCTGACCTGCGTGTCCAACGAGGTCGGCGGATCGCTGATCGGCAACGCCACCTGGATCGGCGCCCGGTTGCAGGACCTGCTCGCCGAGGCCGGCCCGCAGGAAGGCGCCGACTGCGTGCTCTGCACCAGCACGGACGGGTTCACCTCCTCGACGCCGCTGGAGGCGCTGACCGACGGCCGGGACGCGCTGCTGGCAGTCGCGATGAACGGCGAGATCCTGCCCGTCGAGCACGGTTTCCCGGTCCGCATGGTGGTGCCCGGCCTCTACGGCTACGTCTCCGCGACGAAATGGGTGGTCGACCTGGAGGTCACCCGGTTCGCCGATGTGGCGGCCTACTGGACGGTCCGGGGCTGGTCGGATCACGGGCCGATCAAGACGTCGTCCCGGTTCGACGTGCCACGGGCCGGCACCGTCCAGTACGACGAAGGACACCAGGTGGTGCTGGCCGGCGTCGCCTGGGCGCAGCACACCGGCATCACCGGCGTCCAGGTGCAGATCGACGACGGCGCCTGGGAGGACGCCGATCTCGGCGAGACGCTGTCGGTGGACACCTGGCGGCAGTGGTCGCACACCTGGACCGCCACCGGCAAGGGGCAGCACGTGCTCCGGGTCCGGGCGGTCGACGCCACCGGCGCGGTGCAGACGGATGCGGTGGCCGACGTCGTCCCGGACGGTGCGACCGGGCTGGACAGCCGCACCGTCACGGTGGTCTGAGGCGGCAGACCAAGCCGGACGGTGCTCGGCGGCGAACGCCGGGCATGACCGCGACCGACACACCACCGACCGACACGGCGGGCGACCCCGACCGGCGCCCAGTCTGGGCACCCGGCTTCTGGGCCTCCGCCGGCGCCGGCCTGGTGATCGTCGGCGCAGCCCTGGCCGTCGCGGAACTCGTTGCTGCACTTGGCCTCTGGATCGGCATCCTGAACCAGGCCGCCTCCCCGCTGCAGGCACTGGGCGCCGCGTTCATCCAGCTCACCCCGGAATGGCTGAAGGAGTTCGCCATCCGGACCTTCGGCCAGCACGACAAGGACGCCCTGCGTGGCGGCATGGCATTGACCCTGGTGCTGCTCGCCGTCGTCGTCGGACTGGTGGCGCGCAAGGCGCCCCGGGTGGCCGCGATCGTGCTGACGGTGCTGATCGCCGTGGTGCTGCTCGCCGTGTACACCCGGCCCAGCACGGTCGGGCCGCTGGACGGGGTGCCGTCGATCATCGGCGGGGCCGCCGGTGTCGCGGTGCTGGGGCTGCTGTTCCGGCGCACCTCAGTGACCACCGCACCCGCCGCACCTCCCCTCGCCGCACCGGTCGAGATGCCGGAGCGGCGCAGCAAGGCCGACGATGCCGACACCGTCCCCGCACCTACGGGTTTCGCGCCGGACCGCCGGCGGTTCTTCAAGGTGGCCGGACTGGTCGCCGTGGCCGCCGTGGCCGGCGGTGCGATCGCCAGGTTCCTGCCGTCGGCGGCCGATGTCGCCGCGAGCCGGGCCGGACTGAAAGCACCGGTACCGACCGATGTCCAGCAGATCCCGTCGGGCATCAGCCTCGACGTGCCGGACCAGCCGTCGTTCATCACCGACAACGCCGGCTTCTACCGCGTCGACACCGCATTCGTGCTGCCGAGTCTCACCGCGCAGGACTGGAATCTCAAGATCCACGGCCTGGTCGGCAACGAGATCTCCATGAACTACGACGACCTGCTGGACCGCGAACAGATCGAGCGGACCATCACCCTGACCTGCGTGTCGAACGAGGTCGGCGGCGACCTGGTCGGTACCGCGACCTGGATCGGCGCCCGGATCGATCAGATCCTGGCCGAGGCGAAGGTGCAGGAGGGCGCCGACTGCGTGCTGTGCACCAGCGTCGACGGCTTCACGCTGACCGCCCCGCTCGACGCCCTCACGGACGGCCGCGACGCGATGTTCGCGGTGGCGATGAACGGCGAGGTGCTCCCCCAGGCGCACGGGTTCCCGGTGCGGATGGTCGTCCCGGGCCTGTACGGCTATGTCTCGGCCACAAAATGGCTGGTGGACATGAAGGTCTCGAAGTTCGCCGACGAGGTCGCCTACTGGACCGAGCGCGGCTGGGACGCGCAGGCGGAGATCAAGACGTCGTCACGGATCGACGTGCCGAAGGGTTTCGCGCAGTACAGCGTGGGTCAGGAGGTCACCTTCGCCGGCGTGGCCTGGGCACAGCAGCGCGGGATCGCCTCCGTCGAGGTGCAGATCGACGGCGGCGACTGGCAGCAGGCCGAGCTCTCCGAGCCGCTGTCCAAGGACACCTGGCGGCAGTGGAAGTTCGGTTGGAAGGCCACCGACGGCCTGCACACCGTGCGCTGCCGCACCACCGACGGCACCGGTGCGGTCCAGATCGAGGACCAGACCCCGCCGTTCCCGGGTGGCTCCACCGGGTACGACTCCCGCAGCGTGACCGTATCGTGACCGAGCGTCGGGAATTCTTCCGATCCCGACCCATCCGGCCGCGCTTCACCACCGAATACCAGATAGAGCAGCGAGAGAGCCTGAAAGACAGCGCATCTCGTTCGAGTTGCTTGACCAGGAAGTTCCTCCGGAACGAGAGTCCGCATCCTGCAGGCTCTGTCCGTCGTCTCGATCCCCTCGTGATCGTCCTCAAGGAGAAATGATGTTGCTCAAGCGACTGGCCGCATTCGCCGCCGCGGGTGCCCTGACCCTGACCCTCGCCGCCTGCGGCTCCGACTCCGGCACCGGTGCGAGCAGCACCACCATGGCGCCCGCCACCACCTCGGCGATGACCTCTGAGATGACGTCGGAGATGTCCTCCGAGCCGATGACCTCCGACATGTCCTCCGAGCCGATGACCTCGGACATGGGCAGCTCCAGCATGGGCAGCTCGGCCATGGAGGGCGCTTCGCTCGTCGGACCCGGCTGTGCCGACTACGCCGCCGCGGTCCCGACCGGCGCCGGCTCGGTCGAGGGCATGGCCCAGGACCCGGTGGCCACCGCGGCCTCCAACAACCCGCTGCTGACCACCCTGGTGGCCGCCGTCTCCGGCAAGCTGAACCCGAAGGTCGACCTGGTCAGCACCCTGAACAGCGCCGAGTTCACCGTCTTCGCCCCGGTGGACGACGCCTTCGGCAAGATCGACGCCGCCACCATCGACAAGCTGAAGACCGATGACGCGCTGCTCTCCAAGATCCTGACCTACCACGTCGTCCCGGGTCGTCTCGATCCGTCGCAGGTCGTCGGCGAGCACAAGACCGTCGAGGGCGGCACGGTGACCGTGACCGGCTCCGGTGACTCGCTCAAGGTCAACGACGCCTCGGTGATCTGCGGTGGCGTCTCCACCAAGAACGCCACGGTCTACCTGATCGACACCGTCCTGATGCCGCCGGCCTCCTGATCGGAGCCCTGCACCAGAGCAGTACCAGCACCAGCTGCACAGCACCACAGCAACGCCCGCCCCGGATTCCTGCCGGGGCGGGCGTTGCCGCGTTCGGCGCCCGGACGGATTCCGGACAGTTCCGGCAGAACTTTTTCGACGGGCGATCAACTCCGGCACCACACAGGCGTCTGAAGGGGTACGAAGCCAGGCCGCGGGATCCCGCCGGCCGGACGGACAAGCCCAGGAGAACGCCATGAAGGTCCGCACCACTGCCTCCGCTCTGCTGCTCGGCTCCTTCGCCGTGCTGACGCTCTCCGCCTGCAACCCCGGGATCGCCGGTACCGCAGATGCTGTCGCCTCCTCGGTGGCGAAGGTGGCTGCGGGGGTGCAGGTCTCCGGCGGTCCCTCGGCGACGGCCAGCGCCATTTCCGCCGGCGGCGCAGCCTCGACCACCGCGCCGAACACCACCGCACCGAACACCACGAAGGCTCAGCCGGCCGGCGGGCACGGGTCCGGCAGCGGCCAGGGCACCGGCGGCGGGAACCAGGACGGGTCCGGGCCGGGTGACGGAATGGGCGGCGGCGCGGGCGAGACCTCCACGGTCACCGAGGAATCCGGCGTCGGCGAGGTCACCACCACTTCCGAGTCCGCTGAGACCGATTCCACCGAGACCTGGACCAGCACCTCGGAGTCGCACAGCACCGAGACCAGCACCGAGACCAGCAGCTGGCACCACACCCCGGCGCCGGAGATCGTGTCGGCCGAGATCACCTGCAGCATCCCGGAGGGCGCGACGGAGTACAGCGCGTTCCTCACCTACGAGGTGGCGAACGCGGACGCGATGGCGCTGTCCATCGACAACCCGGGCATCGTCGGTTCCTACGGCACCTACGACTGGCACGGCACGATCGAGATCCCGGCCAACGGCTGCTACGCCGAGTACGGCGAGCAGACGTACACGCTGACCACCGTCGGCGGCGAGGGCGAGCCGGCCACGCTGACCATCACCCGCACCGGCGAGTACACGAAGCAGAGCACCCCGCCGTTCGCCCCGGGCGGCGCCGAGTACACCCAGCCGTCGACCTCCACCTCCACCTCCAGCGCCCTGCCCACCCCGGAGGGCACCACCGAGAGCGCCCTGCCCACCCCGGACGGCACCACCACCAGCGAGGTCACCAGCACGGACACCACCGAGTGATCCCCACCAGCTGATCGCGCCGACCCGACCGGCGCGATCACCCCCACCGGCCCGGTGCAGACTCGTCCCCATGGACGAACTGCGCCGGGCCGGTGCCGTGCGGTGGGTGGTCTTCGACCTGGGGGACGTGCTGCTGCGGCGCACCACCCGGATCCCCGAGCTCGCGGAGCTCTGCGGGATCGACGCGGCGGTCTTCGAACCGCTCTACTTCGCCGGCCGGGCCGGCTACGACCGGCATTCGGATCCGGCACTCTTCTTCGGCGAGCTGTGCGCGACCGCGGGCGTCCCGGTACCGGCGGAAGACCTCCTGGCCCGGTTGGTGGAGATCGACGACCTCGGCTGGAGCGAGATCGACCCGGACACCATGGCGCTGGTCGAACTGGCGGCGCGATCCGGGGCGGACCTGGCCGTGCTGTCGAACGCGCCGGCCTCGATGGGCACGCTGGTCCGGGCCGCGCCCTGGTCGACCGCGTTCCGGCACCTGGTGTTCTCCGGCGACCACGGGGTGGTCAAGCCGTCGGCGGACATCTTCCGCCTGCTGCTGCAGACACTGCAGGCCCGGCCGGACGAGACGGTGCTCGTCGACGACCGGGCCGACAACGTCGAGGGTGCACGCCGGATCGGCATGCACGCCGTGCACTTCACCTCGGCGGAGCAGGCCCGGACGGAACTCCGGAGCCTGCTCGGTCCGGGCGACTAGCGTCCCGAGCCCACCGAGGACGAGGACTTCGCCTTGTTGGCGATCCACGACACGAGCAGCACCGCACCCGCGATGATCGCGATCCAGAACACCGCCTTGACGATGAAGCCGAAGATCCAGCCGATGAGGCTGAGTGCGATCCAGGCGACCACGATCACGCCGACGACCTTGAGGAACTTGTCCATCTCTCCACTCCCGCTGTCTTGGGGTCCTGCCGCGGACCATCGGGGTCCGTGTGCACCACATTGCCTGTCGGGGGCCGTCCGGACCTCCGGTGCCGACCCTGATTTCCTACTCGGGGTCACCCCGGGGGCGGATCGGCGGCCGTGCTGTGCTGCCGGTCCAACGAACGCCCCGATGACGTCGTTCCCCGGGGCAGGTCAGGACGAACGCAGGAACCCGTCGAGCGCGTCGAGCCCGGCCGCGATGGTGTCTCCGGTGCCGGCGAAGGACATCCGGACCGTGTGGTGCCCCTCGACCACGTCGAAGTCGATGCCCGGCGCCATCGCCACCCCGGCGGTGTCCAGCAGCCGTCGGGTCCAGGCCTGGGAGTCGTCGGTCAGGTGCGCGACGTCGGCGTACACGTAGAACGCCCCGTCGGCCGGGGCCAGGTCGGTGATGCCCAGCGCACGCAGCCCGTCCAGCAGCAGCGCGCGGTTGCCCGCGTAGCGGTCGACGTGCGCGTCGCACTCCTCGTAGGCGTCGAACGCGTGCACCGCCGCGTACTGGGACGGCGCCGGCGGGCAGATCGACATGTTCCCGGCCAGTGCGTCCAGCGGGTCGACCAGGTCGTCCGGCAGCAGCAGCCATCCGATCCGCCAGCCGGTCATCGAGAAGTACTTGGAGAACGAGTTCACCACGATGCCCGACCGGTCGGTGGCCCAGGACGAGGCCGCCTCGCCGGAATAGCAGATGCCGTGGTAGATCTCGTCCGAGATCAGCCGGATCCCGTTGCGGCCGCAGTGATCCGAGATCGCAGCGAGCTCGGCCGGCGGCACCATGGTGCCGGTCGGGTTGGCCGGGGAGGCGAGCACCAGTCCGGCCAGATCCGCCGACCGCACCATGTCCAGGGTCGGCTGGTAGCCCGTGGCCGGGCCGCACTCCAGCTCGACCACCTCACATCCCAGTGCCTGCAGGATGTTCCGGTAGGCCGGGTAGCCGGGCCGGGCCAGCCCGACCCGGTCGCCGGCGTCGAAGGCGGTGAGGAAGGACAGCAGGAACCCGCCGGAAGAACCGGTGGTGATGACCACCCGGTCCGGGTCGACCGTCAGGCCATAGCGGGTGGCGTAGTGGCCGGCCACCGCCTCACGGAGCGGCGCGATCCCGGTGGCCTCGGTGTACCCGAGGACGTGGGTGTCCAGCGCCCGGTGCGCCGCGGCCAGCACCGGCGCGGGCGCCGGCGTGGCGGGTTGGCCGGCGGTCAGGTCGAAGACCGGCAGCCCGCTCTCCCGCCGCCGGGCGGCGGCCGCGAGCACCCGCATCACATGGAACGGCGCGACCCCGCTGCGTGCCGAAGGGTGCAGAGGCGCGGCAGGAAAGGGCAGGTCCGACATCAGGGCAGCAGACCCTGCTCGGCGGCCAGCGCGATGTCGGTGCGGTGCTGCTCCCCGCGCAGTCCGATGCCACCGACCCGGGCGTAGGCGGCCGTGCGGGCCGCCGCCAGGTCCGGCCCGGTGCCGATCGCGGACAGCACCCGCCCGCCGGAGGAGACGACGGCGCCGTCCTCCCGCCGCTGGGTGCCGGCGTGCAGAATCCCGTCGGCCTCCGCGCCGGTGATGACGTCGCCGGTGACCGGCACCCCGGGGTAACCCTCGGCGGCGACCACCACGGTCACGGCGGCGCCGTCCCGCCAGCGCGGCGCCGGCACCGCGGACAGGTCGCCGGCGGCGGCGGCGGCCAACAGCTCGCCCAGCGGGGAGTCCAGCAGCTCCAGCACCACCTGGGTCTCCGGATCACCGAACCGGCAGTTGAACTCGATGACCTTCGGGCCGTCGGCGGTGAGCACCAGCCCGGCGTACAGCAGCCCGGTGAATGGGCAACCACGGGCGGACATCTCGGCCAGCACCGGGTCCAGCACGGTGCGCTGCACGGTGTCGACCAGGTCGGCCGGGGCCCAGCCGAGCGGCGCGTAGGCACCCATGCCGCCGGTGTTCGGGCCGGTGTCGCCGTCGCCGATCCGCTTGAAGTCCTGGGCCGGCAGCAGCGGCACCGCCCGGACGCCGTCGCACACCGCGAAGAGCGAGACCTCCGGGCCGGCCAGGAACTCCTCGACCAGCACCGGGTGGCCACCGGCCAGCACCGCCTCGGCGTGCGCCCGCGCGGCGTCCCGGTCGGCGGTGACCACCACGCCCTTGCCGGCGGCGAGGCCGTCGTCCTTCACCACGTACGGCGCGCCGCAGGTGTCCAGAGCGGCGTCGATCCCCTCCGGCTCGGTGACCGACACGGCACCGGCGGTCGGCACGCCGGCTGCGGCCATCACGTCCTTGGCGAACGCCTTCGAGCCCTCGATCCGGGCCGCGTCGGCACCCGGTCCGAAGGCGGCGATGCCGCGGCGGCGGAGTTCGTCGGCGGCCCCCGCCACCAGCGGGACCTCCGGGCCGATCACCACCAGGTCGACCCCGATCGCCTCGGCCAGGTCGGCCACCGACGCCGGTCGGCCGACGTCGACCGGGTAGCCGGTGGCCAGCGCGTCGGTGCCGGCGTTGCCCGGGGCGACGTGGAGCTCCCCGACGGCCGGATCCCGGCGCAGGGCCCGGAGCAGGGCGTGTTCACGGGCACCGGAACCGATGACGAGGATGCGCACGCCGGAAGGGTATCGGCCGTCCGGGGGCGCCCCCGACCCGCTGCACCGTCGGGGCGCCGTGCCAGAGTGGCCCCGTGCTGAGCCTCGAGAGGTACCTCACCGGCCTGACCACCGAGGCCGGCGAACTCGCCGACCACGCGATCGCCGCCGGCCCGGACGCCCCGGTGCCGTCCTGCCCGGAGTGGACCGTGTCCGACCTGCTGGGACACCAGGGCATGGTGCACCGCTGGGCGGCGGGCAACCTGACGCAGGCCCCGGTGTCCGATCACGCCGCGCTGGAGCAGGAGTCGGCGGCCGGGATCCCCACCGATCCGGAAGAGCAGCCGGGCTGGCTGCGGTCCGGGGCGGCCGACCTCGCCGACGTGCTGCGGTCGGTCCCCGAGGACGTCCCGGCGATGGTGTTCCTGCGCAACGCCCCGGGTCCGCGGACCTTCTGGGCGCGGCGGCAGTTGCACGAGACCACGGTGCACCGGGTGGACGCACTGGCCGCCCGGCTGGGCACGCTGCCCACCACGGCCCAGGCGGCGATCGACACGGACGTGGCCGTCGACGGCCTCGACGAACTGCTGACCGGGTTCCTGCCGCGGCCGCGGGCGAAGCTGCGCAGCGACGTCCCGCTGACCGTGGCGGTGCTGCCGACGGACGCCGACGTGGCCTGGACCGTGCGGGTGTCGACGGATCCGGCAGTGGTGACCAGCGGGGCGCCGGCCGAGGCGGACGCCACGGTCACCGGGACCGCCGCCTCGCTCTACCTGGGCCTGTGGAACCGCGGCGACGAGATCGCGCAGACCGGTCCTGCCGACGCCATCGGGCTGTGGCGCTCGCTCTTCCGCGTCAGCTGGTGAGGCCCGAGGCGTGACTCAGGCCAGCACGTCGTGCAGCACGATGGTCTGGTCGCGGCCGGGGCCGACACCGATGGCCGAGACGCGGGCCTGGGCCAGCTCCTCGACCCGGCGGACGTAGGCCTGCGCGTTGCGCGGCAGCTCGCCGAAGGTGCGGGCACCGGAGATGTCCTCGAACCAGCCCGGGTGGTACTCGTACACCGGCACGGCGTGGTGGAAACCGGTCTGGGTGAGCGGCATCTCGTCGGTGCGCTCACCGTCGACGTCGTAGCCGACGCACACCGGCACCTGCTCCAGCGAGGACAGCACGTCCAGCTTGGTGAGGAAGTAGTCGGTGATGCCGTTGACCCGGGTCGCGTACCGGGCGATGACGGCGTCGAACCAGCCGCAGCGCCGGGCCCGGCCGGTGTTCACGCCGATCTCGCCGCCGGTCTTGCGCAGGTACTCGCCCCACTCGTCGTGCAGCTCGGTCGGGAACGGGCCGGAGCCGACGCGGGTGGTGTAGGCCTTGAGGATGCCCATCACGGTGGTGATCCGGGTGGGGCCGATGCCGGCACCGACGGCGCCGCCGCCGGCGGTCGGGTTGGACGAGGTGACGAACGGGTAGGTGCCGTGGTCGACGTCGAGCAGGGTGCCCTGCGAGCCCTCCATCAGCACGTGCTCGCCGCGCCGGATGGCCTGGTCGAGCAGCAACCGGGTGTCGGCGATGCGGTGCTTGAAGGACTCGGCCTGCGCCAGCGTCTCCTCCACCACCTTCGCCGGGTCGAGGGCCCTGCGGTTGTAGACCTTGACCAGGATCTGGTTCTTGATCTCGAGCGCGGCCTCGACCTTCTGCCGCAGGATCGACGGGTCCAGCACGTCCTGGACGCGGACGCCCATCCGCGCGACCTTGTCCTGGTAGGCGGGGCCGATGCCGCGGCCGGTGGTGCCGATCTTGGCCTTGCCGAGGTAGCGCTCGGTGACCTTGTCGATCGCCACGTGGTACGGCATCAGCAGGTGCGCGTCCGCGGAGATGTACAGGTCGGTGGTGTCGACGCCGCGCTCCTCCAGCCCGGCCAGCTCCTCCAGCAGCGCCTCGGCGTTGACGACCACGCCGTTGCCGATGACGTTCTTGATGCCGGGGGTGAGGATGCCGGACGGGATGAGCCGGATGGCGAACTTCTGCCCGTCGGGCAGCACGACCGTGTGGCCGGCGTTGTTGCCGCCCTGGTAGCGCACGACCCACTGGACGCGCTCGCCGTAGAGGTCGGTCGCCTTCCCCTTGCCCTCGTCGCCCCACTGGGCGCCGATCAGCACGATCACCGACATGGCACACTCCCGATCCGAACGCAGCCCGCCCACCCGGTGCGGGCGACGTTCACCGATGGGAAGGGTAATGGGTGAGCCCGTGTCCGCACTCCACGTGCTGATCTGCACGCCGGTCCCGGCCCTGCTCCCGGCCCTGGACCAGCTGCCCGCCGGGCAGCTCGCCGCGGTCGACACGGTGGGCCCGCGGCCGGGCAAGGAGATCGACCCCCTGCTGTCCGGCCGGGTCCTGGTGGTCGGTGACGACGCCGATCTCGCCGCGGTCGTGCTGCGGTTGTTCCGCAAGGACCGGCTCGGCACGGTCGAGCTCGCCTACGCCACCGCGCAGCCCACGCCCTTCTCCCGGATGTACTCGCTGCCGGTGGGCGCCGCGGCACTGCGCGTCGCCCTGCAGGGCGAGCCCGACCCGGTGCCACTGGTGCGCAACGACGTCGGCGGGGTGCTGATCGCCGAGGGGTACCTCTCCCCGGTGCACGGCACGGCCTACGTCGACGAGTTCCGCGTGCTGTCCGGCGCGACCCCCGGCCTGCTGGTGCAACCGCACCCGGAGAAGGGGCTCGAGGTGACCGTGCGCCGCACCCGGATCCTGGGGTTCGGCCGCAAGGGCCGCTCCCACCTGGGCCGGGCGCTGCAGGTGGGCAGCGCCCAGTCGCCGATGACCGTGCTCAGCGACGGCGTCCGGTTCGACCGGCCGATGGACCGCTGGACCTTCTACCGGCACACCGCACCGCTGCGGCTGGTGCGCGGGGCCTTCTGACAGCAGTCCCCGGGACCGGCTCAGGGCAGCATGTCCGCCGGGATCGAGGGGTCGGCGTCGGTGAGGAAGGCCCGGACCCGGGCCACCTCGGAGGTCTCCTCGAACAGCGCCGCGGCCTGGCCGAGCGCGGCCAGCGCCCGCAGGAACCCACGGTTGCCCGGGTGCGACCAGGGCACCGGTCCGGCACCCTTCCAGCCGTTGCGCCGCAACAGGTCCAGCCCGCGGTGGTAGCCCACCCGCGCGAAGGCGTATCCGGACACGTCGTCGCCGGAGTCCAGCGCCTTCTCCGCCAGCACCGCCCAGGCCAGGCAGGACGCCGGGAACTGCCGGGCGGCGTCCCGCGGATCGGTGCCGGCGTCCAGCAGGGACTGGGCCGGGTCCTCCGGCAGTTCGACAGGAGCCGGACCCAGCAGGTTGTGACCACTCATGCCGCCATCCTGCCGCGCCGGCGGCCGGACCCGCGCACCGGCTCCCGGGGCCGGTCACCCACTCACACCGCGAACCTGTTGGCGAGCATGGTGTCGACCTGCCGGTAGTGGTCCCGGGCCGCACCGACCAGCGAGGCCAGCTGCTGCAGCACCAGCTGCCGGTCCGCCGCCGACGCACTCCACCGCAGCTTGAGCGCGTGGTAGGCGGTGAGCGAGTCCGCCTGCATGTCCTGCGTCGCCGCGACCGTCGCGTCCAGATCGGCCAGGTGCGTCTCGATCCGGGCCCAGGTCGCCACCAGACCCTCCTGCCCGGCGGTCATGGCGGCGTAGTCCGCCTTGATCGTGCTCACGGGACCACCGGGACCGCGGTCGCCAGGTCGGTCTCCGCCTGCGCCTGCGCAGTGCCCACGCCGGTGAGGGTGGTGCCGTGCCCGATCAGCGCCTCGCCGAGCAGCGCCGCCTGCTCCAGGTGCGCCAGCATGACCGCGGCGAACCGCGGTGCGGCCTCGTCCGACTGCCAGCCCACCTGGATGTCGGTCAGCAGGTCGTGCATCGTCGCCACCTCCGCCCGCAACGACTCACCCACCGCACCGACACCGGTGCCCGCCTGCACCATCCGGTCCGTCGCGACCGAGATCCCTTCCACCGGCTCCCCCTTCGTCGGCGGCCGGACGGTGGCTCCGTCCGGTCCGTGGTTGCCATCGTGACCCCGGCCGGCCCAGGCCCGGGCGGTCCGGTGCCGGCTCTGTGGACGGATCGACGGGTGTGGACAACTCCGCACGTACGGTGGCGGTGACCGCCGGATTGACCGGCCGCATCCAGGGGTACGCACACCCCGGACCGCGACCGTCCACACGAGAGGACCCCACCGCGTCATGACCGAAACCGGATACGCCCGCAGCAGCTCGGACTGGGCCGCCAACCAGGCCGAGCTGTACGAGAACAGCAACGGCGCCGAGGGCACCCTGCTGCGCGGGGTGCCCTGCGTGGTGCTGACCACGATCGGCCGCAAGACCGGCGCGGTCCGCAAGTCGCCGCTGATGCGGGTGAACGACGGCGACCGGTACGCGGTCATCGCCTCGCTCGGCGGCGCACCCAAGCACCCGGTCTGGTACCTGAATCTGCTGGCCGACCCGGTGGTGAAGCTGCGGGACCGCGACCAGGTCCGCACCTACCGGGCCCATGTCGCCGAGGGCGCCGAGCGCGCGGAGTGGTGGGACAAGGCCGTGGCCGTCTGGCCGGACTACGCCGGCTACCAGGAGAAGACCGAGCGGGTCATCCCGGTCGTCGTGCTGGTACCGACCGATTGAGAAACGCTGCGGCACACCGTGACTGCCGCACACCGTACGAGAGGGAGATCGGCACGTGAATATCCTGGTCACCGGGGCGTCGGGCTTCGTCGGGTCGCACCTGGCCCGTGAGCTGGTCGACCGCGGCCACCAGGTGCGGGCGATGACCCGGCACCCGGAGGACTACACGGGTGCCGGGGACCCGGTGGCGGGGGACGTCTTCGACGAGGACTCGCTCGACGCACCGCTGCAGGACGTCGAGGTCGCCTACTACCTGGTGCACTCGCTGGACTCCGACGACTTCGAGGAACTGGACGCGAAGGCGGCCACCGCCTTCGCGACCGCCGCTGCGGCACAGGGCGTCTCCCGGATCGTGTACCTGGGCGGGCTGGGCGGCGACGAGGCGGAGTTGTCGCCGCACCTGCGGTCCCGGCGGCAGGTGGAGCGGCTGCTCGCCGACCACGGGGTCCCGGTCACCGTGCTGCGTGCCGCGGTGGTGGTCGGTCACGGGAGCATCTCGTGGGAGATCACCCGGCAGCTGGTGGCGCACCTGCCGGCGATGATCGCGCCGCGCTGGGTGGAGACGCGCACGCAGCCGATCGCCCTCGTCGACGTGATCCGCTACCTGGCCGGGGTTCTCGAGGTGCCGGCGACCACCGGCCGGACCTTCGACATCGGTGGCCCCGACGTGCTGCGGTACATCGACATGCTCAAGCGGGCCGCCGCGATCATGAACCAGCGCTCGCTGCCGACGCTCTCCGTCCCGCTGCTCACGCCACGGCTGTCCTCGGGCTGGCTGTCGCTCGTCACCGACGTCGACCTGGCCACCGCCCGGAACCTGGTCGACTCCATGACCACCGAGGTGGTCGTGCACAACACGGAGATCCTCGACCTCATCCCCGGTGAGCCCCTGGGGTACGACGAGGCGGTCCGGGTGGCGCTGGCCGACCGGGAGAAGGCCCAGCAGGACGAGAAGGCCCAGCAGGAAAAGGCCGAGCAGGAGAAGGCACAGCAGCAGAAGGCAGAGCAGCAGAACGGCGACGACTGATCGTGTCCGCGCTCCGACGGCTGGCGGTCGACGGGCTGCACCGGGCCGGGCTGGTCGGCCGGTCACCGGACGTCGAGGAGCCCCGGGCGACGGTCGTGCGGCGCCGCGCGATCGTGGTGGCCACCCTGGTCGCCGGGTCTGTCCTGCTCGGGTTCTCGCTCAACGCCGATCCCGGCAGTACCGGCTTCTACGTGCTCACCCTGTGTCTCGCCGCGGTGTGGGCCGGCGGCGCCCTGCTGTCCGGGCCGCTGCACCTCGGTCGGCAGCGGCAACGGCGCCCGGTCATCGGGCCGATCGTGCTCGGGTTCGTCCTGGTCGGGGTGTTCGTGGTGGGCGCGCTGGTGGTGCGCGAGATCGGTCCGCTGGACCGGCTGGTGCAGTCCGTGCTGGACCTGGCACGACAGGGCACCGGGCCGCTGGTGGTGCTGGTGACAGTGCTCAACGGCATCGCCGAGGAGGTCTACTTCCGCGGGGCGCTGTACGCGGCGCTGGGCCGCTACCGGCCGGTGCTGCTGACGGCGGTGATCTACACGGTGGCCACGCTGGCCACCGGCAACCTGATGCTGGCCTTCGCCGCGCTCGTGCTGGCTCCCGTGCTCGGTCTGCAGAGACGCGCCACCGGCGGCATTCTCGCCTCGACACTGACCCACATCACCTGGTCGGTGTCGATGATCTTCGTACTGCCGCCGCTGTTCTGAGCGGGAGTCGGTGCCGGGTGTCGTTCAACTCGCGACCGGGACCTCCACCAGGACAGTGAGCCCGCCACCGGGGGTGTCCTCGACCTCGATCGTCGCGCCGACTGCCTGGGCCAGTCCCCGTGCGACCGCGAGCCCCAGCCCGAGCCCGGTGCCGGCCGGCACGTCACCGAGCCGCTGGAACGGGGCGAACATGGCCGGCCGGTCCTTCTCCGGCACGCCGGGACCCTTGTCGATCACCCGGATCTGCACCACATCGCCGCCCTCGCCGTCGATACGGGCGGCGTCGAGCCGCACCGGACGTCCCGGCGGCGAGTACCGCACCGCATTGGCCACGATGTTGCCCAGCACCCGCTCCAGGAGGCCGCTGTCGGTGTCGAGCAACGGCAGGTCGTCGGGGATGTCGTCGGCGACCGCGGCGGGCGGCACCCCGCGCAGTGCGCCGTGCACCACCTCGTCCACCGACACCGGGCGGAACACCGGTGCCAGCACGCCGGTCTGCAGCCGGGACAGGTCGAGCAGGTTGGTGAGCAGCGCATCCAGCTGATCCGCCGCTTCCGCGGTGGACCAGAGCAATTCGGACCGGTCCTCCGCCGACAGGGTCACACCGTCGGCCCGCAGCCCGGCCACGGCCGCCTTGATGGTGGCCAGCGGGGTGCGCAGGTCGTGCGAGAGTGCCGCGAGCACAGCGGTTCGCACGGCGTCGGCCTGCCGGAGGCGCTCGGTCTCCCCCGCCTGCACCGCGAGGTCCCGGCGGTCCAGGGCGAGGGCGGCCTGGGCGGCGAACACCTCGGCCAGGGCCCGGTCGGCCACCGGCAACGGCCGCCCGTGCAGCACCAGCTCGTGGTCGGGGCCGGCCGGGAGCACCAGATCCGTGTCACCGTCGGCGGTCTCCGGGCCGGGCCGGCCGGATTCCAGCTCGACCTCGCCGCCCCGGCGGCGCAGCACCACCCGGCTCATGCCGAACCCGACGCGGGCCCGGTCCACCACCGCCCGCACCCCGTCGTCGGCCTCCAGCACGTCGCCGGCCAACGCCGCCACCAGTTGCGCCTCCGCGCGCCCCTTGGCCGCCGCGCGGGCTCGTCCCGTTGACCGGTCGACGATGGTCGCCACCGTCGCCCCGACGATCACGAACACCACCAGCGCGAAGATGTTCTGCGGCTGGGCGATGGTCAGCGACCCGACCGGTGGCGTGTACAGCAGGTTGGCCAGCACGCCGGCGATCAACGCACTCACCGCCGCCGGCACCGCGCCGCCGATCAGGCCGTTGGCCAGGACACCCAGCAGGAACACCAGCAGCACCGAGGACAGGTTCAACCCGTCGCGCCACGGCAGCAGGACGGCCGCCAGTACCGCCGGTACGACCACGGCCGCGGGCCAGACGATCGCGGCCCGGCGCTCCGACGGTGCCGGCCGCAGCACGTGCCGACGGCCCCGGTCGCCGGGGTGGGTCACGACGTGCACGTCGATGTCCCCGGATCCGCGCACGATGGCGTGCATGGTGCTCGGGCGGACGAGCCGGGTGAAGCGCCCGTGCGTGGACGCGCCGACGACGATCTGGGTTCCGTTCACGCTTCGCGCGAAAGTCAGTACCGTCGCGGCGATGTCGTCGCCCACCACGAGCTGCAGGCTACCGCCCAGCTTCTCCGCCAGCAGCCGCTGGCTCTCCAGTTGCGCCGGGTCGGACGAGGCGGACTCGGTGCCGTCGGAGCGGACGACGTGCACTGCGATGAGTGACCGACCGGCCACCCGTCCGGCGATCCGGGCGCCGCGACGGAGCAGCATCGCGCCCTCCGGGCCACCGGTCAGCGCGACGACGATGCGTTCCCGGGCGGCCCAGGTGCCGGTGATGCCGTGCTCGGCGCGGTACCGCTCCAGCCCTTCCTCCACCTGGTCGGCGAGCCAGAGCAGCGCCAGTTCCCGCAGCCCGGTGAGGTTCCCGACCCGGAACCAGTTGCCGAGCGCGGCATCGATCCGCTCCGCCGGATAGATGTGGCCGTGCGCCATCCGGCGGCGCAGCGCCTGCGGGCTCATGTCGACCAGATCCACCGCGTCGGCCGCCCGTACAACTGCGTCGGGCACCGTTTCCCGTTGCGGGACACCGGTGATCGTCGCCACCACGTCGTTCAACGACTCCAGGTGCTGCACGTTGACCGTGGTGATCACGTCGATGCCGGCCTCGAGCAGCTCCAGCACGTCCTGCCAGCGCTTCTCGCGCGTCGACCCGGGGGCGTTGGTATGGGCGAGCTCGTCGACCAGCACCACCTCGGGCCGTCGTTCCAGGACGGCCGGTACGTCCAGCTCGTCGAGCCGCATCCCCCGGTGGGACACACCGGACCGAGGGATCACCTGGAGATCGCCGACCGCATCGCGGGTGTGGGCGCGGCCGTGGTCCTCCACCAGGCCGACCACCACGTCGGTGCCCCGGGAACGCCGGCGCCTGCCCTCCTCCAGCATCGCGACCGTCTTGCCGACACCGGGTGCCGCCCCGAGGTAGATGCGCAGCTTTCCCCTGCTCACCGGGGTCCCGTCGTCGACGTCGCATCCCGACCCACTCCGTGCACCACCCAGGGATACACGATCCGGGCGGCCGCGTCACCGAGCACCGTGCGGCCCGACCCGGTTTGAGGATCGCCCGGGCCGGTTATCCCTACGGTGCGTCCGGTCGCCCCCGGGGTCGGGTGGGCGTAGGCCGCGCCGGTTCAACAGTGCAGCCGGCGCGGCCGCCGTACATTGCGTACCGATCCGCGAGCCGGCAGGAGGAGCCGTGACCGACGTCGAGCCCACCCATGACAGCATCGACCTGGCGGCACTCACCGGGGTCGCCGAGCTGATGGCCGACGTGGCCACGTCGTTCGCGGACGAGCGTGCGACGGCGACCCTGGCCGAGCAGATCGTGGCCGGCGCCGTGGCGATCATCCCGGGCGTCGCGGCCGCCGCGGTGCTCACGGTCACCGCATCCGGCACTCTCGAGTCGCCACTGATGGAGGGCGATGCCGCAGCCCGGTCGGTGATGGACGCGCAGAACGACGCTGGCGGAGGCCCGTGCCTGGACAGCTGGCGCGACGACAAGCAGATCTGGGTGACCGATCTGGAGGCCGAACTGCGCTGGCCCGGGTTCACCGCGGCGGCGCTGGAACTGGACTTCCGGTCGATGGTCTGCACACCGATGGAGATCAGCGGCCGGCGGATCGGGGTGCTCAGTCTGGTCGGGCGCGAGGCCAACTTCGGTGGCGACGCGGACGACACGGAGACCCTGGCCAGGATCTTCGCCCAGCACGCCGGGGTGGCGATGTCCGGCGCCCGGCGGGTGGACGAGGTCAACAGGGCACTGACCAACCGGGACGTCATCGGCCAGGCCAAGGGCATCCTGATGGAACGGTTCAAGGTCACGCCCGACGTCGCCTTCGCGATGCTGGTCCGGGCGTCGAGCCGGACGAACAGCAAGCTCCGCACGGTGTGCGAGCAGTTGTGCCTGACCGGGGTGTTGCTCGACCGGCAACCCCGCGCCTGAGCCGGAATGCCCTGGCGCCCGTTCCTAGGGTGAGCAGGTGCAGGCACGCATCGCGCGGCTCTCCCGGCAGGCCGACTGGTCGGCGCTCGACCCCCGTGGGTCCGGCGGCGTGGTGGGGACGGCACACGGGGTGATGCGGCCGGACGGGCGCTGGTTCGTCTCGATCGACACCTGGCACCCGCCGGTCTTCGACGCGCTGCTGGAGGCGGTCGACACCGATCTGAAAGGGCCGCTGTTCGTGCGGGCCGACGAGGCCGACGACATCACCGCATGGCTGGCGGCCGGCTTCACCGTCGCCCGGCGCGAGGAGCTACTGGCCCTGCCCACCGATCCGGGGGTGACCGGGCTCCCGGACGGCCCGCCGCCGGCCGGACTCGCCCTGGTCGCCGCCGACGAGGTGGATCCGGCGCT
This sequence comes from Nakamurella alba, assembly GCF_009707545.1. Classification (NCBI taxonomy): domain Bacteria; kingdom Bacillati; phylum Actinomycetota; class Actinomycetes; order Nakamurellales; family Nakamurellaceae; genus Nakamurella; species Nakamurella alba. Next base: position 273,818 of record NZ_WLYK01000008.1, on the reverse strand, counting down.
GCTGCGCACCCTCGACGACGAACTGCGCCAGGACGTGCCCGGCAGCGCAGGCTGGTGCAACGACCCCGACGAGTTCCGTGAGTACACCTTCGCCGAGTGGCACTTCGACCCGTCGCTCTACCTGGTCGCCGTCGACGCCCGCCTCGAGCGGTTCGCCGGCCTGGTGCGGGTGTGGATCGAGCCGGGCGGACCACGGCTCGGCCTGATCGCGGTGTCCCGGTCCTACCGGCGGCTCGGGCTCGCCCGGTCGATGCTCGGGACTGTGTTCGGCCGGCTGCACGCGCGCGGGGTCGCTTCCGTGGTGGCCGAGGTCGACGTCACGAACGCGGCATCCCGGTCCCTATTGGCCGGCGTCGGCGCGATGCGGACGGGCGGTGCAGTGGAACTACGACGTCCGTGATCCCGATGGTCGTACCGTTTCCGACGGGTCCTACCCTCGGATCATGGAGACGGTGAGCGTCGGCGCTGCAGTCCCGTTCCGTGCCGCGCTGGACCCGGCCGCCTTGCAGGACCTGCGGACACGGCTGATGATGACCCGCTGGCCGCCGGAGCGGACCGAACCAGCACAGGGCATCTCGCTCGACCGGGTACAGCAGCTCTGCGAGACCTGGTCGTCGACCTACGACTTCGGGTTCGTCGATCGTTTGAACGCCTGGCCGCAGTTCACCGCCCCGGTGACCGTCGGCGGGGTGGATCCCGTCGACGTGCACTTCCTGCACGTGCGGTCCCCCGAGCCCGGCGCCCGGCCACTGGTGCTCACCCACGGCTGGCCCGGGTCCGTGCTCGAGTTCCTCGACGTGATCGGTCCGCTCACCGATCCGGTGGCGCACGGCGGCGAGGCGGAGGATGCCTTCCATGTGGTGATTCCGGCGCTGCCCGGATTCGGCTTCAGCGGGGTGCCGACGGATGCCGGGTGGACCACCAGCCGGATCGCCGTTGCCTGGGACGGACTGATGCAGTCCCTCGGCTACGACACGTATCTCGCCCAGGGCGGCGACTGGGGCGCGAGCGTCACGAACTGGCTGGCAGCGCAGTTCCCGGACCGGGTCCTCGCCATTCACGTCAACATGGTGCTGGTCCGGCCGGACGAGGAGATCCGCAACGACCCGACCGAGGCGGAGGCGGTCGCTCTTGCCGCCGCCCGGCGGCACCAACGGGAAGGCGCCGGCTACGCCGCGATCCAGTCGACCCGGCCGCAGACCGTCGGCTATGCGCTCACCGACTCACCGGCCGGGTTGTGCGCGTGGATCGCCGAGAAGTACGCCGAGTGGAGCGATGTCCCGGGTCCGACGGACCAACAGATCCTCGACGAGGTCTCCCTGTACTGGTTCACCGGCACCGCCGCAACCTCGGCCCGGCTGTACCGCGAGAGTTACTCCGCCGGATTCGATGTCGGCCCCATCCCGGTACCGAGTGCGGTGTCGGTGTACCCGCGGGAGATCGGCCGGCCCTCCGAACGCTGGGCCCGGCTCCGTCACCCTGACCTCCGGTTCTACGAGAACCCCTCACATGGCGGGCATTTCGCCGCACTGGAGGTGCCGGAGATGTTCGTCGACCAGGTGCGCCGAGGTTTCCGCGCCTGCCTGGGCTGACCGCTTCGGTCTCGAGGAGCTCTGCACACGCCACATGGTGCTGATCGTTGCGGTCAGCGGCGGCGACAAGGACACCCGTGTCGACAATCAGCACGCGAGTTGTCCGATGCCTCAGTCCCTACCAAATCCGGCTGCAAGGGCCTCATCGACCTGATGGGTGATCCCGTTCTTCGAAGCACCGGCACCGACGAATGCCAGTCTGCGCCTCCGGACGTCGCCTCGCTCCGGAGGGAGTTGTGACGCCAGCTCGGCCACCACGTCATCAACACTGATACCGCGACGATGGGCTTCGGCACGCAGCCGCGCGAGCGCCTGCTCCGGGAGGTCGATGGACAAGGTCATGGGACAAGTATCCACGCATCGAACCGTTCGTTACGTGCCTTACGCACAGAAGACCCGGCGACTCAGCGCTCCGCGACGATGTCGGACAGGCCGAGCAGGCTGCCGGCCAGCGCCCGCACCTCGTCATCGGGGACGTCGCGCGAGCGGAGATCGGCCAGCGCCGCCGCGTAGACCGGGCTCGGCGTGTAGAACTCGAGCGCGATGCCGTCCGGGTCACGGAAGTGCAGGTGGAACCCGAGCGGCTCGTCACGGATCGAGGTGTGCTCGACGCCGAACTCCTCGAACCGCCGCTGCCAGCCTTCGAGTTCCTCGCGACTGCCCGCGGCCAACCCCAGGTGGTCGAGGCCGGTGACCCGGTGGTCGAAGGACCCGCCGGCGGCGTCGGGCGGGCACATCAGGCCCAGGGTGAACCCAGTGCGTTTGTGCACCAGCAGCAGCCCGGCGCCGAAGTCGAGCACCGTGGTGAAGCCCAGCACCCCGGTGTAGAACCGCTCGCTCGCCGCGAGATCGGTGACCGCGAGAGCGGCATGGTCGACGCCGGCGAACTCGGGCGTCGCTGACTCCTGTGTCATGCGCTCATCGTCGCCGTCAGGTGCTTCCGGCGGTATCCGCCGGGAGTGGCCCGATGAGCGGGCAGCCGAGCAACTACCGTGGTGGGCATGGCCACCGTCTCTCACAAGAAGCTCGGAGACCAGGTGGCAGTGGTGCTGGGACGGGTGGAAGCCGGCGAACACCTGACTGTGACCGTGGCGGGACGCGAGGTGGCCGAGCTGGTTCCGGTCCCTCGGCACCGGTGGGTCAGCGGGCCCGATCTCGTCCGGACCTGGAAGGGCCCGACTTCCCGCAGCCTGGCGAAGGACGGCACCAACCTGCCAACGACCGTGGTGGATCCTGACGAGCTGCGATAGCCGTAGTCACACGTTTGCGCTGATCGCAGACGCCCACCGGCAGGCGACATCAGAGTCGAACTGCGATCAAGTCGACTCCCGAACAGCTACGGGCGCCAAAGAGCGAGGCGGCGCTCGTCAGTCCGCTGCGAACGGGCTCCGCCTCACCGACTACTCGTAGACCTGCGCACAGAGCAACATCCAGGCCAGGTGTTCCCACGTGGGCTCTCCAGACCCGACCCGGTAAGGTCCCCTCGGAGAATCCCTCGTGTCCACGAGAAACGCGGCCCACGCCTCCAGAAATCCGTCGAGCGAGTCGTGCGCCCAGATTTCTGGATTGGTCTTCAGAGACCCACGCAGCTTCTCGAGGAAGACTACAAATTCTTCTAGGTTCTGCGGCTGCACAGCCCCGGCTCGATCCCATTCAGCCATTCATCACCACCGTTCAGCGTCGACGAGCTCGCCAGGACCCAACCACCCGATCTTGGGCAAGGATACTTGAGCTGGGTTGAACCGGATTCGGCCGACCACACGTCGGGCCGGCGACGGCGGAACCGAGCTGCCGCCTCTCCTGCTCGGATATGCCTGACCTCCAGTCGGGCGGAATGCTTGGTCATCCCGACGGAAGGCGCCGTGGTGACCCTGTCGATCGCTGTCAGATCGGACGGTCGTGCGGAGTCGTGCCCGGCAAGCCTGACCGTGCGCGGTGTGCCGCGGGTCGGCGACCCGGGAACCCATGCGCTGCAGCTGGATCAGCCGCTGGGCGGGCGGATCGTCGCCGACGAGAACGGTCAGCCGTACCGGGTCACCGTGCAACCGTGACCCGGTGGCGTGATGCCGGGGTCAGCGCTCTTCTGCTGCGCGACGGACGATCTCGGCGATCCTGTCCCACGCCTCGGCGGTCGGCCCGATCATTGCGTAGGACGTGGGCCACAGGCCGCCGGGCTCGTCGAGTGCCGCGTTCGGACTCACCCCGAAGGTCGAGTAACGGAGCTTGTCCATCTGCCCACTCCGGAAGAACACCAACACCTTTCCGCCGCGCGCGTATCCGGGCTGACCGTAGTACAGCTTCGGCGCGAGGGTCGGCGCTTCGGCGGCGACGATCTCGTGCAGCCGTTCGGCCATCTCGCGGTCACCGTCGGGCATCTGCGAGATCTTCGCCAACACTTCTGCTTCCTCGGCGGCCGCCTTCTCCGCACCCTTGGCCCGCTTGGCGTCGTTCTTGACCTCGGCGGCCCGCTCCTTGATCGCCTTCCGCTCCTGAGGTGATAGCCCTCCACCAGTCGACCTGTCGTCGGCCATCTCTCGTTCTCCTTCGATCATCGGTCCGTGCCTGCTTGACGGTAGGCGACGACGCCGGCGACCCCTTCTCGATTCCTGACCACTCCACCAGCCCGCCGGTGAACCATGTCGAGGGAAGGTGGCGGGTTCAGCGGGAGACCCATTCGCCTTCGATCGCGGGCGCGGCGGCCACGTCTGGTGGGCACCCCTCAGTCGCACCATCCGGAACCAACTCCTCTGTGCGCGCCACGTATCGAAAGGCGAATGGGGTCCCGCTGTGCGGACCGACGAGTCCGTTCTGACCGATTACCTCGGCACGCCCGGACTCGTCCACTCGGAGGATCGAGCCGTACGGCCACACCGTGCGGAAGATCGCCCCATCACTGACCCGCTCGACCCAGGCACAAGTGGAATCGGCGCTGGGATCGACCTTCAGGTTGAAATCCTGGATCGGCAGGTAGGCGAAGATGGGGAAGATCTCCGGGCGGAACGGGAGGAGCACCCACCGCGGATATCCGGCGAGCACTTCTGATCCGGTCCCTGCCTCGTTCGGAAAGACCCCGATCGGGTACGGGTCGCCGCCCTGCACCACCGCGCTGCCATCGCTGAGCACGAGCAGCCCCACCGTGGCCGTCGTCAGGGACCCGGCGGACGAGTTGTACACCGAGAAGGTGCGATACCGACCGGGCGGGAGTGGCAGGTCACCGGATCCGCATCCCTTCAGCAGCGGCTGCCACGGCACCCGCGCCGACTCACCCGGACCGATTCTGGTCTGCGGCAGCGGTTCGGTGTTGATCCGTGACCAGGACACCAACTCGGGTACGTCTGTGTCCGTCAGGACAAAAGTCCGCACCTGCTCGCCCACATCCTGCGTCGACCCGCTGGAGTTGGCGAACTCCACCCACGCCGTGCCGTCCGCATCGCCCACAATGGAGGCGGAGACTCCTAGATCCCGAAGTGGGCCGCTCGACACCCCTACGTCGCAGATCCCTTGCAGCGTGGGAGCTGTTGTGACGGGCGCCGGCAACGGTCCGTCGTATTCGGACCCGACGCTCGGTGTCGGCGAGGGAGTCGCGGATCGTGTCGTGGTGGACGAGGTCATCTCTTGCGATGTGGACGTGGTGCTCACTGCCGACGTCAAGGTCGGCGACGGTCCGTTAGGCCCGTCGGCCGGAGCGGGCGGGCGGTGCCAGAGCGTCGCTGCAGCGACCACCGCGCCGATGGCCAAGACCGCGGCTGCGGCCAGCAACGGCGGTCGCCAGGTCTGTCGACGCGCCGGCGGGTCTTCCACCAGGGCGCGCAGGCGCTGTTCGAGGTCCGGCGGGACGCCGGCCGAGTCGTAGGTGCGACGCAGGACGTCGCGCAGGTCGTCGTCGATGGGATCGTCCACGGTCAGGAACCACCTTCCCCGTCGAGTAGTGCGAGATCGGCACGGAGCCTGGCCAGCGACTCGGAGCTGATCCGGCGGACCGAACCGGCCGGGATGCCCATCGCCCGGGCGGTGTCGTCGATCGACCAGTCGAGGAGGTAGCGGAGGACGACGACCGCCCTGTCCCGCTCCCCCAGTGCGGCCAGCGCACGCTCGACGTCCACCCGCTGACCGCCGTCCGGGTCCAGCTGTTCCGGCGGATCCGGCGGTTGAGCCGACTCGAACGCAGTGGCGGTCCTCCGGCGCCGGATCCGGTCGATGTGCGTGTTGGCCAGCGCCCGCCTGGCATAGGCGATCCTGCTGCCCTGCAGCCGGTCCCACCGCGGGAGCAGCGCGGTGATGACGTCGTGCACCAGGTCCTGCGCATCCGGGCCCGGCCCGCTCAGCGCCACCGCCGCCGGCATCAGCCGCCGGGCGAGGTCGACGAGGTCGTCAGCGTCGGGACCCACCCGACCCCGCCTCCCCGTCATACCCATATCTCTTACACGCACGAGGAGCCCGCGGCGCTCGCCGCCGGTCCCGTTTCTCCGGTGGCGACCTAGGTCTATGTCCCGCAACGCCCTTCGCACATAGTTTCGATTCCCGGGCTGCTGCCCTGCGGCACAGAGGTGCCTGCCGGAGCAGGGGGAGCGCTCCTGCAGCAGCCCCGGGATCAGGTGCCGCTGCACCATGATCCACTCGCCCGCACGATCGGCGGACCAACGGCGTTCCGAGGAGAGATTCCATGCACCGCAGCAGGTTCGGGCGGACCACCCAGGCGATGGTGCTGGTGGCCGTGATGGTGCTGGCGGGTGGCGCGGTCGGTGCGACGACCGCTTCGGCGGAACCGGAACCGCCGGTCACCCCGACCGCCGCTGCGCCGTCGGTGATCACGACCGCTACAAATGCGACGACCGATACACCTGCGACGACGGCAACAGGAACGTCGAGCACCGTCGTGGAACCGTCCGATCCCACAACGATTGCGGCTCCGGAGACGGGCAGCCCGGCCACGAGCAGTTTATCTCCGAGCGCCGCACCGGCCGGGGTCCCACCGACGGGCACCACGGCCACCACGCCGCCGTCGAGCACGACAACACCCGACACCACAGCACCCGCCAGCACAGCGCCCGACACCACACGACCCGACACCACAGCGTCGACTCCGCCGCCGGCGGTCCTTGGGGTGGGCGGGACAACCGCCGCGGTCGGCGCCATCGAGGTCTTCCCCACCTACGCGTTCCGGTCGCGGATCGTCACGGCGACGCCGGCCGGACCGGGCGACCACTACGCGGTGCACATCGGCGACGAGGTCTTCCCTGCTCCGGCCGCCACCGCACAGGCGTGCAGCACCGGCGTCTGGATCCTGCGGTTCTCCCGGACCACGCTGGCACTGGTCACCCCGGACCCGGCGAAGAAGGAGTCGACCGTCTACCCGCTGTGCGACCGGCACGACGCCGCGGCACTCGACGCCCACCTGCGCGCGATCCCGAGCACCGAGATGGTGGTGGTGAACAGCCTGAACCGAGCGCCCGGCGGACAACCGCTGACGCTGTCCGGTCTGACCACCGCGCTCGGCCGGATCGGCGTGGCCGCAGCCGATGTCGCGGGACTGAACCTTGCGACGACGTCCTTCTCGGTCTGGGGGATCGGCGCTCTGACGGCCGGTCAGGCCTACCTCGGCACCGGCGACTTGGCGGACGAGTCCGCCGCACCGGCCGGCGCGGCCGCCCCGGCATCGCTCAGCGGTGACCTGATCAGCGATTCCGCGGGCCACTTCGCCCTGCAGCGCACCGACTCCGTGCTCTACGACATCGCCGTCGACGGCACCGTCACGATCGGCGACTCGGTGAACCCCGCAGCCGACCCGACGCGGCCGGCGGCCCTCGGCACCCGGGTGTACCCGGTCCCCGGCGGACGGACCGGAGGGTTCCACATCGTCGTCCTCGACAGCCGGAGCCTCGAACTGGTCGACGACAACTTCTACGCCACCTACGACAACCGCGACGAGCAGTTCCGGATGGGCCGGGACCTGGCGGACCTGGCGGCCGATCATGACGGCGAGGTGCTGCTCTTCCTGGCTGCCGTCGGGGTGCCGATGGCCGCCTCGCCCGGACCAAGGGGCACCCTGCCGACGGGCCCGATCACCCTCCCTGCCCCGTGCACGGGATCGTCGGCGTTCGTGGTGACGTGCACGTTCCGGCCGACCGGCGGTGAGCAGAAGTTCACCGTGCCCGGCACCGTCGGCGGCGTCGCCGTCGACCGGGTGTCCGTCGTCGCACAGGGCGGCCGGGGTGGCGGGACGGCGTCCGACGGTGGCGGTACCGGCGGTGCCGGTGCGGTTGTCACCGCCGACCTCCCGATCGACGGCTCCACGCTGACCGCCGGCCAGACCGTGTGGGTGGAGGTCGGCGGCAACGGCGGGGACGGTGGCCGGACAGGCGGCGGCCAGGGCGGCTGGAACGGCGGCGGGCCGGGCGGCGACAGCCAGTGCTGCCTGACCGGGTGGCCGGGCGGCGGCGGTGGTGGCGCATCCGACCTCCGGACCGTCAGCCGTACGACGCAGAACCTGACCACCTCGCTGACGTCGCGCTTCCTGGTCGCCGCCGGCGGCGGGGGCGCGGGTGGCGAGGCCCACGACGGCGGCCGCGGCGGCTCCGGCGGGCAGGGCGGGTCCGACGGTTTCCCCGGACTGCCCGGCGATGAGAAGGCCGCCGGTGGCGGGGCCGGCCGGGTCGGCACGAAGGACGCGGGCGGTGCCGGCGGCGCGGGCACCCACCCCGGACGACCCGGTGAGTTCGGGATCGGCGGGACCATCCTGGGCTACGTGGACCGGTACGGCGCCGCCGGTGGTGGCGGCAGCGGTTGGTGGGGCGGCGGTGCCGGCGGCGAAGGCGCCAACCCCGGCGGCGGAGGTGGCGGCGGTGGCGCCGGCTCGAACCTGGTGCCGACCGGCGGGACGGTGGAACCGGCCGGCCAGACCACCGACGGTTCCGTGACCATCAGCTACCACGTCCCCTACGGCAGCCTCGCCGATGCGCTGCGGCCGTTCGGTGCCACGCCCACCGTCGTGGCGGGACTCACCTCCGTGGCCGGGTACGCCCTGGTCGGGTCCTCGGACGCGGCACTCACCGCCCGCGGGCTGGCACCTGACTCCCCGGAGGCCTCCGGGAAGATCAAGGCCAACGCGACCGGCGAGCTGCAGGGGGTTCTCCAGCCGGGGCACGACGGCCGCTTCGCATCGGTCGTGTCCGATGCACCGACGGTCTCCGTGCTGCCGGGCTCGAAGGGTCGCGGCATCCGGGCGAACTTCGGCCTGTACCAGATCTTCTCGAGTACGCCGCAGGCCTGGCCGGTACCGGTGGCGGGCGACGCCGGCCAGCAGAAGGCCTACGAGTACCTCAGCCGCGCATCCTGCGGCTGCGCCGACATCCGCGGCTCCTACCGGGCTCTCGGCTCCGTGCTGGACGAATGGCGCCGCGACATCGACCAACAGCTGTTCGGCGCGGTGCCGCCGGGCAGCGGGTTCGACTCCGGCGCCTTCGACGCGGTGAAGACCCAATTGCTCGCCGAGATCCCGATGGTCAAGAAGGTGCGGGAACTGGAGACGAGCCTGCACACCGCACTCACCGACTCCTACACGATGATCGGCACGCAGCTGACGACGACCTTGACGGCCATCCGCGCCGACCTGGCGCCGGACGCCGGCGACATCCTGGTCGAGAAGATCTTCGACGTGTTCATCGAGGCCGCGCTGGCCGGTGCCGGTGGCGAGGACGGTGCGCCAGAGGACGTGGTGAAGGCCGTGTCGGTGGTCATCTCGGCGGCCCGGTCCGGATTGGACCTGGTCAACGATCCCGGTGGGCGGGACCGCGACCTGGGCATGCGGGTCGACCGGATCGCGGCCGATCTGCCCCAGCAGTTCTCGGATGCGATCAGTGCGCAGGCGAGGATGTTCGGCCTGGTCTACTCGGACTGGGGCCGGCTGTCGACACTAGCCACGAACCTGTCGAAGCACCAGGCGGACTGGGACCCGTCCGCGGCGGATCCGGGCAAGGTGCTCCGCGTCCAGCAGAACGCGATGCAGCTGAGCTTCTACCGGGTGCTGGTCTCGATCACGCACACCCGTTGGGAGGCCAAGGCTGTCGGTACCGACGAGCTGTCCGCCTGGTGCCTGCGAACGGTCTTCGACCACGGTCGGTCCGTCTGCTACGAGCCGGCGAACACCCACTGGTCCTACGAGTCGAGCGCCTACACCTACCCGGTGGCGGCGCCGGGGGCGGCGTTTCGTCCCGCCCACGACATCATGTCGATCGGGAAACCGGAGGCCGGCATCAGCCGGGCCCTTGTCGACACGATGACGCAGCTCGGCCTGTACACGCCGTACCTGTTCCTGCGCTGGCCGTTGGACGAGGGTCTGACCTGCCCGCAGTCGTTCACCAGCGGCTCGTCCGGGTTCGCCTGCTCGGACTTCAAGGCCTTCGGCGTCGGCGGGACCGAGCCGCTGACCATCACCACCGACCAGCTGCCCGAGGCGGGCGTCGGCGATCCCTACAGCGCCCAGTTGATGACCGGGGACGGGCAGGGCGCGAGCCACTCCTGGACCGTTGTCGCCGGGAGCACCCTCCCGCCGGGACTGACGCTGAGCGGGTCCGGTCTGCTCTCCGGAACACCGACAACCGCCGGCACCTACACCTTCTCGGTGCGGGTCGACGATTCCGTCGACAAGGAGCTGACGCTGCTCGTCCGGCCCGGCCTGGCCGCCACCGGCGTACCGCTCGACCGGCTCGCCGGCCTCACCGTTGTCCTGCTGTTCGCCGGGATGCTGCTGCTCGGGACCGCACGCCGGCGGCGCGTTCCTCGAACCTGACCGGTTGGTGCGCGGGCTCCGCCGAGTACCCGAAGGACTCGAAAGCGTCGATGAGATTGCCGTCCGCGGGCGGGATCTCATTCTGGTACTGCGGCGACCTTCGGTCGGCGTATGCAGGCCTTGGCGGTCATCCCCAGTCCGGCGATCCCCATCAATGCCCCCATCGATATCAGACAGATGGTTCCGGCCGGCGGCAGCGGCGCATAGTCCAGCATCTGACGCACCGCTGTCTCCAGGCGAGTGGTGATCGACTCGCTGCCGTCGATCAGGTACAGGTACCGGAACATGATCAGCAGGAACCACGCGTCCAGGATCAGGCCGACCAGCAGCACGACCGGGACGACCAGACGCGGCCGTCGGCGCAACAGGTTTCCGACTGCGACGATCGACGGGAAGACGACCGAGAACAACGCCGGGTAGAAATACCGGCCCTGCAGACCGGAGATCCCGACGGTCACCTGGTACGCCGACCACGACGTGTACAACACCGACAGCCCGAAGACCACCAGCTGCGCTGCGAAGATCAGGACGATGATCCGGACCCTCTTCACCCGCAGCGCCACGACGAATGCAGCGGCGACCGCCAGGGTGAGGACGGTGGTGAGCACGTACGGCGGGGCCGGCGGTTCGAGGACACCGAGTGATCCCCAGAATCGGGCGGGCATCACCACCGTCGCCTTGTAGATGAACGCACCCATGTCGACCGGCTCCCCCGGCAGCCGGTACCTGGAGAACGCACTCGGATCGATCGCATCCGGGGAGAACTTCCCGTACCGGATCTTGTTGGCGATCCACCACGCGGTACTGGCCAGCGCGCCGGCCGAGAGCGTGGCGATCACCGCCGCCCCAGGAAGCCGGCGGGTCCGGACAGCTTGCAGCACATAGGCGCCCGGGATCGCTGCCATCAGGACCAGCACCGTGCCCTTGGTCAGCGATGCCGCAACACACGTCACCGCGCACACCGCCGCCAGCTTCCAGCCGTCGTGACCGCGGATGATCTTCGCGACGCACAGCGCCGCCACCGCGCCGATCAGGATGCTCAGGTTGTCGTTGTTGATCGTGACGGCACCCCGGAGCACCCCGGGCACCAGCAGCGGCAGGAACGCGCACGCGAACACCACCGGCCCGCTGCCGAGCAGGCACCGTGCCGTCAGCAGCGACAGCCACGGCAGCGGAATGAGCAGCAGCAGGTTCAGCAGCCGGAGCACCAGGATCTCGACATCGCCGGGCATGCTGTCGGATCCCGGGATCACCCGCAACGCGGAACCCATCAGCGTGTAGTACAGCGGGGGATGCTGCGCCATGTAGTTGAGCGGACCGGTGGCCGGGCGGCTGTTGCCACCCAGCTCGTCGAAACTGTCCCTGGTCGACCGGTCCGGCGCTTCGCTGGTGGCGAGGGTCGTGCGCCCCAGGATCACCTCGTCGGCGGAAACGATCGCCTTGACCCTCGCCGCTCCGACGCTGACGTGGAAGTCACCAGGGGTGACGAACACCTGGCCGTGCTCAGCGGCCAGCACCCGGTCGTAGTGGAAGAACTCGTCCGCGGCGTAGAGCGTCGGGGTCACCACCAGGTACGCCAGCGACAGCGCCGTGAACAGCAGCGTGGCCGCCCACCCGAACATCCGGAACCGCCGACGGAACGCCGGTGTCGGCTCCGCGGGGTCGCCGGCGGGCTGTCGCAGGCTCACGATCCGCCCTCGTGGGCATCGGCGCCAGGGCGCCCCATACCCGCGTCTCTCAACTTCGCCGCCCCCGCTGCGGCCGCCCCCGACTCCACCGGTGGGAGTCTGCCCGAACCCCTCTCATCCTTCAATGACCAGACCAAGCCCACGTGCACTCGAGTCGGTCGGCACTGGCGCTCGTTCGGACCGGAATGCGGAGAGCCCCGACGCGGCGTGCGTCGGGGCTCTCGGGCACCGCCGGTGATCCGTGCATCGGAATCCGACGGGCTCTCGGAGCCGTTTGCGGGCGACTCCGAATGGTGGTTCGACAACGGGACGCCCGGCGTTAGCCGGAAATCCACTTGATCTTGAAGTTACGCCGTCCGGGTGAACGGGATCACATCTCGACCGGGTACTGCTACTTCTTGGCCTTGCCCTCCCAGGCCGCCGCCCAGGTCTTCGGGCCGATCAGGCCGGAGCCGCCCAGGTTGTTGCGGTTCTGGATGTCCTTGGCCGCGACGAAGGTGTTGCTGCCGTAGTAGCCGTTGCCGTGCAGGTCGGTGTAGCCACGGGTGGCCATCTGCATCTGCCAGCAGCCGAGGGCCTTGTCCATCGCGCCCATCGTCCAGGAGCGACCGGGCCAGGCCGGGGCCTTGCTCGCGCCGACCTTGCAGCTGGTGGCGGTGTTGCCCGGGTAGAGGTCCGCAGCCGCCGAGGTGGTCGGCTTCGGCGTCGTCGGCTTCGGCGTGGTCGTCGGCTTCGGCGCCGCGGTGGTGGTCGGGGTGACGCCGGCCTTGTTGCCGCCGTCCTTGCCCCAGGCCGCGACCCACATCGCCCGGTTGACCACGTTGCCCCGGGCCAGGCCCTTGGCGCTCTGGAACCGGTGCAGCGCGGACAGCGTGTTCGAGCCGAAGTAGCCCGACCCGCTCAGCCCGTAGCCGAGGTGGCCCATCTGCCGCTGCCAGCACATCATGTCGCGATAGGTCTTGCCCTGCACCATGTCCGTGCCGCCCCACGGCGGCGCGGTGGATCCGCCGACGTTGCACTGGCTGGTGTCCGGCGGGGCGTAGGAGCCGGTTCCGCCCGACATGTAGGCACTCTCGGCGCGCGTCGGCACGACACCCGAACGGGCACTGGAGTCCTCGCTCAGGCCGGCCAGCGAGGCGCAGATCCACGGCGACCAGCCGCGCATCCGGTAGAGGTAGAGCGCGCGGTAGTCCTGCTCCGCGGCGGAGGCGCTGCTCGGCGTCCCGGTGCCCCCGACGGACCGCCAGGTGCCGAGGTCGAACTGGTACGCACCGTAGTACCCGTTCCCGGTGTTGATGCTGTAGTTGCCACCCGATTCGCACTGCCGGACCGAGGCCCAGGCGTTCGCCGAGGGGTCGGCGAGGGCGGAGGTGGTGTTCAGCGCCAGGGCTGTCGCGGCGACGGCCACAGCAGCTGCCGCGAGGGCGAGCACACGGCGCATGGGCCGTTCCTTTCCGGCCGGCGGGCACACCGCCTCCGGGCGGCATCCACCGCCCTGAGCACGGCCGGACGACGATGGCTCTTCCCGTGCCACCGTCGTCCGCGCTTCTGCCCGGCCTCTACTGCAGGGTGCTCCCGACAGGTCGTCGGTTGCAGATCGAGCCGGATCGCGAAGCGGAGCGGTGCCCGCAGAGCCCACCGGCGGTCCCCTGAAGAGGGAACCGCACACACGGTAGAACACCAGTCACAGAAGTAACAAGACTCCCAGCAGACACATCCTGCACGTCAGTCCAACGGAGCACAGGCGCGACACGCCGACATCACCAGGGAAAATGACACGGATGTAAGTCGCGGCCGTTTCCGGCCTCCACGGCCGGGTGATTGTGGGTCCGGCCATCGCACAGGCGTTCCAAAACGGGAGAATCGTCGCCAGGAACCGCTGAATGACCGTGACAGCGCCGCCAGAGACACCGATCTCCGGAGATCCTCCACCACGCTCGGCTGTCGCACCAACGGGTGGGCCGTTCGCGTGCCGGGCCCGCCACTGTCACTGTGCGTGAACCGGCATCCGGGCGTCCGCAGACCCGGCACCCTCCGCCAGGAACCGGGAACGACAACGGCGCACCACCCTGCAGCAGGGTGGTGCGCCGTCGGCACACCGCTCGCCCGGCCGACCCAAGCGGCCGGCGGACGGTTCAGATCACTTGGCGCCCAGGGACTTCCCGGCCGAGCCGAGCTGCTCGGCGGCCTCGACCACGCGGGCGGCCATGCCGGCCTCTCCCAGCTTGAGGTAGGTGCGCGGGTCGTAGGCCTTCTTGCTGCCGACCTCGCCGTCCACCTTCAGCACGCCGTCGTAGTTGGTGAAGAAGTGGCCGACCAGCGGCCGGGTGAAGGCGTACTGGGTGTCGGTGTCGATGTTCATCTTCACCACGCCGTAGGACACCGCCTCGGCGATCTCCTCCGCGGTCGACCCGGATCCGCCGTGGAACACCAGGGCGAGCGGCTTGCTGCCGGCGCCGGTGCCCAGGTGCGCGGCCAGCGCGTCCTGGCCCTCCTTCAGCACCGCCGGACGCAGCTTCACGCCGCCCGGCTTGTAGACGCCGTGCACGTTGCCGAACGTCGCGGCCACGATGTAGTCGTTCCCCTGCGGGGCGCCGAGCGCCTCGACGGTCGCGATCAGGTCCTCGGGGGTGGTGTACAGCTTGTCGTTGATCTCGTGCGAGACGCCGTCCTCCTCACCGCCGACGACACCCACCTCGATCTCCAGGATGACCTTCGCCGGGCGGGTCAGCGCCAGCAGCTCCTTGGCGATCTCCAGGTTCTCCGCCAGCGGCACGGCCGAGCCGTCCCACATGTGCGACTGGAACAGCGGGTTCCCGCCGGCCTTGACCCGCTCGGCGGAGATGGCCAGCAGCGGCTTGACGAAGGTGTCGAGCTTCTCCTTCTGGCAGTGGTCGGTGTGCAGGGCCACGGTGACGTCGTAACGCGCGGCGACGACGGTGGCGAACTCGGCCAGTGCGGTGGCGCCGACGACCATGTCCTTCACCGACGTACCGGACGCGAACTCGCCGCCACCGGTGGAGACCTGGATGATCCCGTCGCTGCCGGCGTCCGCGAAGCCCTTGATGGCGGCGTTGATCGTCTCGGACGAGGTGATGTTGATGGCCGGGTAGGCGAAGCCGCCCTCCTTGGCCCGGTCGAGCATGGCGGAGTACGTCTCCGGGGTGGCGAGAGGCATGGGGGTCCTTTCGGGGCCGTGGTCGGCCTCGGTCAAGCCGATCGGCTCGGGACCGAGCACGATCGAGCACGGGCGCTGCCGCGGCCTGCGACGACCACGACACTGTGCGCGCGCCGGCCGGGCCGGGGCCGCAGCTGCACACGCGGCACCAGTATCCCGCAGGTCCGGCGGCGGGGACACGGCCGGTCGGGCGCATCACCCCCACTCCCCCGCACCGCCGCTCCGGCCACCCGGCGGACCACCTCCGGGCACCACCCGTTCATCCCCCGTGGCCTGCACGTTCGCCACGATCGGAGGACATGACGGCGATCACTTCGAAACGATTCGACAAGACGCCGGGTGAGGTCGCAGAATGATCGCGGGTCAGTGCCGATCGCAGTGCAGGACCGGGCCCGACCTCCGCCGGGACCGTTCCGCAGCGCCACAGGAAGTAGTCAGTACCGAACAGGTCCCCGGACGAGCAGCGCGGCCGGCGACCATCGCAGCACCACCCGGCAGCGACGACCGCAGCGCCGGATCCACCCCGTACCTTCCAGTTCCAGGAGCACCGGCCGTGCCTCGCGCACTCATCCCCCTCGCCGTCGGCGCATTCGCCATCGGCTGCACCGAGTTCGTCATCATGGGTCTGCTGCCGCAGATCGGCGCCGACCTGGGCGCCTCGATCCCCGCCATGGGCATCCTGATCACCGCCTACGCGATCGGCGTGATGGTCGGTGCCCCGGCGATGACGGCGCTGTCCACCTGGCTCACCACCAAGCAGACGCTGATCACGCTGATGGCCGTCTTCGCCGCCGGCAACCTGCTCGCCGCGCTCGCCCCCAACTACCAGGTGATGCTGGTGGCCCGGGTCGTCGCGTCGCTGGCCCACGGCTCGTTCTTCGGCGTCGGCGCCATCGCCGCCCGCCGCGCGGTCCCGGCACACAAGGCCACGCAGGCGATCTCGCTGATGTTCACCGGCCTGACCCTGGCCAACGTCATCGGCGTGCCGCTGGGCACCTTCGTCGGGCAGCAGTTCGACTGGCGCTGGGTCTTCGGCGGGATCGCCGTGCTCGGCCTGGTCACCATCCTGACCCTGCGGGTCTACCTGCCGGAGGAGGGCATCCGGATCGAGCTGCGCACCGAGCTCGGCGCCTTCCGCAAGTCCCAGGTCTGGATCGGCCTCGGCGTCACCACCATCAGCTTCGGCTCGCTGTTCGCCGTGTACTCCTACATCACCCCGATCCTCACCGAGCACACCGGACTCGGCGGCACGGCGATCACCGTGGTGCTGGCGGTCTTCGGCATCGGCACCACCATCGGCACCGTGGTCGGCGGACGCCTGGGCGACCGCTACGGGATGCGCATGGTGGCCGTCGGCCTGCTGATCACTGCGGTGCTGCTGGCCACCTTCACCTTCACCTCGTACAGCCTGTGGTCGGCGGTCGCCACCCTGGTCGCGTTCGGTGCGGTGATGTTCGCCCTCGGCCCGGCGGTGCAGAACAAGATCATCATCGCGGCCGGCAGCGGCGGCAGCCTGGTCTCCGCCGCGAACCAGGGCGCGTTCAACGTGGCCAACGCCCTCGGGGCCGCGCTCGGCGCCTACGTGATCAACGTGGGCTGGGGCTACGGCGCCACCATGTGGGTCGGCGCCGGGTTGGCCGCGCTGGGCGCCGTGATGGTCACCGTCAACGGTCTGGTCGACCGGTCCCGCACCTCGAAGGCGCTGCGCGAGCTCGTCGCCGCCTGAGCCGGAACACACCGGCCGGCTTGCGTCCGTGGAAGTGGTCGCAATAGCGGCCACTTCCACGGACGTCGTGCTTTCCCCAGCGCCGCAACGCCTCTCGCGGGAAGCGGTGTGATGGTCAGTGCGCGCGGGGCGGGGCGGTGGTGTTGCGGACGACGAGCCCGGGCTCGAGCAGCCGGACCGGTTCACCGCCGCCCACGCCCCGCCCGTCGATCAGGTCGAGCAGCATCTGCGCGGCGATCGCGCCCTGCTGCCGGACCGGCTGGCCGACGGTGGTGAGGTCGAAGAGGTGGGACAGGTCGTGGTTGTCCACGCCGACCACCGAGAGGTCCTGCGGCACCCGGATCCCGCGGTGCCGGGCGGCGTAGAGCACGCCCATCGCCACCTCGTCCGACACCGCGACGATCGCGGTGGGCAGCGCGGCGGGATCCCAGTCGGCGATGGCCAGCTGGTGCTCCAGCGCCGCCTCGCCGGCCTCCACCGCGAAGCCGGTGATCTCCACGTCGGCCGGATGGGTCGGCAGACCGGCTTCCGCGAGCGCCCGGCAGTAACCGGTGTGCCGGTCGCGGGCGACGGTGAAGCCGTACATGTCGTCCGGGTCCAGCCCGAGGAACGCGATCCGGCGGTGCCCGAGATCGATCAGGTGCCGGGCGGCCAGGTACCCGACGAGCTGGTCGTCGACCCGCACCCCGGGCACACCCGGGATCGTGCTGCCGACGGTGACCAGCGGCGCGGCAAGGGTTTTCAGCGTCGCCGGCCGCATGGTGACCGGCACGTTCAGGCCCAGCACCCCGTCCACCCGCTTGTGCAGGCCGCGGGTGTCCACCGGCTGGGCATCAGGGCCGGCATTCGCGCCGAGCGGGTAGAGCAGCAGGTCGTAGCCGCGCGCGGTGACGACGTCCTGCGCACCCTCGATCACCGCGGTGAAGAACCAGCGGGAGATCCACGGCGCCAGCACGCCGATCGCGCTGGTGCGGCCGCGGGCCAGGGCCGAGGCCTGCGGCGAGGCCACGTATCCCAGGTCGGCGGCGGCCTTCTGGACCAGTTGCCGGGTGGCCGTCGACACCCCGGGAATGCCCCGCAGGGCTCTCGAGACCGTCGCCGGGGAGACCCCGGCGAGGGCGGCCACCTCGACGATGCCGACCGGACCGGGTGAAGCGTCCGTGTCCGTCATCGTTCTTCCTCTCCGCACCGGGACGGGCCGGTGCGGGACAGCCCTCCTCGCCCGCTCCGGTCCGGCGGCGGTGGGCCGACGGACCGGAGCAGGTACGGAGGAGCAGGGTCAGCCCTTGACGCTGCCTGCGAGCAGGCCGCGGACGAAGAACCGTTGCAGTGACAGGAACACCGCCAATGGCACGAGCATGGCCAGCACCGCTGCGGCGGGCAGGATGTTGCCCTGCTGGCCGAACTGGGTGGTGAGCTGCTGGATGCCCTTGGTGATCGGCGAGGTGTTCTGGCTGGAGAAGGTCAGCGCGACCAGCAGGTCGTTCCAGACCCACAGGAACTGGAAGATGCCGAAGGACGCGATGGCCGGGACCAGCAGCGGCATCAGCACCTGGAAGAAGATCCGGACGTGGCCGGCCCCGTCCACCCGTGCCGCCTCGATGAGCGAGCCGGGGATCTCCTTCATGAAGTTGTGCAGCAGGAAGATCGCCAGCGGCAGGCCGAAGATGGTGTGCGACAACCAGATCGACCAGAACGAGGTGTTCAGGCCGAGCTTGACGTACACCGTGTTCAGCGGGATCAGGGCGACCTGGATCGGCACCACCTGCATCACGAACACCGCGATGAACAGGATGTTCTTGCCCTTGAAGTCGATCCACGCGAAGGCGTAGGCGGCCAGCAGGGCAAGGGTGATCGGGATGAACACCGCGGGCAGCGTGATGATGATCGAGTTGAGGATGAAGTCCGACAGCGGCTGCGCGCCGTTGCCGGTCCAGGCGTTGGTGTAGTTCTCGAAGGTGAACCCGATCCCGTTGCTCCAGAACTTCCACCAGCCGGAGGTGGTCGGGCCGGGGGTGGTGCGCAGCGAGTTGACCAGCAGGCCGAACGTGGGCAGCGTCCACAGGATCGCGATGATGATCGCGAGCCCGGAGGCCCACGGCGAGGACAGCTTCGTCTTCGCCTCCTGGGCCCGCAGTTGCGCCTTGAGCTTGCGGGCGCTGACCTTGCCCTCGGGCTCGACCAGCATCGGAGGTGTGGTGGTGGTCATCGGATGGCCTCCGACTTCTTCATCTGGCGGACGTTGAAGATGATCACCGGGGTGACCACGATGAAGATGATCACCGCGTAGGCGCCGGCCCAGCCGGGCTGCTGCACCGAGCTGGCGTTGTAGAAGGCGTTCGCGACGATGTTGTTCACCGGCAGGTTGCCGCCCATGACGTTGACGATGTCGAACGTCTTGAGCGACGCGATCGCGACCGTGGTCAGCACCACCACCAGGGTGGGCCGGATGGTCGGGATGGTGACCGACCAGAACAGCCGCATCCCGGTCGCGCCGTCGATCTTGGCGGCCTCGATGATGTCGTCCGGCACGGCCTTGATCGCCGCCGAGAGCACCGTCATCGCGAAGCCCGCCTGGATCCAGATCATCACCACGATCAGCGCGAGCGTGCCGAGCGGGAACTTGGTGGTCCAGTTCTGCGGCGTACCGCCGACCAGCTCGACCAGCGCGTTGAGCAGGCCGACCTGTTCCTTCCCCGACGGGGAGGGCTGGTAGTAGACGTAGCGCCAGATGACCGAGGCGGCCACCATCGAGATCGCGGTGGGCAGGAAGATCAGCGCCTTGGCCGCGGCCTCGAACCGGGTCCGATCCACCAGGGTGGCGTAGACCAGGCCGAACGCGGTGGCCAGGATCGGCACCAGGAAGATCCACAGCACCGTGTTGATCAGCATGTTCTGGTTGGCCGCGGTGAAGATCCGGGTGTAGTTGTCGAACCCGGCCCATCCGGTGGACTGCCCCGAGCTGTTGAACGTCTGGAACGACTTGATGATCGTGCTGATCCCGGACCACAGCAGACCACCGGACAGCGCGATCACCACCGGCCCGAGGAACCCGGCGACCAGCACCCCCAACGGCACCTTCGGCCGGTCGATGGCCCACAGGATCACGCCCATGATCACCACGAACAACAGGATCGCCAGGATCATCACGAAGATCTTCTGACCCGCACTGGTCGGGTTGAAGATCGCCGTGGCGAGCCAGCCGTGCTGCTCCCGCGCCTTGAACAACAACCCGGTCTCGCCGCCACCCAGGCTCGCAATGATGATGCCGGCGATCGCCGCGACGATCACCAGCCACACCACGATCGACACCCAGGACACACCCTGGCGTTCGGCCCGGGCCGGTGGAGCCGGTGGCGGCGTTGCCACCGTCCGCACTTGCTGATCGGTCACTTTCTGTCCCTCCGTCGGAGAGCGGATGAGGTCGGCCGGAGGGGGTGCCACGAGAGGCCCGGTCCCGATCCCGGTCGTACGTGCGTGGAACTGCGACAGGTGGACCCCGGACCCGCTGGACTCGACAGGGTCCGGGGTCCACCCGTGCATCACTGGAGAAGCTGGAGAAACTGGAAAAACCCTGTCACCGAGGAAGTTCCGGTGACGGGACTGCTGCCGCAGACCCGGACGGTCCCGGCCGCTCGCGGTGAGCGGCCGGGACCGGTGGGGATCAGCTGGCGGGCCAGGCGGCGTCGATCGCGGCCAGCGTGGTCGCGTCGTCCTGACCGGTGATCCACGCGGTCAGCTGCTGCCACTCGGCGCCCGAGCCGACCGCGGCCGGCATCAGGTCGGAGGCGTCGAAGCGGGAGATCGCCTCGGTGTCCTGCAGGATGCCGACGCAGAGCTTGTTCAGGTCGCCCTGGACGTTGTCGATCAGCAGGCCCTTGTTGGCCGAGATGCGGGAGTTGGCCGACTTGGACTGATTGTTCGCCCAGTGCGCGGTGGACAGGTAGAACTGGAACGCCTGCACCTCCGGACGGTCGGAGAAGGCGGTGGTGAACTCGCCACCGACCTCGACCGGCTTGCCGAACTGCGGATCGATCGTCGGCAGGTAGAAGGCGAAGATGTCGCCGTCCTCGGAGATGGTCGGGTTGCCCGTCCAGTTCGAGGCGTAGAAGTTCGCCTGCTGCATCATGTAGCACTGGCCGGCCTGGATCGGGGCACCCGCGGTGTCGAAGCCCTGGGTGGCGATCGAGGAGACGTCGCCGATGCCGGCGTTGACGTACTTCTCGTTCTTCCAGATGCTGCCGACGGTGGCCAGCGCGGTCGCGATCGGCGCGTCGGAGAACTTGACCTCGTGGCTGACCCACTGGTCGTAGACGTCAGGCCCGGCCTGGCGCATCACGACCTCCTCCAGCCAGTCGGTGGCGGTCCAGCCGGTGGCGTTGCCCGACTCGATACCGGCGCACCACGGCTTCACACCGTCCGGATCGGCAGCGATCTTGTCGGACAGCGCGACCATCTCGTCCCAGGTCTGCGGGATCGTGTAGCCCTTAGCCTCGAACATCTTCGGCGAGTACCAGACCAGCGACTTCACGTTCGCGCCGAGCGGGGCGGCGTAGAAGGTGTCGTTGATGGTGCCGTAGGTCTTCCAGCCCGGATCCCAGTACTTGTCCACGTTGTCCTGGACCTGCTGCGGGGCGGCGACGACGGTGCCGGTGTCGACCAGGGTCTTGAGCAGACCGGGCTGCGGCACGAACGCGATGTCCGACGGGTTGCCGGACTGCGCCTGCACCACGACCTGCTGCTCGAAGTTCTTGTCACCGTTGTAGTTCACGGTGACGCCGGTGCAGTCGGTGAAGTCGGTCCAGGAGTTCTTCAGACCCTCGGCCTCGGCGGCCACGATGCTGGTGTAGACCGAGACGGACTTGCCGGAGATGTCGGCCCAGTTGCTCTTGATGGTGTCGCACCAGGTGTCGTCGTCACCGGGGACGGTGCCGCTGCCGCCGGAGCTGGTGGACGTCTCGGACCCGCCGGAGGAGGTCGGGGCCTCCGAGGAGCCCCCGCTCGACGAGGCCGGGGCCTCGGTGGTGGCCGACGCAGCGGTGCTGCCGGCCGGGGTGGTGGTGGTGGCTTCGTTGCTGCTGCCTCCACAGGCGGTCATGATCAGCGCGAGGGCGCTGATCCCTGCGATGGTGGCCATCGCCTTCCTAGCCGGAGTACGTGACACTCGGCTGACCTCCGTTTCTTGACGTTGGGCTGTGAGGGCGCTCACAGCACCCCGCCATGAAAGCGTTTGCAATCGGCCTGTGCAAGTTGAGGGCACGCTGTGGACGTAACGATTACGTAACCGCGTGCTCATTCCGGTCACAGAGCAGACACATGGAACTGCCAAACCGCAGGCCGCACGGCGTGGCGGCGGACATCGGTGGTACACAACCGGAACCGGCTGTCACAGCGCCTCTTTCGTCACATCCGTCGATCACCGGACAGCTGTAGCGGCCACCGGCGACCCACCGGCGGCCGGCTTCCTGCCCGGAAGCGGGCGTGCGGCCGCTCCGCCGGGCGGGTGGCGGCCGCCGAACCCGGGACCGCGGAGGGTCATCGGACGTACGATCCGGACACCCGGCCGCGGTCCCGCGCACCGTCGGATCCGGCGCCGGGTCCGGGGCGGGTCGACGAGGAGGCAACCAGGTGTCCACCGAAGGTCACTACGCCATGCCCCCCGGGCCCGCCGGCGGCTCCCCCGACCATTCCGGCTCCGATTACTCAGAGGCCGTCGTCGAGCGCACCCTCGGCACCCTGGCCCAGCTCAACCCGGCGATCGCGGAGCCCGCCGCACCGCCGGACGCGCCGCTGACCATCGACGACCTCTACCGCAGCCACCGGATGGGGATGGTCCGGCTGGCGATCCTGCTGGTGGACGACCAGGCCAGCGCGGAGGACGTGGTGCAGGAGGCGTTCGCCGGCCTGTTCCGGAACTGGGACGGGCTGCGCGACAGCGCCGCCGCCATCGGCTACCTGCGCACCGCGGTGGTCAACGGCTCCCGGTCGATGCTGCGCCGCCGGCGCACCGCCCGCGCCTACGTCCCGCCGCACGCCGGCACCGCGCGTTCCGCCGAGTCGCTCGCGATGCTGACCGCCGAGCACCAGGCGGTGGTCGCCGCCCTCGGCGACCTGGCCCCGCGGCAGCGCGAGGTACTGGTGCTGCGCTACTACGGCGGACTGTCCGAGGCGGAGATCGCCGAGGCCACCGGGCTGTCCAAGGGCACGGTGAAGTCGACGGCCAGCCGCGCGGTCGCCAAGCTCGGCGACATCATGCGGGCCCGCTGACCGGTGCGCGTGCCCCCTCCCGGGCCGGCCGCCGGCGAGCCCGACCCGAAGGCCGAACAGGTGCTGCAGCAGGCGTTGCGGGCGATGGCCGGCGGGCCGAAGCCGGCTGCGGACGCAAGCCGGAACACCCCTGCCGCCCGCGGGTCCCGCGGTCAGGGCTGGACCGACCGCACCCTGATCCTGGTGATCGGCGCTGCCGCCCTCGTCTCCGGCGCGGTGCTCGGCGTGATCAGTCTCTGGCTGTTCTGATCCTTCGCGGCGCCCGGTACGTCCGTCCGTTTTCCTGAGCACCGCTCAGCGAACCCGATCCGGTTCCCGGAACCGGCGTGACTTCTTTCATCGGCGCTGATCAGCGATTTCACACTGGCGGCGTATCCGGGCCGGTAACCTTTGCAGCCGTGACCACCTCCGAGATGTCGATCCTCCCGAGCTGGCTGGACCCTGAGGTGATCCTCAACGGGGCAGGCCCCTGGGCCACAGCTGTCGTCATGGCCATCCTGTTCGCCGAGTGCGGTCTGCTCATCGGCTTCTTCCTGCCCGGCGACACCCTGTTGTTCATCGCAGGACTTCTCGTGGCCACAGGCACCCTGGATGTCAACATCTGGCTCTTCCTCGCCCTGCTCTGGGTGGCCGCCTTCGTGGGCAACATGGTCGGCTACTGGATCGGCCGCAAGGTCGGACCGGCAGTGTTCAAGCGACCGGACGCCAAGTTCCTCAAGCCGGAGTACATCGAGAAGTCCGAGGCGTTCTTCGCCAAGTACGGCAAGATCACCGTGGTGCTGGCGCGGTTCGTGCCGATCGTGCGCACTGTCGCGACCGTCATGGCCGGCGCCTCCAAGATGGACGCCAAGATCTTCACCCTGTACTCCGCCATCGGCGGCGCGCTGTGGGTGGGCATTGTCACCCTGGCCGGCTACTTCCTCGGCCGGATCGACTTCATCGCCGAGAACGTCGACCTGATCTTCGTCGGCGCCGTGGTCATCGTGGTGCTGATGTCCGCGATCCCGGCCCTGCTGCACCTGCGGCAGCGCCGGCGCCGCGCCGCCGAGCGCTGAGTCCACGGGTTCCGGGCCTCGGCCCGGCACACCGGTTCCCGACCCCCGCACCGATAGGTTCCTGACGTGGAACTCGACTTCGAGACGATCAAGACCACCGCGATGTGGGTGCTGATTGGCCTGGCCGTGGTGGCGATCGTGCTCGCGATCGTCATCAAGAAGATCGTCGGCAAGATCATCACGCTGGTGCTGGCCGCGGTCATCATCTTCTTCGGGTGGCAGCAGCGGGACCGGATCGTCAGTTACGCCGAGGGCGCGCAGAACGCCGTCGGTGCCGCGGCCTGTGACAGCCCCAGCTTCTTCGGCATCGACGTCACCCTGCCGGGCTGCCCGGGTTCCTGACGGTCGCCGAGCCCACTGATCCCGACACGACAGTCACCACCGACCCCCGCCATGAACACCACCAGCGCGCAGACCTGGCTGATCTGGCTGATCGCGATCGTTGCCGCCGCGGCCGCGGTCTGCCTGTTCGTGCTGCACCGCTGGGCGGCCCGCATCGCCGTGCTGGCCGCCGCCGCGATGTTGCTGATCGGCGCGATCGCCGTCCGCTCGCAGATCGGTGACCTGGCCCGGGAGTCGCCGCGGGCGCTGTGCACCGGCGGGGTCAGCTGGTTCGGGATCACGCTGACCGGCCCGGACGAGATCTGCGTCGACTACCGCTGACCGGGGAGCGCGTCACCAGGCGGTGCGCAGGTCCGCGTGGGTCCGGATCCAGGCGTGCATGGCGATGCCGGCCGCGACCCCGGCGTTGACCGACCGGGTGGACCCGAACTGGGCGATGGACACAGTCAGTGCCGCGCCCTGCCGGGTCGGATCGGTGATCCCGCCGGACTCGGCGCCGAACACCAGCAGGCAGTCGCGCGGCAGTTCGGTCGTCTCCAGCGGCACCGCGCCGGGCACGTTGTCCACCGCGACCACGGTGAGGCCGCGGCCCGCGGCGTCGGTGAGAAGGGCGTCGACGTCGGGGTGGTGGTGCACGTGCTGGTACCGGTCGGTGACCATGGCGCCGCGGCGGTTCCACCGGCGCCGCCCGACGATGTGCACCCGGGCCGCGAGGAACGCGTTCGCCGTGCGCACGACCGTGCCGATGTTGGCGTCGTGGCCGAAGTTCTCGATGGCCACCTCGAACGGGTGCCGCCGGGCGTCCAGGTCGGCGACGATCGCCTCCCGCCGCCAGTACCGGTACGCGTCGACGACGTTGCGGGCGTCACCGCTCGACAGCAGCTCCGGGTCCAGCCGCGCGTCGTCCGGCCAGGGCCGCGGGTGCGGGCCGACGCCGACCGGTTCGCCGGTGACCCACTCGGTCGGTCCGGGGAGGTCCGCCCCGGGACCGTCCGCGGCAGTCACTGGACCGTCCGCGGCAGCACCGGGACCGGCCGCGGCCGGCGGGAGGGTCAGGCCAGCCCCAGGTCGTGCAGGTCCAGCAGGTAGCGGTACTGCAGACCGCGGGCCTGGACCGCCTCGGCCGCGCCGGTCGCCCGGTCGATCACCGTGGCCACCCCGACCACCTCGGCGCCGGCCTCCTGCAGGGCGTCGACCGCGGTCAGCACCGATCCGCCGGTGGTGGAGGTGTCCTCGACGGCGAGCACCCGGCGACCCTGCACCGACGGACCCTCGATCCGCTTCTGCATGCCGTGCGCCTTGGTCTCCTTGCGCACCACGAACGCGTCGATCGGCCGACCCGGCGCGTGCATCACCGCGGCGGCGACCGGGTCGGCGCCGAGGGTGAGACCGCCGACCGCATCGAACTCCCAGTCGGCGGTGAGCTGGCGCAGCAGGATGCCGATCAGCGGGGCGGCCTCGTGGTGCAGCGTGGGCAGCCGGCCGTCGATGTAGTAGTCCGCCTCCCGGCCGGAGGACAGGATCACCTTGCCGTGCACCACGGCGAGATCGGCGACCAGCTCGGCCAGCCGGGCGCGGGCGGCGGCGTCGGGGACGGGGGCCGGGGTGGGGGCGTTGCTCACGCCGCACAGCCTGGCACATCGCCGGCCGGCCGTGCCCCCGCTGCCCGGCCGGGACCGGGATGCGAAGATCGCCGGACAGGCGCGGCGCCGCGACGACGGCGGCCGGTGCGCAGCGGATCGGCGTCCCTCGAAGGAGACAGCGATGGCGGACCACCTCTTCCACCACGACCGGATCACCGTGAACACCATCCCGGCCAACGGGATCGAGGTGTGCGTCCGCGAGGTGGTCGAGCGCCAGGAGGGCCGGCCGCTGGTACTGGTGCACGGCAACGTCTCCTCCTCCCCGTTCTTCTTCCCGCTGATGACCCGGCTCCCGGCGGGCATCCGGCCGGTCGCGATCGACCTGCGCGGGTTCGGCGGTACGTCGACCGCTCCGGTCGACGCGACCCGCGGGCTGCGGGACTTCGCCGACGACGTGTGGGCCACGATCGATGCCCTCGGTCACGACGAGGTGGACCTGCTGGGCTGGTCGATGGGTGGTGGTGTCGTGCTGCAGATGCTCATCGACCGGCCGTCCGCGGTCCGCACCGTGACCCTGGTGAACCCGGTGTCCCCCTACGGTTTCGGCGCGACCCGGGCGGACGGGACGCTCGCCTCGCCGGACGCGGCCGGCTCCGGCGCCGGCTCGGCGAACACCGAGTTCGTCCGCGCCCTCGCCGACGGCGACACCTCCGACGCCGCGCCGTCCTCGCCGAAGGTGGTGCTGCGCTCCTTCTACGTCGCGCCCGGCTGGGACGGGGAGGGCGAGGAGATCTTCGTCGCCTCGATGCTGTCCACCGCGACCGGCGAGGACAACTACCCGGGTGACTCCCGGCCCACCACCACCTGGCCCGGCGTGGCGCCCGGCGACCGCGGGGTGCTCAACACGATGGCGCCCACCCACCTCGATCTGACCGGCGTGGTGGACATCGACCCGAAGCCGCCGATCCTGTGGCTGCGCGGCGATGCGGACCAGATCGTCTCGGACACCTCGATGTTCGACCTGTCCCAGCTCGGCGCGCTGGGCGCGGTGCCCGGCTGGCCGGGGGCCGACGCCTCCCCGGTCCAGCCGATGGTCACCCAGACCCGGACCGTGCTGGACCGCTATGCCGACGCCGGCGGCAGCTACCGCGAGGTGGTGTTCGAGGGCGTCGGCCACAGCCCGCACATCGAGCGCACCGACGAGGTGGCCGAGGTGCTGGCCGACCACCTGCTGGACTGACGACCGACCGGGAGTCAGGCGAACTTGCGGCGGTAGACCCGCAGGGCGAGACCTGCTGCCAGCACCAGGATCCCGACGCACCAGGCGAGCGCGACCCAGATGTCCGTGCCGACCGGTTGCTCGTCC
The DNA here is from genome assembly GCF_009707545.1 of Nakamurella alba. Taxonomy (NCBI): domain Bacteria; kingdom Bacillati; phylum Actinomycetota; class Actinomycetes; order Nakamurellales; family Nakamurellaceae; genus Nakamurella; species Nakamurella alba. Next base: position 246,233 of record NZ_WLYK01000008.1, on the reverse strand, counting down.
AGCAGCCGGCGCAGCGCGTCGACGATCGCGGTGACCGGCTGGTGCTCGGCGAACCAGCGCACCGGCCCGGGCATGGTGTCCGTCGGCACGAACGCCGAGCTGATGAACGGCAGGAAGATCAGCGGGTAGGAGAAGCCGATCGCCCCGTCCTGCGAGCCCGCGGTCAGGCCGGGGATCACCGCGAGCCAGGTCAGCGCCAGGGTGAACAGCAGCAGGATGCCGATCACCGCCAGCCATGCACCGACGCCGGCCGAGGTCCGGAACCCCATGAGCAGGGCCACCAGCACCACCAGCACGAGCGAGAGCACGTTCGCCACCATCGATGTCAGCACGTGTGACCACAGCACCGAGGACCGGGCGATCGGCATCGACCGGAACCGCTCGACGATGCCGCTCTTCATGTCCAGGAACAGCCGGAAGGCCGTGTAGGACACCCCGGAGGCGATGGTGATGAGCAGGATCCCGGGCAGCAGGTAGTTGACGTAGTTGCCCGGGCCGGCGCTGATCGCGCCGCCGAAGACGTAGACGAACAGCAGCAGGAACGCGATCGGCATCACCGAGGTGGTGATGATGGTGTCCGGGCTGCGCGAGACGTGCCGCAGCGAGCGGCCCAGCAGCGAGCCGGTGTCCCGGATGACGTGCGTGGTCATGACTCTCCCTTCCCGTGCCCGGCAGGGCGCCCGGTGAGCGCGAAGAAGATCTCCTCCAGCGAGGGCTGTTTCTCGACGTAGGTGACGGTGGCCGGCGGCAACAGCGCGCGCAGTTCGGCGAGCGTGCCCTCCACCAGGATGCTGCCCTCGTGCAGGATCGCGATCCGGTCGGCGAGCTGCTCGGCCTCCTGAAGGTACTGCGTGGTCAGCAGCACCGTGGTGCCTCGGCCGGCGAGATCCTCGATCGTGGACCAGACCTCGATCCGAGCGGCGGGATCCAGCCCGGTCGTCGGCTCGTCCAGGAAGATCACCGCCGGGTCGCCGACCAGGCTCATGGCGATGTCCAGGCGGCGGCGCATGCCACCGGAGAAGGTGGACACCTTCCGGCCACCGGCCTCGGTGAGCGAGAACCTGGACAGCAGGTCGTCGGCCACCGCACCGGGGTCCGGCAGGTGCCGGAGCTTCGCCATCAGCACGAGATTCTCGCGACCGCTGAGGATGTCGTCCACCGCGGTGAACTGCCCGGTCAGGCTGATCGACTCCCGGACCTGCCCGGCAGCAGTGGTCACATCATGGCCGAGCACCTCCGCGGACCCGGCGTCCGCGCGCAGCAGGGTGGCGAGGATGCGCACCACCGTGGTCTTGCCGGCGCCGTTGGAGCCGAGCAGGGCGGTGATGCTGCCCGGTGCCACGTCGAGGTCGACGCCGCGCAGCACCTGGTGGTCGGCGAAGGACTTCCGCAGCCCGCGGATGCTGATCGCCGGTGGCGCGAGGACCGGAGCACTCATGGCGCACCACCGGACTTCTGTGCCTCCCGCACCGCGTCGGCGAGCTTCTTGCGTTCCTTGGTGATCCACTGCCCGCGCGGGTAGTTCCGCTGGAACGCCTCGGCGAACTCCACCACGTCCTCGCCGACGATGCCGGCGATCGGTGTGCCGTCGGCGACGCTCTGCTCGAACAGATCGGCCAGGTCCTCCAGCATCGCCAACAGGTTCGCGCCGTCACCGGGACCGGTGACCATCAGATAGCGCTCCAGCGCCCCGACGGTCTCCCGGTAGCCGGGCGGGAGTTCCTGCATCCGGGCCTTGTACTGCCGGTAGCGCTTCTTCTCCTGGAACATGCCCGAGATCGACATCATCGTTTTCACACTCCTTCTCGGTGGAGCTGGTCCAGACGTTCCGACAGGAAGCTCCAGGTCCTGCGGAACTCTTCGAGTTGTTCACGACCGCGGGCGTTCAGCGAGTAGACCTTCCGCGGCGGGCCTTTCTCCGACGGCACCTTCTCCACGTCCACCAGGCCCTTCTGCTCCACCCGCACCAGCAGGGCGTAGATCGTGCCCTCGGCGATGTCGGTGAATCCCTGGTCCCGCAGCCACGCGGTGATCTCGTACCCGTAGGCCGGGCGCAGCGCCAGGATCGCCAGCACGATGCCCTCCAACGTGCCCTTGAGCATCTCCGTCATCTGTTTGCCCACAACACCTCCCACATTCCGCACGGCTGCCGGCGAGGTACTCAGCAGCACTGACTACCGGTACATAGTAGCGCTGACTACCGATCGCGCAAGGGGGTTGTCAGGGGACGTTCGATCAGGACCCGGCGACCACCGAGCGCCGGTAGGCGGCCGGTGTCACTCCGGCCACGCCACGGAAGTCGGTGGTCAGGTGCGCCTGGTCGGTGTAGCCGAGATCAGCGGCCACGGAGGTGATGTCGAGATCGGGACGGGTGGCCAGCAGGCGCGCCACCTCCTGCAGCCGGATCCGACGGGCCACCCAGGTGGGGCCTCGTCCCAGGGTCGCCCGCAGTGCGCGCTGGACGCTGCGCTCCCCCGCTCCGACGAGCCCGGCCAACTCGGCACCGCCGGGTCGGTGGACGTCCGCCAGCAGCCGGTCCACCACGCGATTGGCCAGCAGGTGGAGCTCACCGGCCCGCGAGGCCGCCGCCGCTGCGTGGTCGTCCATCAACCGGATCCGTCCGGCGGCGTCCCCGGCCCGGGCGACGGCCACCAGCAGTGCATGCACCGCCGGGTCCGGATCGTCGGCGGTGACGGGTACCGTCCGATCGGCCACCTGCTGCGGGGTCAGCCCGCCCAGCAGCACGATCCCGGCAGGCCGCAGCCGGATGCCGAAAGCCGTGCCTTCACCGCTGATCTCACGGACCCAGGCCCGGGAGTGCACCCCGGTCAGCACCAGCGGCGCCGGCACCTCCCCCGATTCCAGGGTCAGTGTGATCGCCGGGAACTCGATCACCCGCTGCCGGATCGACTCCCCCGGCGGTAGCCGCCAGCTCACCTCCCAGTACCCGTCCACCAGCGTCGCCGCCGCCGGCGACGGGGAGTACCGGCGGGCCGCGAACCGGGGCAGGTTGGCCGGGTGCAGCACACCGTGCCGATCCCTGGGAAGGATCGGTTCCTCGTCGCTCGTCTGCCGCACGTCGGAATTCTGCAAGACCGGGCCGACACCGCAGCACCAGGATCGATCCGGACCGCATACGGAGGGACCGGACATGGCACCGCACAGCACGAACTACACGAACACCTTCATCACCGTCGCCGCCGACTGCCCGGTGACCGCCGCGCAGGAGCCGCCGGACGGCAAGGGTCCGACGATCGCCTCCCTGCAGTTCGGGCTGCTCACCGCCCCCGGGGCCCGGATGACCTCCGACGACCTGCTCTTCACGGTGCAGGCGCTGCGCACCGGGGTGAAGGAGAACGAGCAGGCGACCGCCCGGACCGCCTTCTTCGACAAGCCGCAGGCGTGCCTGCGGTCCTCCCCGCTGGCCAAACGTTATGGCTGGGGACTGCTGCACGACGCCGACGGCCACGTCACGTTGCTCCCGGTCGGTTCGGCGGAGTACCGACAGGCGGCCGCCGACCCGGACCTGACGGTGGTCGCGGCGATGCGGTCGAAGCGGGCCTGACCGAGTGGGTCTGCCGGCCCCGGACCGGACCCGGGCCGGCTGCAGGGATCCGCTGTCGGCGAAAGCCGCTGGCCCCGGCCCAGGCGTGCGCGCACACTGCCCGGCATGGCAGAGGACGACACACCGACACTGTGGGAGTGGGCGGGAGGGACCGAGGCGTTCCGCCGGTTGATGGACGCGTTCTACGACCGGGTGGAGCAGGACGACCTGCTCGGCCCGGTGTTCCACGGTCAGGTCAGCGAGGCGCACCGGGCCCACGTGACGCTGTGGTGGGCGGAGGTGTTCGGCGGCCCGGCGCTGTACACCGAGCAGCACGGCGGGTACCCGGAGATGCTGCGCCACCACATCGATCTCGGGATCAGCGACGAACAGCGGTTCCGGTTCGCCACGCTGATGAGCCGGGCCGCCGACGACGCCGGGATGCCGGCCGACCCGGAGTTCCGGGCCGCGCTGGTCGGCTACCTGGAGTGGGGCACCCGGCTGGCGGTGGCCAACTCGCAGCCGGGCGCCGCGCCGGTCACCGACGCACCGGTCCCCCGCTGGGGCTGGGGTGTCGCGCCGCCGTGGACCGGCTGAACCACGGGCTTGACCACCGTTCGCGGGACAGGGCTCAGGTGCGGCCCTTGTTGTTGACCTTCGCCGCGACGGACCGGACCAGCCCGCGCGGGGCCAGCCGGGACAGCGTGGCGATGACCTTGTAGAGCGGCCCCGGGATCGACAGCGGCCGGTCGTGGCGCAGGTCGTCCAGGGAGGTGCGCACCACCAGGTCGATGTCGACGTAGAGCGCATCCGGGGTCTTCGTCATGTCGATGCCGGCCCGGTCGTGGAACTCGGTGCGGACGAAACCAGGGCACAGCGCCTGCACCCGGACACCGGTGCCGCGCAACGACATCGACAGTCCCTCGGACAGGCTGACCACGAACGCCTTTGACCCGGCGTAGGTGGTGCCGCGGCCGGCGACCAGGCCGGCGATCGACGCCACGTTGATCACCCCGCCGTGCCCGCGCTGCACCATGCCGGGCAGCACGGCGTGGGTCAGGCGCACCACGGCGGTGACGTTGAGGTCGATCTGTCGCTGCAGGTCGTCCGGGGTGCTCTCCAGGAACTCCTTGCCCAGCCCGATGCCGGCGTTGTTCACCAGCAGGTCGACCGGCGCGCCGGGCCGGGCCAGCCGCTCGGCCACCTCCTCCCGGTCGGCCGCGTGAGTCAGGTCCGCGGTGATCAGCTCGACCGTGGGCGCACCCAGCGTCAGCAGGGTGGCCCGGCGCTCCTGCAGCCGGTCGGTACCGCGGGCGACCAGCACCAGGTCGTACCCCTGGGTGGCGAGGTGGACGGCGAACGCGGCTCCGATGCCGGCGGTCGCCCCGGTGACGAGTGCGGTGGGCATCCGACCACCCTACGGACGGACCGGGGCGTCCGGGCGGGTCAGATCCAGTCGGTGAGGCGCAGCCCGCGCCCGGCGGCGATCACCCGCTCCCCGGCGGACCAGGCCTGGTCGGCCTCCTGGTCACCGACCCCGGCCCGGGCCGCCGACAGCAGCGGCGGCGTGGTCGGGTGCTGCGGCCAGGTCAGGCCGACCCGGCGGTCGTGCGCGGCGGCGGCACCGAAGCAGCGCAGCGCCTCCACCGGCCGCCCGGCCCGCACCAGGTGACCGCCGCGTTGTTCCAACAGCCCGCCGATGTTCTCCGCACCGATGGCCAGCGAGCAGCGCAGTGCCTCACCGGTCCAGCGCACCGCGGCCTCCGGGTCTCCGGTCATCGCGGACCCGATGGCCGCGGTCCCACAGGCGAAGAGCGTGGCCAGCCCGTTGCGGTCAGCACCGGGCCGGGCCAGCAGCGCCTCCGCCGCTGCCACCCCGGCGGCGGGATCGGCGAACACGCCGCCGGCGATCAGCACCGCATCGGCGATCATCGCCTCGTGATCGGCACCGACCGCCCGGCAGCGGTCGGCGGCCACGGTCGCGAGCCCGACGGCCCGGGCCCAGTCGTCGCCGAGCCAGGCGGCGCAGGCCATGTCGAGCAGTGCCCCGGCGGCGTCGACGGCCCGGCCGTCATCGGCGACGCCGTCTGCGGCTGCCAGCAGCACCGGCTCGGCGCGGGCGAAACAGTCTGCAGCGCGGTCGTTGTCGCGGGCAATGGCGTAGGAACAGCCCAGCGCCGCGGCGGCGGTCGCCGCGCCGAACTCCGACAGGCCCGGGTGCCGGTCGGCGGCGACCAGCCAGCGCCGGGCCTCCACGGCGTGATTGCGGTCGTGCACGTACCCGGCGAGGCGCGACAGCAGCAACGCGACCGGATCACCGTCCGGCGCGGTCAGCAGCGACTCGATCGCCGCACCCACCGACGCCCGGTCGGCGTCCAGTGCCTCGTACCAGGTCCGCTGCCCCGGACGCCCGCGCCGCGGGCCGTCGGCGACGAGCGCGACGACGTGTGCGTCGCGCCGGCCGACGATCTCGCTCATCTCCCCGGCTGCCCGCAGGGCGTCCGCCGCGTGCGCCCTGATCGGCAGCAGCTGGCGGAACCGGGTGGGCGCCCCCGGGCGGCCCGACGGTTCCACCGCGAGCAGCGACCGGCCGGCCAGCGCAGCAGCCAGGTCCGGCACGAGATCGGCGGCCAGCGGCGGGTTCCCGGCCACCGCCCGGGCCAGGCCGAGGGTGAACGGCGCGGACAGCGCGGACAGTCGGCGGTGCAGCACCTGCTCGTCCGGGCGACAGGTCCGGTGGCTCACCTCGATGCCGTCGTGCAACGTCCGGTCCGGTCGCGGGCTGCGCGGATCGCGGGTCAGCGCCCCGGGTTCGGCCTCCACCCCGGCGGCCACCTCGGCCAGGCTGAGGAACCGGGCGCGCCGGGCGGCGAGCTCGATCCCCAGCGGGAGGCCGTCCAGCGCCGCACAGATACGCACCACCTCGGCGATGTCGCCGGCATCGGCGGCGTCGTCCGACAGACCGGACCGGTCCAGGAACAGTGCCACGCCGGGGCTGTCGGCGCCGGCGCCACCGGGGACCGGGAACGGCTGGATCCGCACCACCGTCTCGCCGGGGACGCCCAGTTCCTCCCGACTGGTCGCCAGCACGGCGAGATCGACTGCAGTGGAGAGGATCCCGGCGACCAGGTCGGCGATGCCGGGCAGCAGCTGCTCGCAGTTGTCGACGACCAGCAGCGCCCGTCGGCCGGCCAGGGACGCGGCCAGCGAGCGGGCCGGAGAACCGGGATCGAGGGTCAGCCCCAGTGCGGCGGCCAGTTCCCCGGCCACCGCGGCAGGGTCGGCCACCGCGGACAGGTCGGCGAGATGCACTCCGTCGGGGTATCTCTCGTCGTCGACCAGGCCCGCCGCGCAGGCGATCGCCAGCGTGGTCTTGCCGACACCCATCGGCCCGACCAGGGTGAGCAGCCGGCCCGGCCGGACCGCTGCGGTCACCGCGTCGGACTCGGCGGCCCGTCCGATCGGGACCACCCGGCGGGCGGGCAATCCGGTGCCGGACAAGGCACCCGCGTCGACCGGGCCGGCCGGCGCGGCCTTCCGGGGCAGGTCCAGCGCGGGATCCTGACCGAGGACGGCGGCGTGCATGGCCACGAGTTCCGGTCCCGGTTCGACACCGAGCTCGGCGTCCAGCACCTGCCGTGCGCCGGCGTAGGCCGCCAACGCCTCCGCCTGTCGCCCGGACCGGTAGAGGCCGAGCATGTGCTGGGCCCGCAGGTGCTCGCGGAACGGGTACTCGTCGATCAGCGGCACCAGGTCGGCCACCGCCTCCTCCGGCCGTCCGGCCACGAGCAGCGCCCCGATCCGGATCTCCGCCAGGTCGATCCGCACCGCTTCCAGCCGCTCCCGGGCGGCCGCGATCCAGCCGGCGTCGGAGATCCCGTCGTACGGCCGGCCGCGCCACCGGCCGAGCGCCCGGGTGCTGATGTCCAGCGCCCGCGTGTGATCACCGGCGCGCAGGGCGTCCGTCGCGGCGGCCGCCTCGCGGGCGAAGGCCGCCGAGTCGATCTCCCCGCGTCCGGCCTCCAGCCGGTAGCCGGCGGCCTCGGTGCGCAGCAGACCGTCCGGGTCGCGCGGCGCCCGCGCCGGCTCGAGGGCCTTGCGCAGCCGCCAGAGCAGCGAGTCCAGCGCCGCCTCCGCCCGGTCCGGCGGGGCACCGTCCCAGACGGCGTCGATGAGGCCGTCCACCGTCACCACGTCGCCCTGCCGCGCCACCAGCACCGCGAGGACCGAGAGCAGACGGCGACCGGTGAGCCGTACCGGGATGCCCTCGTTCTCCACCTGCAGTGGGCCGAGGTCCCGGAAGTCCATGGCCGCACGCTATCCGGGCGCGACCTGCCGGAGAAGTGCCCGTCGTCCATGATCGGGATCAGCCCTGGTCCGTCACCAGCGGGCGCCGCTGCAGGAACACCGCCGCGGCCGCCGCCGCCAGCGCGAAAGCGACTGCCGCGCAGAGGAACCCGGCGGAGATGGCGTCAGCGGTGGTGTGCGGGGAGCCGTCGGACAGCCCCGAGGAGTGGACGCGGGAGACCACCACGCTGCCGATCACGGCGACGCCCAGCGTGCCGCCGAGCTGCCGCATCGTCTGCACCACGCCGGAGGCCTGGCTGCGCCGGTCCTCCCCGGCCCGGGCCAGCGCGTCGGTGTTGGTCGGCGAGAGGGTGAGTCCGAGGCCGAGTCCCATCACCACCATGCCGGGGATCTGCCAGCCGTAGGTGAGCGTCGGCAGCGCCAGCGTCCAGAGCACGGCGCCGGCCGCACACACCAGCAGCCCGGTCAGCGCCGGTGCCCGCACCCCGGCCCGGTCGAACCAGCGACCACCGATCTGCGCGGCGACGGTCAGCGGGATGATCAGCGGCAGCACCGCGACACCGGCCTGCGCCGGCGAGATCCCGAGCACGCCCTGCAGGTAGACCGAGCTGTACAGCACCATGCCCAGCAGGCCGAACTGCACCAGCGCCATCACCACGGCATCCCCGGTGAACCCGCGGTCGGCGAACAGCCGCAGCTGCATCAACGGGTCACGGCTGCGCAGCTGCCGGACCACGAAGACCGCGGTCGCCAGTACTCCTGCGGTGAGCAGCGTCAGCGTGACCGGCGATGCCCAGCCCCACAGACCCGACTGCTGCACGGCCACCGTGGTCAGTCCGAGACCACCGACCACCAGCACGATGTCGAGGACCGACAGCCGCCCGGCGGGCCTGCGCACGTTCGGCACCCGGGCGATCCTCACCAGCACCAGCGTCGCGATGCCGACCGGCACGTTCAACAGGAACACCGCGCGCCAGGACACGTACTCGGTGAGCAGACCGCCGATCAGCGGACCCAGGGCCAGGAAGATCTGGCTGATCCCGGCGTACATCGCCATCACCCGGCCGCGTTCGGCGGGCGGGAACTCGGCCATCACGATCGCCGCCGAGACCGGCACCATCAGCGCCGCCCCCACCCCCTGCAGGGCGCGGAAGGCGATCAGCACACCCTGGCCGGCATCACCGGTCGGGGCGAAGGCGCAGCCGGCCGAGGCCAGGAAGAACAGCGTGACGCCGACCCGGAAGGTGGTGCGGCCGCCCAGCAGGTCACCGGCCCGCCCGCCCAGCGCCACCAGCGCGGCCATCGCCAGCACGTAGGCGTTCGCCACCCAGGCGCCGCCGTGCGCGGACAACGGCAGATCCCGGGTCATCGAGGGCAGGGCCACCGCGACCACCGTCTGGTCGAGCATCACCATCGACAGCGAGCCGGTCATCGCGATCAGCACCAGCCATCGCCGTGGCGACAGCCCGGCCGTTCGTTCCTGGTCCAGCTCCTGCGTTCCCATCGTCTCTTCCCGCTTCCCTGATCGGTCCGGCGCAGCCCGGCGCTGCCTGTGCACACGGTGGCCCGGGGCTCTCACGGCGTTCTCTCACGTGCACTCACCCGGGGGATTGCCGGATGTGAGTGCGGCGTGAGAGCACGGACCTAGCGTCGGTCCCGACAGAGCAACAGGACACCGACACATCACGAGACGGGAAGAAGCACATCATGAGCAGGACCGAGACCTCCACCGCTGCAACGGCTGCCGCACACTCCGAGCCCGCACTGGGCACCGTGCTGCGGATCGACGAGGCCACCGTGCTGGTCCTCGGGCAGGAGCTGGACGTCGCCGCGGAGCAGCCCGACGTGGCCAACAGCCTGCTGCACCGGGTCGGTGACACCCTGTTCCTGGTCGACACCGGCGTGACCACCGAGTTCCGGACGGCACTGGTCGGTGCCGCGGACAAGGTCGGCGCCGTGGACATGGTCGGCCCGTGGTCCCGGCTGGTGGTGCTGACCACCCACGGCCACGTGGACCACGTCGGCAACAACGACCTGGCCGACGAGCTCGCGGCGACCCGCGGCATCACTGCCGAGCACTACCTGCCGGCCCGCGACCTGCCGCAGATCATCGACCCGGCCGGGTACTGGGTGCATTCCTTCGAGCGGGTGCCCGGTGTGGTGCCGCTGCCGGCGCCGCCCTCGCTGGCCGGCGCGATGGTCAACTCGCTGTTCACCCCGATGCACCCGTTCGCCGCCGTCACCCGCACCTACGAGGAACTGCCGCTGGAACGGATCCCCGTGGGGTCGGTCCCGATGACCGGCTGGACCTTCGCCGACGGCGCGGTCCAGGTGCTCCGCACCCAGGGCCACTGCGCCGGGCACGTGATCGTCCGGCTCGCCGACATCGGGCTGCTGCACCTGTCCGACGAGGGCAACGGGCCGTGCGGGATCATGGCCGACGCCGACCAGCTCAAGCTGCAGACGTGCCTCGGTGCGGTGCTGACCATGGCCCGGGAGGGCTGCATCGGCACGCTGACCGACGGCCACACCTTCACCACCCGCACCGCCGACGAGGCCGCGACCTACCTGGAGACCCTGCTGGACCAGGCCGTCGGGCTGCAGGAGGTGGCCCTGGACGTCACCCGCGGCAAGGACTCCGTCCGTCCCTCGGAGTTCGTCCGCGAGTACGGCAAGGGGGTCGCCGATCTGGGTGTCGGCGGCGCCAACCCGAGCCTGATGTTCACCGGGATGATGGGGATCAACCAGCTCCGGGAGATCGGGCTGACCCCGACCAGTGGGAAGGCGGACGCACCCTGGACCCGCCCGGAACTGGTCCGGGCCAAGCAGCCGGCCGGACGGCCGACCGGCCTCGCGCTGGTACCGGCCGCCGTGCGGATGATCCGGTGGAAGCTCGCCGGACGGGACCGCTGATACTGACCACCGTCCCGCTGCCGCGTCCGAGACGAGACCAGGAGCCCGCGATGAGCCCCGACACCGATCGCCCGTCCACCGTCGCCGACCTGCTGCTGGACCGGCTGGCCGGGCTCGGCCTGGACCGGCTGTTCGGCGTCCCGGGCGACTACAGCCTGCGGATGCTGGACCACGTGGTCGCGCACCCGAGGATCACCTGGACCGGCGGCACCAACGAGCTCAATGCCGGCTACGCCGCCGATGGCTATGCCCGGATGCGCGGGATCGGTGCCGTGTGCACCACTTTCGGAGTCGGGGAGCTGAGCGCGATGAACGCGATCGCCGGCGCCTACGCCGAGTACGTCCCGGTGCTGCACGTGGTCGGCGCGCCGGCCACCGTCGCCCAGGACGAGCACCGCCGGGTGCACCACACCCTGGGCGACGGGCTCTTCCGGCACTTCGCCGACATGTACGGCGAGATCACCTGTGCCGGTGCGGTCCTCACCGCGGAGAACGCCGTCACCGAGATCGACCGGGTGCTCGGAACGATGATGGCGACGTCCCGGCCGGGGTACCTGCTGATCGCCGCCGACGTGGCCGAGGCACCTGTGGCGGCCGATGTCCCGGCACCGCCGCGCGCCGTCGCCACCTCCGATGCCGGGTCCCTCGCCGCCTTCACCGCCTCGGCCGCGCGGCTGTTCGAAGGCATCCGTGCCACCGACGAGATGTGCGTGCTGGCCGGACTTCTGGTGCACCGACTCGGCGGCACCGGCGCACTGCAGGACCTGCTCGGTACCGACGTGCCGCACGCCTCCACGCTGTGGAGCAAGAGCGTGGTCGACGAGAGCGCCGGGTCCTTCCTCGGGACCTACGTCGGTGCCGCCGGTCCGTCCGCGGATGTCCGGGACCGGGTGGAGCAGGCCGGCGTGCTGGTGGTCGCCGGGGTGCAGTTCACCGACCTGAACACCGGGCTGTTCTCGTTCCACCTGCGCCGGGCAGCCACGATCGAACTCGAGGCGGACCGGGCCCGGGTCGGTGAGGAGGTCTTCGACGGCGTCGTGCTCACCGACGCACTGCGGGCGATCACCCCGCTGGTCCGCGGGCTCACCCGGGGGATCGACAGCCCGCCCCCAGCCTCGGCACCGACGGCGGACGGCGATGCGTGGGGTCAGACCGCCCTCGCCCCAGGCGCCGCGCTCCTGATGACGGAACCGGCCGCGGCAGGCGGGGCCTGGGGCCAGACCGCGCTGTGGAACGGGATCTCGGATGCCCTGCGACCCGACGACATCGTCGCGGCCGACCAGGGCACCTCGTTCTACGGGATGGGCACCCACCGGCTGCCCTCCGGCGTCACCTTCCTCGGGCAGCCGCTCTGGGCGTCCATCGGCTGGTCGCTGCCGGCGCTGCTCGGCGCCTGCCTGGCGTCGCCCGGCCGGCGCGGCGTGCTGCTGATCGGCGACGGCGCGGCCCAGATGACCGCCCAGGAGCTCACCACCTTCGCCCGCACGGGCGTGGCCCCGGTGGTCGTGGTGGTCGACAACGACGGCTACACCGTCGAACGCGCCATCCACGGGCCGACCGAGCCGTACAACGACATCGCCCGCTGGGACTGGACCGCGGCGCCGCAGTTCCTCGGGCTGACCGGCTGGGCCGCGCACCGGGTCACCTCGGCGGACGGCCTGGCCGAGGCCCTCGCCGAGCACGACCGGACCGGGGCCGGGACGGTGCTGCAGGCGGTGGTCCCCGCCGACGACGTCCCGGAGCTGCTGGCCACCCTGACCCGGATGCTGGGCGCCCCGGTCCGGCCCTGAATCCCGGGGTCAGGCGCTGAGAACGCCCGCTGATGCGGCACTCCCGCCGACCCCGGAGGCCGCGGCGATCAGCCGGGATGCCTTCAGTTCGGTCTCCCGCCACTCGGCGTCCGGGTCCGACGGGTAGGTGATCCCGGCCCCGGTGCCGAAGTGCACCCGGCGGCCGTCGTCGGTGGAGAAGAAGGTGCGGATCCCGACCGCCAGCTCGGCGGTCCCGCGATCGCCGTCCACCCAGCCGATCGCACCGCAGTACGGTCCGCGCGGGACCCGCTCCAGTTCCCGGATGATCTGCAGTGCGGTGTGTTTCGGTGCCCCGCTGACCGATCCCGGGGGGAAGGTGGCAGCGAGCAGGTCGTCCCAGCCGGTGCCGCGGCGCAGCTCCGCCTGCACGTCGGAGACCAGATGCTGCAGTCCCGGGTGGTCCTCCCGGCGGAGCAGCGAGGTGACCCGCACCCCGCCCGGCCGGGCCACCCGGCCGAGGTCGTTGCGGACCAGGTCGGTGATCATGATGTTCTCCGGGAAGTCCTTGGCGGAGAAAGGCTCTCCCGGCGCCGCCGTGCCCTTGACCGGGCCGCTGAGCACCGTGTCTCCGGTCCGCCGCAGGAAGAGCTCGGGGGACGCGGTGACCACCCAGTCGGTCCCGGTGTGCAGGAAGCCCTGATACGGAGCGGGGTTCTCCTCGCCCAGCCGGTGGGCCAGGGCCAGCGGGTCGGCACCGGCCGGCAGCTCGGCGGTCAGCAGCCGGCAGAGGTTCACCTGGTAGACGGTGCCGGCGGCGATGTGCTCGCGGATCCGCAGCACCCCGTCGACGTAGTCCTGCCGGCTCATCGACGAGGTCCAGCGTCCCGGCCTGACCCACGGCACCCGGGCCGGCGGCAGCGCGGCGGGTCGGACGTCGGCGAACCGGTACCCGGTGATCGCCCCCTCGAAGGTCGCGACGACCGCCCACCAGCCACGCTGCAGGGCCTCCGGGCGCGCGGTCAGGTCGGCGACCTCCACCAGCCCGGTGGCGAGCCGGCCGGCGAAGTGCGCCGCCGCTCGCTGTGCCGCCGGACCCTTCACAGCGCCCGAGGGTAGCGACCCCGCGGTCAGGCGCCCAGTTCGTGCTCCAGCCCGCCGAAGAGGTCGTGGATCCGGATGGCGATCATCACGCCGAGCAGCGAGTCCAGCCGGTCCGGGTCGACCGCGGACAGCTCCTTGATCCGGGCCAGCCGGTACCGGACGGTGTTCTCGTGCACCCCCAGGGCGACCGCGGTGGCCCGCACCTGGCCCTGCGCCCGGACGAAGGCGAACAGGGTGCGGACCAGGCCGCCGTTGCCCGCCGCATCGTGCTCGAGCAGCGGCCGGACCAGCTCGCGGGTGTGCGCCAGCATCGCCGACGGGCCGTCCCGGTGGCCGAGCAACCGGAGCAGCTCCAGTTCACGGGCCGAGTAGAAGCGGGCCTCGGCCCCGTCCGCCCGGCGCAGCAGCTCGTCGATCTCCCGCAGCTTGTCGGCGGCGGTGTGCAGCGCGCCGAGGGAGCGGTAGGGCTCGGAGGTCACCGCGTAGGAGGCGCTGAACTCCCGCTGCAGGGTGCCGAACAGCTCCTGCAGGCCGGCGTGCAGCACCCCGTCCACGTGGCCGGACTCGGCGGCCGGTACCTCGAGGATGAACAGGTCGGCACCCGGTACCCGGGCGAAGGCCAGCGACCGGTAGCCCTCCGGCAGCCCGTCGGTGATGGCGGCGGACACCCGCCGGCGCCGCCGCTCCCCGGTCAGCGCCTCGTCGCCGCCGACGGTGGCGTACTGCATGCGCACCACCAGGTGCCGGCAGCCGAGGTCGAAGTCGAACGACTCGGCCCGGGCGTCCAGCGACTCCAGGTCGGCCCGGCCGTACAGCAGGTCGGCGACGAACTCCTCCCGCTGCCGGCGCCGCAGCTCGGTGTTGCGCTGCATGTTCAGCAGCTTCAGCGCCACCGCCATCGCGGCCTGCTCCAGCGCCTTCGCGTCGATCTCGGTGAACGCGCCGCCGAGCTCGGCCAGCTCCAGGTAGCCGACGCAACGGCCGTCGGTGACCAACCGGGCCAGCAGCCGCCGGCAGCGGATCTCCGGGTGCGCGCGCAGCATGATGCTGGCCGCACCGCCCTCCAGCTCGGCGAGGGCGGACTGCGCCCACGGCCGGCTCCACACGGAACGGGACAGCGCCGGGCTGCGCTCCAGGCCGAGCGACTCCGGCGAGGCCCAGGAGATCGGCTCCTTCTCGGGCGAGTAGAGCACCACCGGCTTGCCCAGCAGGTCGACGATCAGCCCGAGGATCGCGCCGAGCGGCTCGCCGTCCATGACGGCGCGGGTGACCCGGGTGTGCACCTCGGCGGTGCGGCCGAGCATCCGGCGCTGCCGGTCGATGACGCTCGCCCGCTCGCCGAGCTGCCGGTGCAGCCAGCACTGCCGGACGGCCAGTGCGCTGAGCCCGGCGAAGGCCTGGGCCAGCTTGATCTCGCGATCCGAGTAGGCGTGCCGGCCGTTCTCCGTGTCGACGTAGATGATGCCGATGACCTCGGAGTCGACGACCAGCGGCACGCCGAGCATGTCGCGGACGCCCCAGGCGCGCATGGTCCGCTGGATGGTGCGCGGGTCGTGCACCGCGTCCTGCACGGCGACCGGCGAGTTGGTCGCCACGATCTCCGCGGTGAACAGGTCGTGCTCCACCCCGGCGACCAGCTTGCTGATCTTGGCGTCGATGTTGCCGCGGGTCCGCGAGTAGCCGACCTGGCCCTGGAACCGGCCGTCCTCCCGGCGCAGGTACACCGAGCAACGGGTGACCCCCAACAGCTCGCACAGCCGTTGGCCGACCAGCCGGAGCACCGCGTCCAGCGGCACCGATTCGCTGGCGGCGAGCAGGGACACCTCTTCGAACGCCTGGATGACCTGCCCGTACAGATCCGTCGAGTCCTCGGGCCGGGCATCGAAGTACTGCGCGATCGTCACGTGGTTCGCCTCCTTGCGAAACGGAACCCGATCAATGTGCACCAGGTCACGTCCTGACTCCAAGACCTCTTCGCGAAGTTCTTAGTGAACGTACGCTCAGCCGGCGCGGAAATCACCCTTTCGGCGGAGTTCGGTGCAGCGGGTCCCGCGACCGCCCCCCGGTGACCGCCGGCGGCGCGGGTCCGTTGGAAGTTCTGACAACCACTACCGGACGCCGGGGTTCGCGGTCCGCCGCGGTGCCCCACGCTGCTAGGACACGACGAGGGAGGACCTGGGCATGTGGAGTTTCGCCACGGATCCGGAGTTCCAGCTGGAGCTGGACTGGATCGACGACTTCGTCCGGACGCGGGTGCAGCCGCTCGACGAGATCCTCGGCAGCCAGTGGAACATCCACGACCCCGAGTTCGTCCGCCTGGTCCGCCCGCTGCAGGCGGAGGTCAAGGCCCGCGGGCTGTGGGCCTGCCACCTCGGACCGGAACTCGGCGGCCCGGGGTACGGCCAGCTCAAGCTGGCCCTGATGAACGAGAAGTTCGGCATGTCCCGCTTCGGGCCGATCGTGTTCGGGGCGCAGGCGCCGGACACCGGCAACGCCGAGATCCTGGCTCGGTTCGGCACCGACGAGCAGAAGCGCACGTACCTGGAACCGTTGCTGGCCAACGACATCGTCTCCTGCTTCTCGATGACCGAGCCGCAGGGCGGCGCCGACCCGCTGATGATGCGCACGCTCGCGGTGCGGGACGGTGACGACTGGGTGATCAACGGCGAGAAGTGGTTCGCCTCCGAGGCGGAGACCGCGGCGTTCTTCATCTTCATGGTGGTCACCGACCCGGACGCGGAGTCACCGCACCGGCGGATGTCGATGTTCGTGGTGCCCACCGGCACCCCGGGCATCGAGGTCGTCCGCAACTACGGCTTCTACGGCGAGAAGGACGACACCCACGCACATCTGCGGCTCACCGACGTGCGGGTCCCGGACTCGGCCATGCTCGGCGGACCCGGTGACGGCTTCCTGGTCGCGCAGTCCCGGCTCGGCGGCGGCCGGATGCACCACGCCATGCGCACGCTCGCCCAGGCCACCCGGGCCTTCGAGATGATGTGCGAGCGGGTGGTGTCCCGGTCCACCAAGGGCGAGCTGCTGGCGAACAAGCAGATGGTGCAGGAGAAGATCGCCGACAGCTGGGTGGAACTGCGCCAGTTCCGGCTGCTGGTGCTGGAGACGGCCTGGCTCGCCGACCAGGGTCATGACTGGAAAGCGCTGCGGGCCAATGTGTCCGCGGTGAAGTCGATCATGCCGAAGATCCTGCACGACATCTCGGCGCGGGCCCTGCACCTGCACGGCTCGCTCGGCCTGAGTCACGAGCTGCCGCTGGCGGCGTGGCTGGTCAACTCCTTCCACGTGGGGCTGGCCGACGGGCCGACCGAGGTGCACAAGGTCGTGGTCGCCAAGGAGGTGCTGCGGACCGTCGCCCCGGCCGCCGGCATGTTCCCGGACTACGTCCGCTCCACCCGGCTCGAGCATGCCCGGGAGCTCTATCCCGAGGCGGCACCCACCGCGGAGCCGTCGCCGGAGCCGGCCGCGGTATGACCACCGACGCGCCGGCGCGCGACCTGGCCGGTCGCTGCGCGGTGGTCACCGGGGGCAGCCGCGGCATCGGCCGTGCCGTCGTCCTGGCGCTGGCCGCCCGGGGCTGCGACGTGGTGATCGCCAGCCGGAAGGAGTCCGCCTGCGCGGATCTCGCGGCCGAGGTGACGTCGGAGCACGGGGTGCGGGCGCTGCCGGTGGGCATGAACGTGAGCAGCTGGGACGACTGCGACCGGCTCGCCGCGACCGCGCTGGAGACCTTCGGCGACGTCGACATCCTGGTCAACAACGCCGGTCTCTCCCCGCTCTACGACGACCTGACCTCGGTCACCGCGGACCTGTTCGACAAGGTCATCAACGTGAACCTGCGCGGCCCGTTCCGGCTGACCGCCCTGCTGGGTGGTGCGATGGCCGCCGGCCGCGGCGGCAGCATCGTCAACATCGGCTCCTCGGCCGCGGTGCGGCCGGTCCCGGCGGCGCTGCCCTACTCCGCCGCCAAGGCCGGACTGCACGTGCTCACCGAGGGTTTCGCCCAGGCACTGGCACCGAAGGTGCGGGTGAACACCGTGCACCCCGGCCCGATCCTGTCCGACATCGCCACGCACTGGCGGGAGGGCGAGCAGGAGCGGCTCGCCGCGTCGGTGGCACTCGGCCGGTGCGGCACGGTCGAGGAGGTGGTCGGCGCGGTCGTGTACTTCGCCACCGACGTCTCCGGCTACACCACCGGGGCGGTCCTGCGGGTCGACGGCGGCCTGCCCTGATCACGCACACGCCGCCGCCGCGGACCCGCTCGGTGACGGCCCCGCTGGGCTATCGTGGGCGCGGCCCGACGCCGGAGGAACGGGGGTGTGACCGATGAGCTCGCGACCTGCGCCGGGGCGCACCCGCAAGGCCCGGGTCGATCCGACGACGGCGGGCCCCGCGCTGCCGGTGACACCGCTCCCCGTGGCCGCACCGGCGGTCGACTGGCGATCGGTGCCGCCGACCGCGCTGTCCCCGATCCTCACCGAGGCCCTCGCCGCGTTCCGCGAGAACGGTTACCACGGAACGTCCGTCAGGGACATCGCGCGCCGGGTCGGGGTCACCGTGCCGGCCCTGTACTACCACCACGCCAACAAGGAAGCGATCCTCATCGGCCTGCTGGACCCGGCCATCACCGCGCTGTACGAGCGCTGCCGGCTGGCGCTGGCCGATGCCGGCGACGACCCGGTCCTGGGCCTGAGCAACCTGGCCGAGTGCCTGATGCTGCACGTCACGCACAACACCCACCTGGCCCACCTGGACAACGAGATCCGCAGCCTGTCGCCGTTCGAGCGGGAGTCCTACGTCGAGAAGCGGCGCCGGATCGAGCTGCTCATCCGCGGCACCATCGAGAACGGCGTCCGCAGCAGTGTTCTCGTGGCCGAGTCACCGAAACAGACCGCCCGCGCCCTGCTCGGCATGTTCCAGTCCGTCGCCGTGTGGTTCCGCGCGGGCGGCGAGCGGTCGGCGACCACCGTCACCGCCGACTACGTGGTGACCGCCCTGCGCTCGGTGAACGCCCCGGAGCGGGCACTGCAGCCGTTCCTCGGGTAGGGGTGTTCAGCGCCGGCTGTAGACCGGCGGCCGCTTCTCCAGGAACGCGGTCACCGCCTCGGTGCGGTCCTCGGTCATCGCGGTGTACACCTGCTGCCGGTTCTCGAACTCGACGGACGCCCGGAACGACGGCGTCTCCAGCGCGATCCACATGCCCTGCTTGGTCATCTCGACCGAGAGCGGCGGGTTCTGCAGGATCTCGGCGGCGACGGCCAGTGCGGTGTCCTGCAGGTCCGCGCCCGGCACCAGCCGGGTCACCAGACCGATCCGCTCGGCTCGCTCCGCGTCGATCCGCCGGCCCGTCAGCATCAGCTCGTGGGCGTGACCGGCACCGATCACCCGGGGCAGCAGCCAGGACAGCCCGATGTCACACCCGCTGAAGCCCGCCCGGATGAAGCCGACCGCGAAAGCCGCTTCGGTGGCGGCGATCCGGACGTCCGCGGCGAGCACCATGGCCAGCCCGCCACCGGCGGCCGGGCCGTTGACCGCGGCGATCACCGGCTGCGGCAGCTCGTGCAGCCGCACCGCGATCTCGGCGATCTCCCGCTGCCGGCTCATCGTCCGCCCGGGGAACCCCTGCCGCTGCACCTCGTCGTCGTCGCCGTAGCCGCGCAGGTCCAGACCGGCGCAGAAGCCCCGGCCGGCGCCGGTGAGGACCACCACCCGGCAGGTGGTGTCTACGGCGATCTCGGCCAGCACCCGCAGCAGGGTGCGGGTCATCGAATGGTCGAGGGCGTTGAGCACCTCCGGCCGGTGCAGGGTGATCCTGGTGACCCCCGGGGCGGGGGTGTCCACGACGACCGCGTTGTCCGTGGGGGTCATCCGGGCTCCGTCCGACAGGCCCGATGCGGGCAGCGGTACTGAGCGATCGCTCAGTGCGTCTGGTCCTGCAGCCTAGGTCCGGCCGCCGGGTCCCGCTCCCGCCGTCTGTCGACTTCCACAGACCGGGCCCGACGGGCGGACCCGGCCGGGACGCCCGACCCTGGTCGGATGGCGGGGAGTTCCAGGACGAGCGTGCAGGAGGGTGCAGGGTGACCGGACCGTTGGACGGCGTCGTGGTGGTGGAGTTCGGCGGCGAGGGCCCGGGTCCGCACGCCGCGATGCAACTCGCCGATCTCGGCGCCACGGTGACCCGGATCGACCGACCGGGTCCGGCCGGGTTCCCTGACTCCCCGGATCATCTGCTGCGCGGCCGGCACCGGATCCTCACCGCGGACCTGAAGGATCCGGCCGATCTGGCCTCCGTGCGCGAGCTGCTGGCGGGCGCCGACGTGCTGATCGACGTCTTCCGGCCGGGTGTGCTGGAACGGCTGGGACTGGGTCCGGACGACCTGCACCCCCGGTTGGTCTACGCCCGGATGACCGGCTGGGGGCAGACCGGGCCGTGGGCGAAGGTGGCCGGCCACGACATCAACTTCCTCTCGGTCACCGGTGCGCTGCACGCCATCGGCACCGCGGAGGCACCGGTGCCGCCGCTGAACCTGCTCGGCGACTACGGCGGCGGGTCGGCGTACCTGGTCGGCGGCGTGCTCGCGGCCCTCTACCGGCGGGAACGCACCGGGGTCGGCGGGGTGGTCGACGTGGCGATCCTGGACGGCGTGCTGAACCTGATGCAGATCATCTGGCAGGCCCGGGCCGCCGGTACCTGGTCCGACGAACGGGCGGACAACCTGCTCGACGGCGGCGCCCCGTTCTACCGCTGCTACGAGTGCGCGGACGGGCGGCACGTCGCGCTCGGCTCCCTCGAACCGCGCTTCTTCGCCCTCGCCGCCGCGGGGCTCGGCCTCGATCCGGTGTGGGTGGAGCGGCAGTACGACCGGAGGTACTGGCCGGAGCTGGCCCGCCGGATCGCCGGCGCCTTCGCCGGCCGCACCCGCGACGAGTGGGCCGCGCACTTCGCCGGCACCGACGCCTGCGTCACCCCGGTGCTGGCGCCGTCGGAGGCCGCCGGCCATCCGCAGGTGGCGGCCCGCGAGTTGCTGGTCCCGGTGCCGGGTGGTCGTGACGGTGCCGTGGCGGCCGCTCCCGCGCCACGGATGTCCCTGCGCGACTGACCCGGCCACCCGCGGCCCACCCTGTTGTTTCCCACCCTGTTGTTTCCCACCCTGTCGTTTCCCACGAATGCCAGGACCGCCGGCGCACCGCCGGGCTTCCGCCGGGGCCGATACTGCGACCGGAGAGAGCTGCGTCCGCAGCGTGATCGACGAGGAGCCTGCATGACCGACGAACCCGCCGTCCTGTACCACCGCGACGGCACGGTCGGCGTGATCACGCTGAACCGGCCCAAGGCCATGAACTCCGCGAACGCGGCGCTGTCCGACCTGGTCGGCGAGTACCTGGAGCAGATCGCCGCCGACCCGGAGGTCCGGGTCGGAGTGATCACCGGAACCGGGCGGGCGTTCTGCGCGGGCATGGACCTCAAGGCCTTCGCGGCCGGCGAGGACGTCGCCGGCAAGCACCCCGAGTGGGGTTTTGCCGGGGCGGCCCAGCACTGGATCGACAAGCCGCTGATCGCCGCGGTCAACGGGTTCGCCTTCGGTGGCGGCGCCGAACTGATGCTGGCGTGCGACCTGGCGGTGATCAGCTCGACCGCGTCGATCGCGGTGCCCGAGGTCAAGCGCGGCCTGTTCGCCGCCGGCGGCGGTGCCGTGCGGCTGGCCCGGCTGCTGCCCCGCCGGCTGGCCGCCGAGCTGCTGCTCACCGGCCGCCCGCTGACCGCACCGGAGGCGCTGGCCGCCGGACTGGTGAACCGGATGGTGGAGCCGGACGAGCTGATGCCGGCCACCCTGGAGCTGGCCCGGGAGATCGGCGCCAACGCGCCCCTGGCACTGCAGGTCACCAAGCAGGTCATGTACCGCAGCCTGGCCGCCGGTGACGACTGGACCGACGAGGCCTGGGCCGAGAACGCCGCGGCCTTCGCGAAGATCGCCGTCAGCGCGGACGCCGCCGAGGGCGCCACCGCCTTCGCCGAGAAGCGCGACCCGGTCTGGACCGGCAAGTGACCGAGGTCCGCGATGCGGTGATCGTCGACGTCGTCCGCACCCCGTCCGGGCGCGGCAAGCCGGGCGGCGCACTGTCGGCGGTGCACCCGGTGGACCTGCTGGCCGGGGTGCTGCGCGCGCTGGTCGACCGGACCGGGATCGACCCGGCCCTGGTCGAGGACGTCATCACCGGCTGCGTGTCGCAGGCCGGGCAGCAGGGCCTGAACATCGGCCGGAACGCCCTGCTGTCCGCTGGTTTCCCGGAGTCGGTGCCGGCCACCACCATCGACCGGCAGTGCGGCTCCTCGCAGCAGGCGATGCACTTCGCGGCGCAGGCGATCATGTCCGGCACCCAGGACGTGGTGATCGCCGGCGGTGTGGAGATGATGTCCCGAGTGCCCATGGGATCGGCGATCGCCGGCAGCGACCCGTGGGGTCCCGGCGTTGCCGCCCGCTACCCGGAAGGGCTGATCGCGCAGGGACACTCGGCCGAGCTGATCGCCGCCCGGGCGAAGTTCACCCGGGCCGAACTGGACGAGTACGCCGCCCGGTCGCACCGGCTGGCGGCGGCCGCGGCGGCCGCCGGGGACTTCGCCGGTGAGATCGTCCCGGTGACCCTGCCGGACGGCGCCGTCGTGGACACCGACCAGACGGTCCGGGCCGGCACCACCCCGGAGTCCCTGGCCGGGCTGAAGCCGTCCTTCGCCGACCCGGCGATCGCCGCCCGGTTCCCGGAGGTCGACTTCTCCATCACCGCAGGCAATTCCTCCCCGCTCACCGACGGCGCCTCCGCCGCGCTGATCATGGCCGCGGACACCGCTCAGCGGCTCGGACTGCGGCCGCGGGCCCGGTTCCACGCGCTGTCCGTCGTCGGCGACGACCCGCTGCTCATGCTCACCGGCGTGCTGCCGGCCACCCGCGCGGTGCTCGCCCGGTCCGGGCTGACCATCGGCGAGATCGACGCCTACGAGGTCAACGAGGCCTTCGCTCCGGTGCCGATGCTCTGGCAGCGCGAGTTCGCCGCCGATCCGGACCGGCTCAACCCGCGCGGCGGCGCGATCGCCCTCGGCCACCCGATGGGCGCGTCCGGGGTGCGGATCATGGCGACCATGCTCGGGTTCCTGGAGGCCACCGGCGGCCGGTACGGCCTGCAGACCATGTGCGAGGGCGGCGGTCTCGCGAACGCCACCATCGTCGAACGACTCTGAACCCGCTGCAGCGAAAGGGAAATCGTATGGAGATCAAGGGCACCACCGCACTGGTGACCGGAGGTGCGTCCGGCCTCGGCCTGGCCACCATCCGCCGCCTGCACGCCGCCGGCGCCGAGGTGGTCATCCTCGACCTGCCGTCCTCGCCCGGCGCCGAGCGGGTCGAGGAGCTCGGTGAGCGAGCGAGTTTCGCTCCCGCCGACGTCCGCGACGCCGACCAGGTCGGCGCCGCGCTGGACGTCGCGGGCGCCACCGGTGCGCCGCTGCGCATCGTGGTCAACTGCGCCGGTGTCGGCAAGCCGTCGAAGGTGCTGGGCCGCGGCGGGCCGTTCCCGCTGGACCTGTTCAGCACCACCGTCGGGATCAACCTGATCGGCACGTTCAACGTGATCCGACTGGCCACCGAGCGGATGGCGCAGGTGGAGCCGCACGGCGAGGAGCGCGGGCTCATCGTGAACACCGCCTCTGTCGCCGCCTTCGAGGGGCAGATCGGCCAGGCCGCGTACTCCGCGTCCAAGGCCGGCATCGTCGGTATGACCATCCCGATCGCCCGCGAACTGGCCGCGCTGAAGATCCGGGTGAACACCATCGCCCCCGGACTGTTCAAGACGCCGCTGCTGGCGAGCCTGCCGGAGGAGGCGCAGGCCTCGCTCGGCGCCCAGGTGCCGCACCCGTCCCGGCTGGGCGACCCGGACGAGTACGCCTCGCTGGTCGAGTTCATGGTGGGCAACCCGATGCTCAACGGCGAGACGATCCGGCTGGACGGCGCGATCCGGATGGCCGCGAAGTGAAGCGCGGCCTGTACACCGCGGATCACGAGGCGTTCCGCGAGGTGGTCGCGGAGTTCGTCCGCCGAGAGGTTGTCGACAAGCTGGAGAAGTGGGACGAGCAGCGGCTGATCGACCGGGCCACCTGGCTGGCGGCCGGCGCACAGGGCATCATCGGGCTGTCCGCGCCGGAGGAGTTCGGCGGCGCCGGACAGTCCGACTACCGGTACCGTTCCGTCGTTCTCGAGGAGCTGGCGAAGGTGCACGCCACCTCGCTGGCCTCCAGCTTCTCGCTGCAGGACGACATCATCATCCCGTACGTGGCTGCGCTCGGCACCGAGGAGCAGAAGGACCGCTACGTCCGCGGCATGGCCTCCGGTGAGCTGATCGGCGCCATCGCGATGACCGAACCGGGGACCGGCAGCGACCTGCGCGGCATCCGCACCTCCGGGCGCAAGGTGGACGGCGGCTGGATCGTCAACGGCGCCAAGACCTTCATCACCAGCGGGTACCAGTGCGACTTCGTGATCACCGTGGTGCGCACCGATCCCGAGGCCACGTCCAGGGCGTTCAGCCTGCTGATCGTGCCGGCCGACTCCCCCGGGTTCAGCCGCGGCCGCAAGCTGGACAAGGTCGGGCTGCTCGCCCAGGACACGGCAGAGCTGTTCTACGAGGAGGTCTTCGTCCCCGACTCTGCGGTGCTCGGCGAACTGGGTGGCGGCCTCGGCCAGCTGGCCCACCACCTGCCGCTGGAACGACTCTCGATCGCGGCGCATGCCATCGCGGTGAGCGATGCGGTGCTGAAGGACACGATCGACTACACCCAGCAGCGGGTCGCCTTCGGCCAGCCGATCGCCGACTTCCAGAACACCCGGTTCCAGCTCGCCGAGATGGCCACCGAGCTCGACGTCACCCGGGCCTACGTGGACAAGGCGATGCTCGCCCAGTCCGACGGCGAGCTCACCGCCACCGAGGCGGCCAAGGCGAAGTGGTGGGCCGCCGAGGTGCAGAACCGCATCATCGACCGCTGCCTCCAGCTGCACGGCGGCTACGGCTACATGCTCGAGTACCCCGTCGCCCGCGCCTTCCGCGACGCCCGCATCCAGAAGATCTTCGGCGGCACCAACGAGATCATGAAGATGATCATCGGACGCGAGATCATCGGCCGTCGCTGACTTTTCGCTCCACAACGTCCTGCAACCCGTGAGCCCGGACCCATGGTCGATCTCACTGGTTGCAGGACGTAGTGGTTTCGGCCGGGAAGGGCAAGGACCGCGGTTCGTGTGTGCTCGTCATCCACGGTCCCTCCAACCACATCGTGTGTCGCTGGAGGGACCACGACCCGCGGATCCGGCCGGCCGTCGTTCGTCGGCCTTCCAACCGGGTGTCACACGGAATGAGGGCCAACGAATGTGACACCCGCGGCCCGGTCGTCCGGTAGCCGCCGGCGAGCCCGCCACTCACCCCGGACGCCCGTGCTCTGGTCGCTATGACGACCACGGACGCAACGGGGGTTGCGCCGACGGGCGGGTCAGGGCTTGAGGGCGCCGAGTTCGGTGAGGACGACGGTGATCCCGCGCTCCGGGTACTCGGCCGCGAGGTGCATGGCGGTGTCGATCTCGGCGCGGCCCTCGGCGACACCCTCGTCGAGCATGCGGGTGACCTCGTCGGCGATGGCGTCGGCGACGACCCGGCCGGCCTCGTCGGCGGAGAGCGCGCCGGATCCGGCGGCCTCGGACGGGAAGAGCGCGGCGAACTCCGGAGTGGACCCGGTGCGCTTCCGGTCGGCGTCGCGCTCGAAGAAGGTGGTCAGCTGCCCGACCGCAGCGGACCGCTCACCGACGGCGTACCGCTCGCCGAACGCCGACTCGTGCTCGGTCATCACATGGACACCCACGGCGGGGCCTACCATCTCGAGCAGTTCGAACGGGGTCATCGGCAGCTCCAGCGGGGCCAGGCCCTTCTCCACGGTCTCCACCGGCGTCCCCGCCTCGGCCAGCTGCCAGGCGGCGGCGCCGGCCCGGGTGAGCAGCCGGTTGACCAGGAATCCCGCGGTGTCGGTGACCACCACCGGCGTCTTGCCCAGCGCACTCGCGGTTCCGACGGCCACCTGCACGACGTCCTCGTCGACGCCGGGCGTGCGGATCACCTCGATCAGTCGCATCACGGCCACCGGGTTGAAGAAGTGGAAGCCCACCAGCCGTTCCGGCCGCTGCAGCCGCGCGCCGATCCCCGCCACCGACAGCGAGGAGGTGTTGGTCGCCAGGATCGCCTGCGGCCCCACCTTCGCCTCGTACTCGGCCATCACCGCCTGCTTGACGCCGAGGTCCTCGTACACCGCCTCGATGACCCAGTCCGCATCCTCGAAACCCTCGCCCTGCGGCCGGCCCTCGAGCCGGGAGAGCGCCCGGTCCTTGGCAGCCGCGTCGATCTTCCCGCGGCTCACCTGGCGGTCCAGCACCGACGCCGCGTGCGCCAGTCCCGCGTCCACCCGGGCCTGGTCCAGATCGGTCATCACCACCGGGATGTCGAGCTTCTGCGCGAACAGCACGGCCAGTTGGCTGGCCATGGTGCCCGCGCCGATCACACCGACCTTGCGCAGCGGCCCGGCGTAGGAAGGGGTGTCGGGCTTCGGAGTGTCAGGCATGGTGCGTCCGTTCCGCCGGTCGGCCCGGCCGTCGTGCGAGGGAGCAAGGAGGCAGGTTCAGGGGTAGTACCGGATCAAGGACTGTGCGACACACACCGGCTTGTCGCCGCCCTCCCGGTGGAAGGTGTTGGTGAGCAGGATCTGCACGCCGTCGCCCGGGACGTCGGTCACCTCAGTGAGCTCGACGGTCAGTCGCACCCGGCTGCCCGTGGGCAGCGGGGACGGGAAGCGCACCCGGTCCAGCCCGTAGTTGAGACCGTAACCGAAACCTTGGATGTCGAACATCGACAGCTGCAGCTGGGACACCATCGACAGCGTCAGGTAGCCGTGCACGATGGTGCCGCCGAACCGGCTCGCGGTCGCGCGCTCGACGTCGACATGGATCCACTGGTGGTCACCGGTGAGGTCGGCGAAGGTGTTGACGTCCTGCTGGGTGATCGAGATCCAGTCGCTGGTACCGAGTTCCGTGCCGACCCTGGCGAACAGCTCGTCCCGGCCGGTCAGCACCAGGCCGGCGGTCACACCCGCTCCAGCAGCATGCCGGTGCCCAGCCCGCCGCCGCAGCACATGGTGATCAGCGCCAGCCGGCCCTGCGAGCGCTCCAGCTCGCCCAGTGCCTTGGAGATCAGGAAGGCTCCGGTGGCGCCCAGCGGATGCCCCAGTGCGATGGCACCCCCGTTGGGGTTGACCTTGTCCGGATCGACCGAGAGCTCGCGCTGCCAGGCCAGCACCACGGAGGCGAACGCCTCGTTGATCTCGAAGACGTCGATGTCGTCCACCGTCAGCCCGTTGCGGCGCAGCAGCAGCTCGGTGGCCGGGATCGGGCCGGTCAGCATCAGCTCGGGATCGCTGCCCACCAGGCAGCTGTCCACGATCCGGGCACGTGCGCGCAGACCCAGCGCCGCGGCCTTCGACGCCTCGGCGACCAGCACGGCGGCGGCGCCGTCGGAGATCTGCGAGGCGTTGCCGGCGGTGTGGACGCCGTCCGGGCGGGCCACCGGCTTCAGTCCGGCAAGGGCCTCCAGCGTGGTGGCGCGCAGGCCCTCGTCCTTGCTGATCAGCACCGTGCCGCCGGTCGGGTTGCCCTCCGCGTCCCGCTCGGCCACCTCGATCGGCACCACCTGTGAGTCGAACCGGCCCTCGGCCCAGGCACGGGCGGCGAGGTCCTGCGAGCGCTTGCCGAACGCGTCGGCGTCGGCCCGGGTCACGCCCCACTTGTCGGCGATCCGCTCGGCACCCTCGAACTGCGAGGTCACCTCGTAGTGGTCGGCGTACTCCGGCGGCCACGGCGTGCCGAAGCCGCGGGCCTCGTCCAGCGACGCGCCGATCGGCACCCGGCTCATCGCCTCGACACCGCAGCCCACCGCGAGGTCGGTCAGCCCGGACCCGACCAGCGCCGAGGCCAGCGAGGTCGCCTGCTGGCTGGACCCGCACTGGGCGTCGATGGTGGTCGACGGCACCTGCAGCGGCAGCCCGGCGGTCAGCCAGCCGGTGCGGATGATGTTGGTGGACTGCTCGCCGATCTGCGTCACGCAGCCGCCGATGACCTGCCCGACGGCTCCCGGGTCCACCCCGGTCCGGTCGACCAGCGCACGCAGCACGTGCGCGAGGGTGTTGACCGGGTGGGTGCCGGACAGGCCGCCCCGCCTCCGACCCACGGGCGTACGGACGGCATCCACGACCACGACGTCTGTCATGGTTCCGAACCTATCCCCGCGCGACCCACCACCGGAGGCCCCCCGCGGACCCCGATGTGGAACCCTCCAACGCGGACCGGACCGGACTTTGGACCGAACTCCAACGGGGCCGGACGACTCGCCGGGGCGCGCCGGGGCCGACCGTCAGGATCACCGGCATGAAGATCACCGACCTGTTCCCCTCCGACCTGTTCGCCGGCCGGCCGGTGTTCGTCACCGGTGGCGGCAGCGGCATCAACCTCGGCATCGCCCGGACCTTCGCCGCCCTCGGCGCGGACGTCGGGATCTGCGGCCGGCGGACCGAGGTGCTCGCCGCGGCGGCGGAGGAACTGGGTGCCTTCGGCCACGGGGTGCACACCGCGGTGGCCGACGTCCGGGACCCGGAGGCCTTGCAGGCCGCGCTGGACGGCACCGCCGAGAAGTTCGGGCCGATCGCCACGCTGGTCTGCGGCGCCGCCGGCAACTTCATCGCCCGCGCGGAGAACCTGTCCCCCAACGGTTTCCGCACCGTGGTGGACATCGACCTGATGGGCACCTTCAACGCCACCCGGGCCGCGTTCGCCCAGCTGAAGCAGACCCGTGGCAGCCTGCTCTACATCTCGGCGTCGCAGGCCGACCAGGCCTTCGCGTTCCAGGCGCACGTCGGCGCCGCCAAGGCGGGGATCGACGCTTTGATGCGCAATCTCGCGCTGGAGTGGGGATCGTACGGGATCCGCTGCAACGCCATCGCCCCGGGCCCGATCGAGGGCACCGAGGGGATGAAACGACTCGGCGAGGTGGCCGGCGAGGACGCCTGGCTGTCCATGGTGCCGCTGGGCCGGTACGGCCGGACCGAGGAGGTCGGGGCGATGGCGGCCTTCCTCGCCTCGCCGCTCGCCGAGTACGTCACCGGCGCCCGGATCACCGTCGACGGCGGCCAGAACCTCACCGGCTCCACGGCTTTCAACGCGGCCGCGGCGGGCGCACTGTCCTAGGCACTCTGTCCCGGGCGCACCGGCCCGGCCACCGGTGTCGCGCGGGTCCCGGGGCGACGCACCTACGACTGCAGCGAACCGCCGTCCACGTTGAACGCCTGGCCGGTGATCGCACCGGCCTGCTCGCCGGCGAGGAACGCGACCATGGCACCGATCTCGGCCGGCTCGATGAGCCGGCCGATCGGCTGGCCGCGCAGGAACAGCTTGACAGCGGCGTCGGCGGACACCCCGCGGGCCTCGGCCACGTTGCGTGCCTCGCCGGCCACCATCTCGGTGTCGGTCCAGCCGGGGATCACCGCGTTGGCAGTGACACCCTTGGCGGCGAATTCCGTCGCGATCACCCGGGCCAGCCCGAGCAGGCCGTGCTTGCTGACCGCATAGGCGCCGGAGAACTTGCCGCCGGTGCGCGAGTACAGCGATCCGATGACGACCACCCGTCCCCAGCCGGCCGCGGCCATCGGCGGCAGCACCTGCTGGGAGATGACCATCGCGGAGGTCAGGTTCACCCGCAGCACGGTGTCCCAGTCGGCCAGGTCGATGCCCACCACCGGGGCCGGCCGGGCGATACCCGCGCAGTGCACGAAGATCTCGATCGGCCCGCCGGCCGCCTCGGCAGCGGCCCCGGGCAGCGCGGCGGCCGCGGCGAGGTCGTCCATGTCCGCCGGGACCGGCAGCACGGAGCCGGGACCGGCGGCCGCCTGCTCCGCCACCGCCTGCAGCCCGGCCCGGTCCCGGGACGCCGCCACCACGGTGTGCCCGGCCTCCGCCAGGGCGAGCGCGACCGCGGCACCGATGCCGCGGCTGGCCCCGGTGACCAGGGCCCGCCGGGCGGTCACCGGCCCTCGAAACGGGGCGCGCGCTTCTCGGTGAACGCAGCCGTGCCCTCGGCGAAGTCGGCGGTGCCGATCAGCCGCCCCTGCGCGGTCGCCTCCCGGTCCAGCGCCGCCGGCAGCCCGCCCAGCACCGCGGCGTTGATCGCGGCCTTGGTGGCGGCGTAGGCGGCGGTCGGGCCGTTCGCCAGCCGCACGGCCAGTTCCGTCGCCACGGTGTCCAGTTCGGCGGCCGGCACCACCCGGTCCGCCAGCCCCCAGGCCACCGCCTCGGCCGCCGGCAGCCGCTCGGCGAGCAGCGCCATCACGAACGCCCGACCCAGCCCGATCCGGGCAGGCACCAGCAGACTGGACCCGCCGTCCGGGGTCAGCCCGATGTTGGAGAAGGCCAGCAGGAAGAACGCCTTGTCCGAGGCCAGGACCAGGTCCGCGGCCAGTGCGAGCGAGCAACCGATCCCGGCGGCCGGCCCGTTCACCGCCGCCACCACCGGCTTGCCCAGTTCGCGCAGCCCGATGATGGTCGGGTTCGAGACCTCCCGGAGCTCCTGCTCGATGACGCCCAGCGCGTCGTCCCCGCCGAACTGTGAGTTGATGTCCGCGCCCGCCGAGAAGGCGCGGCCGGACCCGGTGATCAGCACGCTGCGCACCGAGTCGTCGGACGCGGCGTTGCCGATCACCTCCAGCAGGGCCACCGCCATCGCGCTGTCGAAGGCGTTGAGGGCATCGGGGCGGCGGAACTCCACCCGCAGGGCGCCGTCGATCCGGCTCAGGCCGAGGGAGTCAGGTGAGGGCAGCGGCTGCCAATCGTTCATGTCGGCCACGCTAGCGCCGGCCCCCGCCGACCGCCGTCGCGCCGGACCCGCAGGTCAGCGGCATCGCTGGGGAATACTCCAACCTGCCCCGCCGCGGGCCGGGCGACCGGTCCGCCGCCGGTGATTCACTCCCCTTCCAAGGGACGGGCCCGTCACGGGCCCGCCGCGACCGCCCGGGGCACCGCCGCCGGGCACGACGAAGGGGTGTCGCGTGGACTTCGCGCCGAGCCCGCGGGCCCAGCAGCTCGCCACCGAACTCTCCGCGTTCATGGCGGACCACGTCTACCCCGCGGAGGCGGTGTACGAGCAGCAGTTGGCCGACTCCGGCGACCCGCACGGCCACCCGCCGGTGCTCGAGGAGCTCAAGGCGACCGCCCGGGCCCGCGGGCTGTGGAACCTGTTCCTGCCGCACGCCACGCAGTGGACCGACGGTCTGTCCAACCTGGACTACGCCCCGTTGGCCGAGCTCACCGGCCGCAGCGTCATCGGGCCGGAGGTGCTGAACTGCTCCGCCCCGGACACCGGGAACATGGAGCTGCTCACCATGTTCGGCACCCCGGAGCAGCAGCAGGAGTGGCTGGCGCCGCTGCTGGAAGGCACCATCCGGTCCGCGTTCCTGATGACCGAGCCGGCCGTTGCCAGCTCCGACGCCACCAACGTGCAGTGCCGCATCGAGCGGGACGGCGACGAGTACGTGATCAACGGACACAAGTGGTGGATCTCCGGCGCCGCCGACAGTCGTTGCCGCATCGGCATCGTCATGGGCAAGACCGACCCGTCGGCGGCCACGCACCTGCAGCAGTCGATGGTGCTGGTGCCGCTGGACGCCCCCGGTGTGGAGATCGTCCGGGACCTGCTGGTCTTCGGCTACAACGACCGTGAGGGCCACTGCGAGGTCACGCTCACCGACGTCCGGGTGCCGGTGTCGAACCTGCTCGGCGAGGAGGGGGCCGGGTTCGCCATGGCGCAGGCCCGGCTCGGGCCGGGCCGGATCCACCACTGCATGCGGTCGATCGGCGCGGCCGAGCGGGCGCTGGAACTGATGTGCCGGCGGGCCCGGGAACGCGTCGCGTTCGGCGGCCCGCTGGCCGACCAGGGCGTGGTGCAGGAGGCGATCGCGAACAGCCGGATCGAGATCGACCAGGCGAGACTGCTGACGCTGCACGCGGCCTGGCTGATGGACACGGTCGGCAACAAGGCCGCCCGGTCCGCGATCGCGGCGATCAAGGTCGCGGTGCCGACGATGGCGGCCCGGGTGATCGACCGGGCCATCCAGGTGCACGGCGGCGGCGGGCTCGCCCAGGACTTCCCACTGGCCAGGGCCTACGCGCACCAGCGGGTGCTGCGGCTGGCCGACGGGCCGGACGAGGTGCACCGCCGCACGGTGGCCCGGCTGGAGCTCGCCAAGTACCGCTGACCGGGACCGCAGTCCGACAACCGCTGTCCAGAAACAGGACCTGCACCGGATCGCCGCATCCGGGGAACGGGGCACCCGTGTTGCACACCCGCTTCACCGAGACCTTCGGGGTCCGGCACCCGATCACCCAGGGCGGCATGCAGTGGGTCGGTCGGGCCGAGCTCGTCGCCGCGGTGGCCGAGTCCGGCTGCCTGGGCTTCCTCACCGCGCTCACGCAGCCCACGCCGGAGGCGCTGACCCGGGAGATCGCCCGCACCCGCGAGCTCACCGATCAGCCGTTCGGGGTGAATCTCACGATCCTGCCGTCGATCTCGCCGCCGCCGTACGCCGAGTACCGGGCCGCGATCATCGAGGCCGGCATACCCGTGGTGGAGACCGCCGGGCAGAACCCGGCCGAGCACATCCCGGACTTCCACGCCGGCGGGGTCAAGGTGCTGCACAAGGCGGTCGCCGTCCGGCATGCCCGCACGGCCGAACGCGTGGGCGTGGACGGCATCTCCATCGACGGCTTCGAGTGCGCCGGGCATCCCGGTGAGGACGACATCCCTGGCCTGGTACTGATCCCGGCCGCCGCCGACGCGCTGACCGTGCCGATCATCGCCTCCGGCGGGTTCGCCGACGGCCGCGGCCTGGTGGCGGCGCTGGCCCTCGGTGCGCACGGGATCAACATGGGCACCCGGTTCCTGGCCACCGAGGAGTCCCCGATCCACCCGCGGATCAAGCAGCGGATCGTCGAGCAGGACGAGCGGGACACCCGGCTGATCTTCCGGACCATGCGCAACACGGCGCGGGTCGCCCGCAACTCGGTCAGCGACGAGGTGGTCGGGATCGAGGGCCGGGGCGGCACTTTCGAGGACGTCCGGGAGCTGGTGGCCGGTGCCCGCGGGCGGCTGGTCTACGAGGAGGGCGACCCGGAGCGCGGGATCTGGAGCGTCGGGCTGGCCCAGGGGCTGGTGCACGACGTGCCGCCGGTGGCCGTGCTGGTGCGCCGCATCCTGGACCAGGCGGAACTGCTCATCTCCACCGGGCTGGCCGGGCTGCTCCGGTCCGATCCGGTCGCGGCGAGCTCGGGAGTCTCCTCGTGACCGCCCATCTCGGACTCACCGTGCCGCTGGCCGGTGAGTCGCTCGGCGAGCTCGCCGGCATCGTCGAGGCGGCGACATCGTCCGGCTTCACCGACATCTGGAGCGCCGAGGGCACCGGCCCGGACGCTTTCACCCCGCTGGTGGCGGCCGCCACCCTGCACCCGGGTCTGCGCTACGGCACCGCCATCGCCGGTGCGTTCATCCGCAGCCCCGCACTGCTGACCATGCAGGCGGCCGGGCTGGCCGACCTGGTCTCGTCCCATCCGACCGGCGAGACCCTGGTCGGCATCGGCAGTTCCAGCGACATCATGGTCGGTCAGTGGCACGGCATACCGTTCCAGCGGCCCTGGCACCGGGTGCGGGACGTGGTGCGTTTCCTGCGCGCGGCGATGTCCGGCGACAAGGTCGACCTGCACACCGACAGCTTCGACATCACCGGCTTCCGGCTGCAGACGGTCCCGGCCCGGCCGCCGCTGCTGCTGGTGGCCGCGCTGCGCCGGCGGATGCTGGAGCTGGGCGGTACCGAGGCCGACGGGGTGATCCTGAACTGGCTGTCCGCCGGTGACGTCGCCGCGGTGAAACACCATGTGCTGGACAGCAATCCGGATGCCGAGATCGCCGCCCGGCTGTTCGCGATCGTGGCCGACGACCAGGAGCAGGCCCGCATCGCGGCCCGCCGGCAGATCGCCGCCTACCTGAACGTGCCGGTCTACGCCGACTTCCACCGGTGGCTGGGCCGCGGACCGGCGCTGGAACCGATGTGGACCGCGTGGGCCGCCGGTGACCGGCGCGGCGCCCTCGCCGCCATCCCGGACGCCGTGGTCGACGAGCTGTTCCTGCTCGGCACCCCGGCGCAGATCCGGGCCGGGATCGACGAGTACGTCGCGGCCGGGGTGACCAGCCCGATGCTGGCGGTCACCGTGCTGTCCGGCGACCGCAACGACGTCATCCGCTCGCTCGGGCCGGGTGCGGCATGAGCAGCACCACCACGGCCGATCCCACCGGCACCGACGGCCTGCTGGGCTGGCTGCAGGGCCGGGGCGTGCCGTTCGACGGCACACCGGAACTGACGCTGATCGCCGGCGGGCGTTCGAATCTCACCTACAAGATCTCCGACGGGGCCGGGCACGACTACGTGCTGCGCCGGCCACCGATGGGCGAGCTGCTGCAGAGCGCGCACGACGTCGCCCGGGAGCACCGGATCATCTCCGCACTGGCCGGCACCGATGTGCCGGTGCCGGCCGCCCGCGGGGTCTGCGAGGACCCGGCGGTGTTCGGCGGTGCGCCGTTCTACGTGATGGATCTGGTGCCCGGGGTGGTGCTCAACACGGCCGCCGACGGTGCGGCCTTCCCGGCGGACGTCCGCCCGGCGGCCACCGCGGACCTGGTCCGGGTGCTGGCCGCCGTGCACGGGATCGACCCGGACGCCGTCGGTCTCGGTGACCTGGGCCGGCGGGAGGACTACAGCAGCCGGCAGCTGCGACGCTGGCTACGGCAGTTCCACGCCTCTCGCACCCGGGAGATCCCGCTCGTCGAGCAGGTGCACGACCGGCTCGCCGCGAGCGTTCCCCCGCAGCGGTACACCGGCCTGGTGCACGGCGACTACCGGGTCGGCAACGTGCTGCTCTCCCCCACCGGCACGGTGAACGCCGTGCTGGACTGGGAGCTGGCCACCCTCGGCGACACCATGGCGGACCTGGGCTGGCTGCTGGCCACCTGGTACGAACCGGGTGAGCAGCAGGTCTTCGAGTCCCCCACCGGTGCACCGGGTTTCGGCACCCGCAGCGAGCTCGCGGCCACCTACGCCCGGATCACCGGGCACGACGTCTCGGCCGCACCGTGGTACCGGGCGTTCGCGCTCTGGCGGCTCACCTGCATCTGCGAGGGGATCTACGCCCGGTACCGCACCGGGAAGATGGGCGACGACGGCTTCGACGTGGACGCCCAGGGCCGTCAGGTGATCGCGCTGGCCGAGGCGGCCGCCGCCGCCCTCGACGAGAGCTGAGCCACCGCAGACCGTCTCACCCGGCCCCGCGTCACTCCACCCAGGAGGGCCGGTGGGTCCGCTGGGCGACCAGCTCGCCACTGCGGAACGCCTCGGCGACCCCGTCCGCCGTCCAGCCGGACGGACGGTGCGCCACCGAGGTCGTCTCCGGGTGCGACCAGACGCCGAGGTGCCGGCCGTCGAACGAGAACACCTGCCCGGTCAGGTCCGCCGACGCGTCGGAGACCAGATGCACCACCAGCGGGGCGATCTCCTCGACCAGGCCGATGCCCAGGTCGGCCGGGACAGGGGCGGCCTCACCGGCCGCGGCCGCCGCCGTGGTCGCCCGGTCCATCACCACCTGCGACATGTCGGTGAGCGCGGCCGGCGAGAAAGCGTTGACCCGGATCCCCTGCTTGGCCAGCTCCACCGCCCAGGTCAGCGTCAGGGCCACCAGGCCCGCCTTTGCCGCGGCGTAGTTGGACTGGCCGAAGGCACCGTAGAAGGCGACCTCGGACACCACGTTCAGGATCACCCCGCCGGGCCGGTCGCCGCCCCGCATGGCCGCCATGGCCGCCGTCCCGCACAGCCAGGCGCCGCGGAGATTGACCGCGACCACGTCGTCGAACTCGGCGGTGCTCATCTTCAGCGCCGACCGGTCCCGGGTGATCCCGGCATTGTTGACCAGCACGTCCAGCCCGCCGAACTCCTCGACGGCAGCGGCCACCGCGCGGCGCGCGACGTCCTCCTCGGCCACCGACCCGGACACCGTGACGACCCGGGATCCACGTCCGCGCAGCTCGCGTGCAAGATCCTCCAGCGCCTCCGGGTCGCGCCCGTTCAGCACCAGGTCGGCGCCGGCGGCGGCCAGCGCGACCGCGAAGCCGCGCCCCAGCCCGCGGGACGCGCCGGTCACCAGCACCGATCGTCCGGTCAACGGGGTTGCCTCGGTCATCGTGTTGTCCTCTCAGCAGTTCTCACCGGATCATCGGTCCGCGCCGTCACAGTCACCGTCACCGCCCCGGCCCGGCGCACCGGCACGGTCACCGCCGCGACCAGTGCCACCACCGCGCAGCCGGCCAGGAACAGGAAGCCGTTGCGCCAGTCGCCGGCCGACGGCACCAGCAGCTGCGGGTCGCCGGCCACCACGGTGGACATCACCGCGGCACCGACACAGCCGCCGACGGTGCGCATGTTGGCCGACATCCCACTGGCCACACCGGTCTGCTCCGGCGGTACGGCACCGACGACGATCGTCGCCATCGCCGCCACCGACAGTCCCATCCCGGCGCCGAGCACCGCGGAACCGACCAGGATCTCCCACTTCTCGGTGGAGAACCAGGCGAACCCGACGTAGGCCACCACGGTGAGCACCAGGCCGGACAGCAACGATCCCTTCGCGCCGATCCGCCGGCCGATCAGGCCGGACAGCACCCCGAAGAGCGCCATGCACAGTGTCTGCGGCAGCAGGAACAGGCTCGACTCGGTCAGCGAGGAGCCGAAGCCGTAACCGGCGGAGACCGGGGTCTGCACATAGGTGGGCAGGAAGCCGACGACGGTGAACTGCCCGGCGCCGAAGAACACCGCGGCCAGGTTGGTGGTGCGCACCGCGGGACGGCGCAGCATCCGCATGTCGATCAGCGGGTGAGTGGACCGCAGCTCCACCCGCACCCAGCCGGCGAGCAGCAGCGCGGCCGCGGCGAACAACGAGATCACCGGCAGCGGCGCCCAGTCCCACACCGGGCCCTGGCTGACGCCGAGCAGCAGCGCGGTCAGCCCTGCGGACAGCAGCAGCGCCGCCGGTACGTTGATCCGGCTGCGCAGCCGGACCGGCGACGCCGGCACCACCAGCGCCACCAACAGCGCCGCCGGCGCCACCGCGATCGCGGAGAACCAGAAGAGCCACCGGAAGTCGAGCCAGTCGACGATCGGCCCGGCCACCACCGCACCCAGCCCACCGCCGAAGGCGAGCAGGCCGGACACCGCGCCGATGGCGCCGGCCACCCCGGCCGGCGGGAATTCGTCCCGGATGATCCCGAAGCTGAGCGGCAGCACGCCGCCGCCGATGCCCTGCACCGCGCGGGCCGCGATGAGGAAGCCGAGGGACGGCGCGACCGCCGCGAGCACACAGCCGATCGCCAGCACGGCCAGGGTGAGGACCAGCACCTTCTCCTTACCGAAGGTGTCGCCGATCCGGCCCAGGATCGGGGTGGCCACCGAGGCGCTGAGCAGGTAGGCGGTGAGCACCCAGGTGACGTCGTGCTGGCTGGTGCCGAAGTGGTGCTGCACCGTCGGCAGGATCGGCAGCACCAGCGACTGCAGCACGCCGAACCCGATCACGCCGATCGCCAGCACCGCGAACACCCGGCGCGGGTGGGCACCGGAGGCGGGCCTCACCATGCAAGGGGCCACCGGGCGAGCGGCCGGTCCGCGCCGGAGGCGAAGGGCCGCAACCGGTACCGCTCGATGGCACACAGCAGCACCTCCCGGGTGCGCTCCGGGTCGATCACCTCGTCCAGGTGCATCCCGGCCGCGGCCGGGTAGGGCCCGGTGTCGTAGGTGACCGCGCCGACCGTGCCGGCGTCCACCCGCTCGGCGGCCGGACCCGCGCCGTCCGGGGTGAGCACGTTGGCCGCCGCGAGCGGGTCCATGAAACTGATCTCGGCGCCGGGCCAGGCCACCAGCAGGTCCGCCCCGGTGCCCAACCCGCTCATCACGTGATCGGCCAGCCCGAACGACTTCCGCACGATCACCGACAGTCTCGGCACGCCGGCCATCAGCACGGCCTGCTGCAGCAGCATCGCCTTGGCGATGAGCCGCTGGTGCTCGGCCTGCCGGCCGATCACGAAGCCGGGGGTGTCGTGCAGGAACACCAGCGGCAGGCCGAACGCGTCGCACAGCAGGATCAGCCGGGTCGCCTTGTCGCAGGTCTGCGGGGCCAGCACGCCCGCCTGGTGCAGCGGCTGGCTGGCCAGCACGCCGACCGGGTGCCCGCCGATCCGGGCCAGCCCGGTGACCAGGCTGCGGGCGAACTGCGGCTGCAGCTCCATCAGTGATCCGGCGTCGACAATGCCGCGGACCAGCCGCCGGGCGTCGTAGGCGCGGCGGCGCTCGGCCGGCACCAGCGAGGTCAGCGGACCCAGATCCTCCGGCGCCACGGCCGGCAGCACCGGCGGCGGCTGCTGCGCGTTGGACGGCAGGTAGGACAGGAAGCGGCGCACCTGGTCCCAGCTCTGCTGCTCGTCCTCGGCAACCAGGTCGATCTGGCCGGTGGTGCGGGCGTGCACGTCCACCCCGCCCAGTTCCTCCATGGTGATCCGCTCGCCGGTGGCCACCTCGATCACCTTCGGCGAGCTGACCGCCAGTGCACTGCCGCGCACCTGCACCACCAGGTCGCTGACCCCGGCCAGGAACGAGGAGGCGCCGAAGGACTCGCCGACGATCACGGTGGCCATCGGCACGCTGCGGGCCCGTCCGGACGGGTAGAGCAGCGGTCCGATCGCGCCGAACCCGGCCGACCCCATCATGTCCGGGATCCGTGCTCCGCCGGTCTCGCCGAAGAACACGAACGGCAACCCGTCCCGCACCGCGGTCTCGAACAGCCGGCGCATCTTGCGGGCCCCGACCGCCGAGGTGCTGGCCCGCTTCACGGTGATGTCGTCGGCGACCACGGTCACCGGTCGCCCGTCGACCCGCCCGAAGCCGCCGATCTTCCCGTCGCCCGGGGTCGACGCCGCGTCCTCCGGGCGCGCCGAGTGGGCGAAGGTGCCGATCTCGTCGAAGGTCCCGTCGTCCAGCAGGCCGTCGATCCGCTGCCGCGCGGTCAGCCGCCCGGCCGCCGCCAGCGCGGCCACCTTCGCCGCGCCGCCCATCCCGTCGCGGATCCGCGCGGCGCGCTCGTGCAGGTCGGCCACGGCATCGGGCGCCCCGACCACCGGTTCAGCGACCACGGAACACCGGTGCCCTGCGGTCCAGGAAGGCCTGCCGGCCCTCCCGCGCGTCGGCGGTCCGGAAGGTGGTCAGCGACGAGCGCTTCTCGGCATCCGTCCACTGCGCCACTGCCGGGAACGCCGCCGCCAGGTTGCGCTTGGTCTCCAGCAGCGCCACCGGTGGCAGCGCGGCGAGTTCCGCTGCCCGGCGCGCGGTCTCGGTGGCCAGGTCGACGGCCGGCACGTCCCAGGTGACCAGGCCCAGCTCCCGGGCACCGGCCGCGGACAGCACCTCGCCGGTGAACAGCAGGTACTTCGCCACACCCAGCCCGACGTAGCGGATCGCCCGGCCCATCGGCCCCTGGAAGCCGATCCGCGTCTCCGGCAGGCCGAACCGGGCGTCGTCCCCGGCGATCCGCAGGTCGCAGGCCAGCGCCAGCTCGGCGGCATTGCCCAGGCAGGCCCCGGCGACGGAGGCGACGGTGACGAACGGCAGCGCCTCGACCGCGTCGAAGAGCGCGAACTCGGCGTCGATGTAGCCGACGTAGTCCGGCTCGGAGATCCCGGCCAGCATGCCGAGATCCGCTCCCCCGCTGAACACCTCGTCCCGGCCTCGGATCACCAGCACCCGCACGCCGTCGATCCGGGACACCTCGTGCACCGCAGCGCCCAGCGCGTCCACCGCGGCCCGGGTCATCGAGTTCGCCGGCCGACCGGTGTCGAAGGACAGCACCGCGACCCCGGCCTCGTCCGGCCCGGCCAGTTGGACAGTCGGCGCAGGAGTCCCGTTCTCAGGCATCGAACACCGTCCCGTACTGCTGCGCCAGCTCGCCCTTGGCGATCTTGCCCATCCCGGTCCGCGGGAAGTCGTCCACGAAGTGCACGTCCTTCGGTGTCTTGAAGCCGGCCAACCTGGCTCGGACGAACTGCCGGAGCTCCTCGCCGGTGGTGCCGGTGGCGTCGCCGGACCGGCGCACCAGCGCCAGCACCCGCTCCTCGTAGACCGGGTCGGGGATGCCGATCACCGCGACCTCGGCCACCGCCGGGTGCTCGCTCAGCACGTCCTCGACCTCCTTGGGGTACACGTTCTCCCCACCGCTGATGATCATCTCCTTGGCCCGGCCGGCCAGGGTGAAGAAGCCCTGCTCGTCCCGGCTGACCAGATCCCCGGTGCGCAGCCAGCCGTCGGCGGACAGCACCGCCGCCGTCAGGTCGTCCCGCCGGAAGTATCCGGACATCACCGAGTCCGACCGCACCAGCAGCTCGCCGATCTCGCCGGCCGGCAGCTCGCGCGCGGCCTCCGCCGGGTCCACCACCCGGACCTCGGTGCCCGGTACCGGCAGCCCGAGAGTGCCGTAGTGGTCGAGGAAATCCTGGCCGCGCAGCGCCAGCGTGTGCGGGCCGGACTCGGTGGACCCGTAGCCCTGCACCAGGTCCGCGGCGGGGAAGTGGTCCGAGATCGAGCCGAAGAGCGCCTTGCTCGCCACACTGCCCCCCACGTAGCACCCGCGCATCCGGGTGGTGTCGATCTTCTCCAGCACCCCGGAGTCGAAGAGCAGGTGGTAGTGCGCGGGCACACCGATCATGTAGCTGGCCCCGCCCGCGATGGCCGCACCGACCACCTCCGGCTCGAAGGCCACGATGGTCGCGGTGCCGCCCTGCACCAGCACCTGGTTCGGCACCGACGCCCCGCCGATGTGGAACTGCGGCCCGCAGAACACCAGGTTCTCACTGCGCCGGACCTCGAAGGCCAGGGCGGAGAACACCGAGTCCAGGATCCGCCCGCGCTGGCTGCGCATCACGCCCTTCGAGGCGCCGGTGGTGCCGGAGGTGAAAACGATCTCGTGCAGCGCGTTCTCGTCGTCCGGCACCCCGTCCAGGGAGCCGGGCCCGGTGAGCACCTCGTCCCAGCCGGTCCAGCCCGTCGCGGCGCCGCCGAGCACCACCCGGGAGCGGGCTGCGCCGACCGCCGGCATCGCGTCCAGCACGTCGGTCCACTCCCGGCCGGCGAACACCACCGACGGCGCCACCAGGTCGACCAGGCCCTCCAGCTCGGCCGGCCGCAGCCAGTAGTTCAGCGGCGAGAACGCCAGCCCCGCCTTGGCCGTCGCGAAGTAGGCGATCAGGTACTCCAGGCAGTTGCCGCTCAGCCAGACGCTCGTCTCCCCGGGCCGGGCGCCTGCGCCGAGCAGCCCCGCGGCCAGCGCATCGGTCATCCGGTCCAGGTCGGTGTAGGTGATGCGCCGGCCGGAGGCGTCGACCAGGGCGGTCCGCGGTCCGTAGCTCACCGCACCCCGGTCCAGCATCTGCCGGTGGGTCAGCACGGGTACCGCCCGCTGTCACCGCTCATGCCAGGAACTCCTCGAGCAGGTCGGCGGGCAGCTCGCCGCGGCTGCCGGAGGCCCGGACGGTGCCACGCACCAGGATCAGTGCCCGGTCCGCGAGTTGGGTGGCCAGCGCCAGGTTCTGCTCGACGATCAGCACCCCGACACCCGTCTCGGCCGCCCGGCGCAGCATACCGACCAGCTCCCGCACCATGATCGGCGCGAGCCCCATGGACGGCTCGTCGATCGCCAGCAGGCTCGGCTGCGACATGAGACCCCTGGCGACCACCAGCATCTGCTGCTCACCGCCGGACAGCAGCCCGGCCCGGCGCCGCTTCAGCCGGCCCAGCGCGGGGAAGACCTCGTACATCCCGGCGATCCGGCGGTCGGTCTCCCGGGTGTTCTCCGAGAGTGCGCCGAGGCGCAGGTTGTCCTCGACCGTCAGGGGTGCGACGGTGCCGCGCCCCTCCGGCACGTGCGCCAGTCCGGCCCGGGCCACCCGGTAGGCCGGCAGCCCGACGACATCCCGCCCAGCGATGGAGATCCCGCCCGACGCGGGCTTCACCAGGCCGGACATGGTGCGCAGCAGCGTGGTCTTGCCGGCGCCGTTCGGGCCGACCACCGCGACCACCTCACCGGTGCCGACGGTCAGCGAGACGTCCTCCAGCGCCGTGACGTGCCCGTACCGCACGGTCAGGTCCCGCACCTCGAGCACCGGGGCGGTCACGGCTGCACCTCCGCGGGATCCTCGGCGGCGTCGGAGGTCTCGGCGCCCAGATAGGCCGCCCGCACCGCGGGATCGGACCAGACCTCGTCCGGGGTGCCGATTCGCACCACCTTGCCCCAGTCCAGCACGGCGATCCGGTCGCAGACCGCGGTCACCAGGCCGACGTTGTGCTCGATCAGCAGCACCGCGATCCCCTCCCGGCTGGTCCGCCGGACCAGCTCACCGATCTCGTGCGCATCGGTCCGGGTCATCCCGGCCGTCGGCTCGTCCAGCAGCAGCACCTCGGGCTCCATCGCCAGGGTCCGGGCGATCTCCACCCGCCGGCGCATCCCGTAGGACAGGCTCTCCACCGGCAGGTCGGCGACCGCGTCCAGCTCCAGCCGGGCGAGCAGCTCCCGGCAGGCCTGCTCCTGCGCCCGGGCGTCGCGACGGCGGGCCCCGATGCGCCACGGTTTGACCCGGAACAGCTGGTGCCGGCCGACCAGGACGTTGTCCAGCACCGACATCTCGTCGATCAGCCGGAGATGCTGGTAGGTGCGGGCGACGCCGCGCCGGGCCACCGACTCCATCCGCAGCCCGGTCAGCACCTCCTCGCCCAGCCGGACCCGCCCGCTCGCCGGCGGCATGTACCCGCTGATCACGTTGACCAGCGTGGTCTTGCCGGCGCCGTTCGGCCCGACCAGCCCGAGCACCTCGCCCGGGCGGACGTCGAGGGAGACGTCGGTGAGTGCGGCGACGCCCTGGAAGTGCTTGCCGACGTCCTCGACCAGCAGCGTGCGGGTGGTCATCGGGGCGCGTCCTCGAGCTCGGCGTCGGTGGACGTGGCGGAGGCCGGCACGGCCCGCCGGCGCCCGCCGGGCAGGATCCGGCGCAGCAGCCGGGCCAGCCGTGGATCGCCCAGGCCGCGCGGCGCGATGAGCATCAGCAGCACCAGAACGATGCCGTAGCCGATGTTCTCGGCGGTGGTCCCGGCACCGCGGAGCAGCTCGTGGAACAGGCCGAAGACGAGCGCGGCGATGAGCGCGCCGGAGAAGTGGGTGACACCGCCGACGACGGCATAGGTGAGGGCCAGCACCAGGATGGTGAAGTTGTACTGGTCCGGGCTGATCACCCCGACCTCGTGCGCGTTGAGCGCGCCGGCCAGCCCGGCCAGCACGCCGGCCCCGGCCAGCGCCATCAGCTTGAAGGCGCGGACCCGGATGCCCAGCCCACGGGCGATCACCGGGTCCACCCGCAGCGCGTGGATCGCCCGGCCGTTGTGCGAGCGCTGCACCAGCTGCAGCACCACGCCCATCAGCACCAGCGCCGGGATGACGTACCAGGTGGTGACCTCGGTCGGGTAGCCCACCAGACCCTCGACACCGCCGGTGAAGCCGACGGTCTCGATCAGCACGATGATCGCCTCGGCCAGCGCGAAGGTGGCCAGCGCGAGGTAGATCCCCTCGAGTCTGAGCACCATCAGCCCGAACACGAACCCGGTCAGCGCACCGGCCAGCGCCCCGCAGATCACCCCGAGCAGCACCGGCATACCGGTGTGCATGGTGAGCAGGGCCGAGGTGTAGGCACCGACCGCCATGAAGCCGACCGAGCCGAGGCAGAAGATGCCGGCCTGGAAGACCACGAAGAAGCTCATCACCAGCAGCGTGGAGATCAGCGTGATGTCGATGAAGAACTCGTTGCGGGAGAACCACTCAAGCACGGGCCACCACCTGTTGTCCGAAGAGCCCGGTCGGCCGGGCGATCAGCACGATCGCCATCAGCACGAAGGCGAAGCCGTCGCCGAGGGCGGAGCTGACGTAGCTGCCGAGCAGCACCTGGCCGAGCCCGAGCAGCAGGCCGCCGGCCAGCGCGCCCGGTATCGAGCCCATGCCGCCGACGACGACGGCCGCGAAGGTGAGGGTGAGCAGCACGCCGCCGCTGGAGTACGAGACGGTCGCGGTCTGCGCCGCCACGAAGGTGCCGGCCAGCGCGGCCAGCGCGCCGGACACCGCGAACGCGGTGACGAACACCTTCTGCGTGTTCACCCCGAGCAACGAGGAGATCTCCCGGGAGTAGGCCACCGCCCGCAGTTCCCGGCCCAGCCGGGTGCGGCGAAGCCACACCGCCAGCAGCACCATGATCACCACGGTGGTGCCGAGGACCACCAGCTGCAGGTTCGGCAGGTCGACCGGGCCGAGCGAGATGCTGCCGGAGGGCAGGGCATCCACCGGGAATGCCTTGATCTGCGAGTCGGACAGCGTCTTGACCACCGTCTCCAGCACGAGGCCGGTGCCGATGGTGACCACCACGTAGGAGAACTCATCGCTGGAGGCGCGCCGTTGCAGGGCCGAGATCACCGTCAGCTGCAGCAGCACCGCGAGCAGCGCGCCGACGGCGACCCCGACCACCACGGCGAGGATGCCGGGCAGGCCCTGCTGCAGCGCGAACCAGGCCCCGAACGCACCCCAGGTGATGAACTGCGCGTGGGCGAAGTTCAGCACGTTGAGGACGCCCCAGACCAGCGTCACGCCCAGCGCCAGCAGCGCGTAGACGCTGCCCAGGGCGATGCCGTTGACGAGCTGCTGCAGGAACCCGTTCACCGGACGCGCCCGACCCGGCCGGCATCGCGGTGAACCGCGCTGGAGGGTGACATCAGAGCGCGCACTTCGTCTCCGGCGTCCACGCCACGGTCTTGCCGCCCTGGATCTGCAGCAGGATGCCGCCCTGGCTCGGT
Organism: Nakamurella alba; assembly: GCF_009707545.1. Classification (NCBI taxonomy): domain Bacteria; kingdom Bacillati; phylum Actinomycetota; class Actinomycetes; order Nakamurellales; family Nakamurellaceae; genus Nakamurella; species Nakamurella alba. The sequence continues at coordinate 201,460 of NZ_WLYK01000008.1, read as the reverse complement.
GTCCGCTTCTCGTTCATGTCGTACGTGCCGAGCACGCCCTCGAAGCCCTTCAGGTTCGCGAGCGCGTCGCGCACGGCGGCCTTGTCGGTGGTGCCGGCGTTCTTGAAGGCGGTCGCCATCAGGTAGATGCCCTCGTAGCCCCACGCCGCGTACTGGCTCGGCGGGGTGCCGTACTTCTTCGTCCACGCATCGACGAACTGCTTGTTCTTCCCGGCCGTGGACGAGACGTCCCAGGTGGTGGCGAAGATCGCGCACTGGGCGGCCGGCAGCTTGACCACCTCGGGGTTCTGGAAGCCGAGGTCGGTCATCATCTGCAGGTTCAGCCCGGCCTGCTCGTACTGGGCCAGGAAGGTCGGGTCCTGCCCGCCGTTGATGTTCACGAACAGCACGTCCGGGTTCGCGTTCTTGATCGTCGTCAGCTGCGCCTGGTACGAGATCGCGTCCGAGGTGACCGTCTCGTCCGCCACCGTCTCGTAGCCGGCCGCCTCGTTCGCCTTCTTGCGGAACTCGTACTGACCGACGATGTTGCTGCTGTCGCTGGTGTGCAGGTACGCGATCTTCTTGGCGCCCAGCGCCTTCAGGATCTCCGGATCGGTCTTCGCGTACAGCTCGGACAGCGCCGGGTAGGTGCGGAAGATGTAGTCGCCGACCTCGGTGACGCCGTCGCCGGACAGCCCGACCGCGAGCGTCGGCATGCCGGCGGCCTGCGCGTTCGGGCCGGCCGCCAGGAACGACGGTGACAGGGTGAACCCGACGATGGCGTCCACGGGGTCCTGCTTGGTCATCGAGATGATCGCCTGCACCGCGAGTTCCTTCGCGGCCTGGGTGTCCACCACCCGCAGGTCGATCTTCGTGCTGCCGAGGAAGCCGCTGCTGTTGATCTCCTCGACGGCGAGTTCCTCGCCCTTCTGCTCGTCGCTGCCCACCACGGCCACGCCGACGCTGCCGGAGGTGTCCAGCGGGGCGCCGATGGTGATGGTGGCCGGGAGGCCACCGGAGCCGCTGCCGGTGCCACCGCCGGACGGCGTCTCCGAGGAGCCGCAGCCGGCCGCGACCAGCGCGCCCACCGTCAGGATCGCCGCCACCGTTGCCGTCGACCGTTTCCGCATCTCGAGTCTCTTTCCCGGGCCGCTTCCTCGCCTGCCCTGTTGTGCCGGACCGCTCTGTCCTGTTGCATCAGTTCTCGGCCGCGCGGCCGGGGCCGGCGGGCACCGGTGGGACCGGTGCCGATCGGCACGAGGGCGGACCGATCGATGGCGCACGACGCTGCGGACACCGGACACCGGCCCTCGGACGGCTCACCCACGGCAGCGACGTGCTGGTGACGCTAGGGACTTCCGCCCGCCGCGGCACCGGAGACCCGCAGCCGCTCTGTGCGCCCCCACAAACACCCCACGACAACGGTGTTGCGGCAGCTCCGGACCGGGACGAGCCTGCCGGTCATGAGCGTGTTGCCCAGGGCTCCGCAGATCCCGATGGAACGCCGGACGGTGCCGGCCCTGCTGGACGACGGCGCCCGGGCCTGGGCGGACCGGCCGGCACTGCGCGACGCGGTCACCACGCTGACCTATGCCGGGCTGCGGGACGCCGCCCGGGCCCGTGGCGCCGCGCTGGCCGCCCTGGGGATCGCCCGCCGGCAGACCTGCCTGCTGATGATGGACAACCACCTCGACCACGTGCTGACCTGGCTCGGCGCCGCCTGCTTCGGCCGGGTGCAGGCGCAGGTGAACACCGCCTACCGCGGTTCGTTGCTGGCCCACGTGGTGAACAACTCCGACGCCGACACCATCGTGATCGAGGACCGGTACGCCACCCGGCTGCTGGACATCGAGGCGGAGATCCCGGCGCTGCGCCGGGTGGTGGTCCGCGGCGCGGCCCCGGAGGCACTGCGGCACAGCCGGTTCGAGGTCCTGGACTTCGAGACGTCCTTGCTGGTGTCCGATGCCGCCGAGCCCGCCGACGCCGACGATCCGGTGCGGCCCTGGGACCCCTACGCGATCATGTACACCTCCGGGACCACCGGCCCGTCGAAGGGGGTGCTGCAGCCGCACGGGCTGCCGTTCAGCTACGTCGATCCGCACCACTGGCCGCTGGTGGACGGCGACGACGTGGTGCTGGAGCCGCTGCCCCAGTTCCACATCGCCGGCCAGTGGACGGGGGTGCTGGCACCGCTGATGGTGGGTGGCAGCTGCGCCCTGGTCGAGCGGTTCAGCGCCTCCGGCTTCCTGGACGAGGTGCGCCGGTTCTGCGCCACCCAGGTGACGATGATGGCGTCCATGGTGACCTTCCTGCTGGCGCAGCCGGTGCGCCCGGACGATGCGGACACCACGCTGCGCAAGGTGCTGATGGCGCCGGTGATCAAGGAGGAGGCGGCCTTCCGGGCCCGGTTCGGGGTCGAGATCGCCTGTGGGCTCGGCCAGACCGAGTCCTCCGCCCCGGTGGTGGCGCAGTACGGGCAGACGGTGCCGGGCGGGTGCGGCTGGATCCGGGACGACTTCGAGGCACGGGTGGTCGACGCCGACGACATCGAGGTGGCGCCGGGCGAGGTCGGCGAGCTGGCGATCCGGCCGCGGATGCCGCACTCGGTGATGATCGCCTACCACCACGCCCCGGACGCGACACTGCAGAAGTGGCGCGGACTCTGGCTCCACCTCGGGGACATGGTCCGGCAGGACGCCACCGGCCAGTTCTTCTTCGTGGACCGCAGCTCGGACGTGATCCGGCGGCGTGGCGAGAACATCTCCTCGGTCGAGGTCGAGTCGGAGATCCTGCGCATCCCCGGGATCAGCGGCGTCGGCGTGGTCGGGGTGCGCAGCGCCGACTACGAGCAGGAGGTGCTGGCCTGCGTCGAACTCGCCGCGCCGGACGCCGGCACCCCGGGATCGGAGTGGACCGCGGAGAGCCTGCACGCCGAGCTGCGCCGTCGGTTGCCGTACTTCATGGTGCCGCGCTACATCGAGGTGTACGACGAACTGCCGCGGACCCCGACGGCCAAGGTGCAGAAGGGCGAGCTGCGCGCCGCCGGGCTGACCGACCGGGTGTGGGACGCGCGGGCGCACGGCGTCGAGGCCCGGCACGACAGTCCCTGAGCCGCGGACGCTGTCAGTTCTCCCCAGGACTGCGGGGCCGCCCTCAGGACGGCAGGCCCGCACCCGGGTGGCCGGGCTTGGCCACCAGCAGCTTCTCCCGCACGGTGGCGGTGACCACCGCCCGCACGGCCGGGTCGTCGTACGCGAGGGCGCCGCTGCGGATGGCCGCGGCCAGCTCCCGCTCGTCCGCCACCCCGAGCCCGGCCAGCGCCCGCGCGTGCCGGGCACTGCGCTCGTCCGCTCCGGCCAACTCGCGCCGGACGACGTCGAGCACGTTCGCCGACACCCTGATGTAGAAACGGGTGTCGTCGCCGGCCGCGGGCAGCAGGGTGCCGGTGAGGAACTCCTGGACCGCCTCCAGCAGATCACCGGCCGACGGCACGTCGTTGGGTGCGCGGGCCGGTTCCGGTCCGGTGTCGGCAGTGCTCATGTGATGGCCTCCAACAGGTCCCACTCGATCTCGCACACCCGGCGGCCCAGTGCCGCCAGCTCCACCGAGCGGGTGGTGGACCGCAGGTGCCGCATGGTCTGGCCGACGCAGAGCACGCCCCAGCGCAGGGTGCCGAGCACCTCGAACCAGTGCAGGTCCGGCGCGGTGACGTCCAGCCCGGTGGCCTCCCGGTACGGGGTGAGCAGCTGCTCGTAGTCACCCACCCCGCCGACCGGCAGCGGGCTGCCGAACCGCCAGCTCGGCGCGCACAGCCAGCCGAGATCCTCACGCGGATCGCCGATGTGGGCCAGCTCCCAATCGAGCACGGCGGCCAGACCCGACGGGTCGACGATGATGTTGCCGACCCGGAAGTCGCCGTGCAGCAGCACCGGCGGCAGCGGCGCGGGCCGGTGCTCCTCCAACCAGCGCATGCCCAGCTCGAAGGCCGGGTGCGGCTGGTCGTAGGAATCGAGGATGTCGCGCCAGACGGCGATCTCGTCGGCGCCGACGGCGAGCCCGTCCAGCCGGGCGACCGTGGACTCCACCGGGACCCCGTGCAGGGCGCCGAGGGCCACCCCCAGCTGGGCCGGCAGCACGCCGCGGGCGGCGGCCAGCCCCGGCGCGGACAGGATGCGCTTGGGCAGCGTGTCGCCGGCGACGTGGTCCATCAGCAGGTACGGCAGGCCGAGCAGCGCCCCGTCGTCCTGCACCGTGCGCACCCGCGGGGCCGGCACCCCGGCCGACCGGGCCAGCTCCAGCAGACCGGCCTCCAGCCGCAGACCGTGGGCGGCGCCGAGGGTGTCGCCCTGCAGCCGCAGCACGTACCGGTCGGCCGGGCCGTCCGGCGGCGCGTGCTCCGGCCGGACCTGCAGCAGGAACATCGCCCGGGACGCCCCCGCGGTCAGCCGGCGCACCCCGACCCGGTCGTCCTCGTCCGCGAGACCGGCCAGCAGCAGCACCTTGCGGGCCGTCTCCTCGTCGACCCGGATCTCCGGCGGTGCGGTCATCGCCAGGGCACCCGCGACGGGTCGGCCAGCAGCCGGCGCGCCACCACCATCCGGTGCACCTCGTCCGGGCCGTCGTAGATGCGCGCGTACCGCGCCTCCCGGTACATCTGCTCGAGCGGGGTGTCCTCGGTGACCCCCATCGCCCCGAACACCTGGATGGCCCGGTCCACCACGTCGTGCAACACCTTCGCGCCCCAGAACTTCACCAGGCTGATCTGCACGGTGGCGCGGCCGTCCAGGTCGTAGGCCCGCCCGGCGTCCAGGGTCAGCAGCCGGGCCGCCTGGATCTCGGCGGCGGAATCGGCGACCATGCGCTGGATCTGGCCCTTCTCCGACAGCAGCGAGCCGTGCGCGAACCGCTGGTTCGCCCGCTCGCACATCAACTCGAAGGCGCGCTGCGCCTGGCCCAGCCAGCGCATCGCGTGGAAGATCCGGCCCGGCCCGAGCCTGCGCTGCCCGACGACGAACCCCTCGCCGCGGGCGCCGACCAGGCTGTCGGCCGGCACCCGCACGTCGGTCATCGAGATCTCGCAGTGGTCGCCAGCGGTGCTGCCCATGGTGTGCAGCACCCGGTCGATGCGCACCCCTGGGGTGTCCATCGGCACCAGGATCGCCGAGATCGCCCGGTGCGGCGCCGCTTCCGGCCCCTCCGTGCGGACGAACACCGTGGTGAAACCGGCCCGGCTGGCGCCGGTGGTGAACCACTTGTGCGCGTTGACGACCCACTCGCCGTCGACGAGCTCGCCGGTGCTGCGGATCAGCGTCGGGTCGGAGCCGGCGACCTCGGGCTCGGTCATCGCGACAGAGGGCAGCACGTCGCCGGTCACCATCGGTGCCAGCCAGCGCCGCTTCTGCTCCGCGGTGCCGTCCAGGTGCAGCATGATCGAGTCCTGGGTGGAGATCGTGCCGGTCGCCGCCTGGCCGTACCAGCTGCGCCCGATGATCTCGTTGACCAGCGCGTAGTCCAGGAAGGGCAGTCCGCCGCCGCCGATCTCGGCCGGGTGACCCAACGCCCAGAGTCCGCGTTCCTTGGCCTGCGCGCGCAGGCCGGTCATCACCTCCGCCGACTCCGGTCCACCGGCCCGCAGCACCGGCTCCGCCGGGATCACCGCGCCGTCGATGAAGTCCCGCATCCTGTCGAGGATCTCGGGGTGTGCGGTCGCAGGGGCCGGGTGCGCGGTGCTCATCGGACCGTCCTGGCGTCGAAGGGCAGGTCCCGGTCCGGATCGGGATCCTTGGGCAGGCCGAGCATCCGCTCGCCGATGATGGTGCGCTGGATCTCCGAGGTGCCGCCGGCGATGCTGATCTTCTTCATCTGCAGGAAGTCGTCGACGGCGGACGGCCGCGGCCCGGACGGGTCCCAGGCGGTGACCGCGTCCGGGTCGATGTCGGCGGCGAGCAGCCCGGCGGTCTCGTCCAGCTCGGCATTGCGCAGTTTGCGGACGGAACCCTCGGCGCCGGGCAGCTGGTGGGCGAGTTCGACGGAGGCCCGGATGGTGGTGGTCTGCAGGGCACGCTCCTCGACGAACAGCTGCACCAGCCGGTCCCGCAGCAGCGGGTCCTGCCAGGCCCCGGTGGCCAGCGCCCGCCGGACCAACCGGGTCGCCCGGCCCGGTCCGATGGAGGGGCGACCGGAGATGCTGCTGCGCTCGGACATCAGGGTGGAGATGGCGACCCGCCAGCCGGCGTGCAGCGGCCCGAGCAGGGCGTCCGGTGGCAGCCGCACGTCGGTGAGGAACACCTCGTTGAACTCGCTGTCGCCGGTGATCTGCCGCAGCGGCCGCACCTCGACGCCGGGGGCGTGCATGTCGACGACGAAGAAGCTGATGCCGTGGTGCTTGGGCCGGCCGGGATCGGTGCGGGCCAGCAGCATCCCGAGATCGGCGATGTGGGCGTAGGAGTTCCACACCTTCTGCCCGGTGACCAGCCACCCGCCGTCGGGCTGCGGCACCGCCCGGGTGGCCAGCGATGCCAGATCGGACCCGGCACCCGGTTCGCTGAACAGCTGGCACCAGCGCTGCGCGCCCCGTGCCAGCGGCGGCAGCCAGCGGGCCTTCTGCTCGTCGGTGCCCCACTCGAGCACCGTCGGCCCGCCCATGTCGATCCCGACCTCGTCGGCCGCCGGCCGGCCGACCCCGAGATCGGCCAGTGCGGCGCGAATCCCGGCGGCATCGGCCGGCGTCAGGCCGAGCCCGTGGTACTCCGCCGGCCAGGTGGGGGTGGCGAGCCCGGCCCGGCCGAGCACCTCGTACCAGGCGCGCCCGTGCTCCGGGTCCAGCCGCAGCCGCTCGAGCGCGGCGGCATCGCCTGCGTCGAGGGTGCGTCGCCACTCGTCGGGAAGGTGCGCTTCCACGAACTCCCGGACCTGTGCGGCGGTCGGGACCGTGCCGGGTGAGGTCACCGGCGTCGCTGTTGTCGTCATGCCCCGGCCTCCACCAGCATCGCGTCCTCCAGCACGGACACCGGCGGCCCGTACACCGCCAGCAACTGCTGGTCGGCCCGGGCGCGGCGCAGGTACAGGTGCGCGTCGTGCTCCCAGGTGAACCCGATGCCGCCGTGCAGCTGGATCATGTCCCGCGAGAGCTGGGAGAAGGCCACGGTGGCGTAGCGTGCGGCGACCGCGGCACCGGTGCGCTGTTCCGGGCTCCCGGGTGGCTGCCAGGCGGCGTGGAACGCGGCGGACACGGCGTTCTCGCTGCGCACGGACATGTCGGCCAGCCGGTGCTTGACCCCCTGGAACTGACCGACGGCCCGGCCGAACTGGCGCCGGGTGCGGGCGTACTCCGCGGTCACCTGCACCACCTGCGCGCAGGCACCGGCCTGCTCGGCGGCGAGGAACAGCGCCGCCGTCACGGCCACCGCGTCCAGCACCGCCCCGGCCGATCCCGGTGTCCCGACCCGCTGCGCCGGCACGTCGGTGAGCGTGACGGTAGCGAGACCTTTGGTGCCGTCGAGCACCTCGAGCGCGGACGTGGTCACCCCCGGGTTGTCCCGGCGCACCGCGAACAGCGACGGGCCACCGTCCGGCTCGGCGGCGACGAGCAGCAGCAGATCGGCATCCGCCCCGTCCGGCACGCCGGTCCAGTCGCCGGTGACCCGGCCGTCGCGGACCCGGGCGGGAGTACCGCCGGTGCGCACGGCCAGGGTCGCGGTCGACGTCCCGTCGGCGATCGCCGGGAGGTGTTCGGCGTTGCAGTCGTCGTCGCCGGCGGTGCGCAGGGCGGCAGTCGCCAGCACCGCGGTGGACAGGTAGGGCCCGCCGGTGAGCCGGCGTCCCATCTCCTCGGCCACGATGCACAGCTCGACCGCACCGGCCCCGTCGGGCCCGGCGGCGCCGCCGTACTCCTCGGGCACCGCCAGAGCGGTCAGACCCGATTCCGCCAGCGCGCGCCACAGCTCCGGGTCCTGCCGCTGCCCGTGCTCGGCCAGCCGCCGGGCCGCGGCCACCGGCGCGTGCCGGTCCAGCAACGCACGCACGGTGCTGCGCAGCTCCAGCTGCTCGGCACTCCATTCGAACTCCACGACCACCTCGCCTCACCGCCCCTCACCGCCCCGTCCGGCTGTCCGGTCATCCTCACGCCCCGCGGGAGCTCGCCGGGCACCGGCGCACGCGGCCGTTGGACTGTTCGACAACGGGTGCGGCCGCCGAGGCTCGCCACCACCCCGCGGCGGACCATCATCGGGCGAGCGCCCGAGGAGAGGACGACCGCCCGTGACGACCGGCGAGCAGCACCAGGAATCGATCCACGACGGACGCACGGGCCCCGGGGTGATCTCGGCCGGATCGGATCTGCTGGCCGGCCGGACCGCGCTGGTCACCGGTGCCGCCCACGGCATCGGCGCCGCCACCGCCGGCCTGCTCACCGCACACGGCGCCCGGGTGCTGCTCGCCGATGTGGACGCCGACGGCCTGGCCGCCACCGCCGCAGCGCTGCCGGCCGGGTCCACCGCGGTCCTCGCCGGTGACCTCACCGCACCCGGCCACCCGGCCGAGATCGTCGCTGCCGCGGTGGACCTCGGCGCCGGCGAGCTGGACATCGTGGTGAACAACGCCGGCTACAACCTGAACGCCCGGCTGGTGGAGATGTCGGACGAGGCCTGGCAGGCGATGCTCGACATCCATGTCACCGCACCGTTCGCCGTGCTCCGCGCCGCCGGGCCGCACCTGATCGCGGCCGCCGAGCGGGACCGCGCCGCCGGCCGGGAGGTGTTCCGCAAGGTCGTCTCGATCACCTCGATCGCGCTGATGGGCAGCGCCTACCAGGCGAACTACGCCGCGGCGAAGGCCGCAGTGGTGGGGCTGACCAAGAGCCTGGCCAAGGAGTGGGGCCCGCACCTGGTGAACGTCAACGCCGTCGGGTTCGGTTCGGTCGACACCCGGCTGACCCGCCCGCGCGATGCGGACAACGTGCTGCACCTGCCCGGCGGCGACGTCCGGCTCGGCCTGTCCGAGAAGGTGATGACCGTGGCGGCACAGTCGATCCCGTCCGGCCGGGTGGCCTCGCCGCAGGAGGCCGCGGGCGCGGTCTTCCTGCTCTGCACGCCGTGGAGCGACTGGATCACCGGCCAGGTGCTGCTCGCCACCGGCGGCCAGGTCTACGGCATGTCGGGCTGAACCCGGCCGACCACCCCGGGAGAGGACCTCTCCCCGGGACCGCTGCTCGGACCCGCTGCTCAGACCTCGGCCGGCAGGGCCTCGTGCTCCTCGTCGGCGTAGCCGCCGGCGCCGAAGTAGGCCTGCTGCACCTTCGTCCGGTCCGCCAGCAGGTCGCGGGCCGCGCCCTCCAGCACCATCCGACCGTGGTTCAGCACGATCGCCCGGTCGGCGACCGAGAGCGCCAGCTCCACATGCTGTTCCACCAGCACGACGCCCACGTTCTCGTCCTTGGCCAGTCGGCGGATCCCGGGCAACATCTCCTGCACGATCTTCGGCGCCAGGCCCAGGCTCATCTCGTCGATCAGCAGCAGCTTCGGCTCCGCCAGCAGGGCCTTGCCGATGGCCAGCATCTGCTGCTCGCCGCCGGACAGCAGCCCGACCCGGCGGTCACGCAGCGGGCGCAACGCCGGGAACCGGTCGAGCACGAAGTCCAGCCGCACCTTGTCCGCCTTCGCGCGGGCCATCCGGAAGTGCTCGCCGACGGTGAGATCGGCGAAGACACCACGGTCGTCGGGCACCAGCAGCACCCCGGCCCGCACCAGCTTGTCGGTGTGCCGGGAGCGGACCGGCCGGCCGAGCGCGGTGACGCTGCCCGCCATCGGCTCCAGCAGGCCGACCATGGTGAGCAGCGCGGTGGTCTTGCCGGCGCCGTTGGGCCCGAGCATGGCGACCACCTCGCCGGCGGACACCGACAGCGTCAGGTCCCGCACCGCGGCGACGCCGTTGTAGCCGGCGGTCACCGCGTCGAGATCCAGCAGTACGTCAGGCATCCTGCACCTCCATCGGAACGCCGAGATATGCGGCGATGACCGCCGGGTCGTTGCGCGCCTCGTCCGGGGTGCCCTGGAAGATCAGCCGGCCGAACTCGAGAACGTAGATCGTGTCGCAGACGCTGAGCATCATCGCCACGTCGTGGTCGATCAGCAGCGCCCCGGGACCGAGCTTCACGATCTCCCGGATCCGCTCGGCGAACTGCACGCTCTCCGCGCTGTCCAGCCCCGCGGCCGGCTCGTCGAGCAGCATGATGTCGCAGCCGCCGGCGATGGCCCGGGCGACGCCGACCAACTTCTGCTGACCCAGCGCCAGGTCGCCGGCCTTCAACCCGCCGGCACCCGGCAGCCCGACCATGTCCAGCACCCGCTCGACCCGCGCCGCGTCGTCGTGGTGCCTGGTGAACAGGTCCTTCCAGATCATCGCCGGACGCATGGGATGTGCTGCGGCCAGGATGTTCTCGGCCACGGTGAGGCTGGCGAACAGCTCACCGGACTGCCAGGTGCGGGACAGCCCGGCCCGGCGCCGCCGGTGCGGCGGCAGCCCGTCGATCCGCTCGTCGCCCAGCCGGATCTCGCCGACGCACTTGGTGAAACCGGTCAGCGCATCGACGAAGGTGGTCTTGCCCGCGCCGTTCGGGCCGATCAGCCCGACGATGGTGCCGGGCTCCACGGTGATCGAGACGTCCTCGTTCGCGACCACGCCGCCGTACCGCACGCCCACGCCGACGGCGCGCAGCGTCTTCCGCTGCTGGGCCGGCGAGATCTGCTGGGCCGGTGGGATCTGCTCAGGAGCTGACATCGGCACTCCTCGGTCCGTTCACGGCGACCTTCTCCGGCGGCGGCTGTTCGGTGGGCGGTGGGGCGCCGGGTTCCTTCGGCGCCTTCCGGTGCGCGAGACGTTCCTTCACCCAGGCGATCTGGCGGTTCGTCTCACCGGCGATGCCGCTCGGGTTGAGGATCGCGGTGAGGATCAGTGCGAGTCCGGAGATCAGCGCGTAGACGTCGCCGGTGTCCCAGATCTGGTTGACGATCGTGTAGACGATGCCCAGCGGCGCCAGCACGCCGGCCACCGCCGCGCCGCCCCAGCTGGTGATGCCGCCGAGGTAGGCGATGGCCAGGATCTGCAGGCCGACGAACACCGAGAACGACTCCGCGGACAGCTGTCCGTGGCTGTAGCCGATGAGACATCCGGCCAGGCCGGCGATGAACCCGGACATCGCGAAGCCGATGAGCTTGGTGAACCGCACGTTGATGCCGGCGGACGCGGCGGCCCGCTCGTTGGCGCGCACGGCCAGGAAGTTCCGGCCGGTGTGCCCGGACATGATCCGGATGAAGGCCAGCACCACCAGCACCGCGATGACCAGCACCATGATCGAGAACAGCAGCCGGGACAGGTCCCGGCCCTGCCGGACGGCGAAGTTCAGGCCGAACAACCGCGGATCGGCCAGCGGGTTGCCCTGCGGCGGGGTGAGGCTGTAGTTGCCGAAGACGAAGCGCTCGATGGCCAGCGCCGCGGCGAGGGTGACGATGGCCAGCTGCGCCCCGCGGATCCGGAAGGCGGGCAGCGCGACGATCATGCCGAGCAGCGAGGCGATGGCCGCGCAGAGCAGCACCGCGATCGGGAACGGGATCGACCAACCGGTGCTGATCTTGGACAGCGCGAACCCGGCGGCCCCGGCGAAAGCTGCCTGTGCCAGCGAGATCTGGCCCAGGTAGCCGGTGATCACCACGTAGGACAAGGCGAGCAGCATCATGATGATCGACGAGGTGATGCCGAACCGGTAGACGCCGTTGGTGACGATCAGCAGCACCAGCACCACCACGACCACCACCGCGGCCGGGATCGCCCGGATCCGCGGGATCACCACGTCCGGCAGCCGCATGGTGCGCAGCGAGCCGCGGGAGGGCAGCCGCTTGCCGAAGGCCAGCAGGATGATCATCACCACGATGAAGGGCACCACCTGGTCGATCCCGGCGGCGGCCCACTTCGGCCACCAGGGGAAGGTGACCATCAGGTTGAGGATCGACTGCACGGCGCCGAGCACCAGGGCCGCCACGGTCGCCCAGACGATCGAGGTCATCCGGGCCACCAGCATCACCGCCAGCGCCGGCACCACGTAGAGCGTGTAGTTGGCCGGGTTGATGCCGGTGAGCGGGCTGGCCAGCATGACACCGATGGTGGACAGGGCCGCGGACAGCACCAGGGCGATGGCGGCCAGCCGGTCCGGCGAGAAGCCCATCAGCACGGTGGCCCGCTCGTTGTCCGCCGCCGCCCGGGTGGCCAGGCCGGCCCGGGTGAACCGCAGGTAGGCCCAGACCAACGCGGACAGCGCGATCATGATGACGGCCATGATGATCTCGCCGGAGGAGAGCCGGACGCCGAACACGGTCCAGCTGCCCTTGGGGATCAGCGCCGCCACCGGGATGGTGTCCGGCCCGAACCGGATGATGACCAGCGCCTGCAGCGACAGCATCAGCGCCACCGACACGACGACCTGGGCCAGCACCGGTGCCCGCCGCACCGGCCGGAACACCGCCACGTGGATCAGCAGGGCCAGCAGCACCGCGGTCACCAGACCGATGACCAGCGCCGGGATCCCGCCCATCGGCCCGTCCGTCAGCTGGACGGAGAAGATCGGGAACACCAGCCGGCCGTCGGTGCGCAGCTGCGCGTAGACGTAGCCGCCCCACATCGCGGTGGCGCCCTGGGCGAAGTTGATGATGCCGGTGGCGCGGTAGAACAGGATCAGGCCGTTGGCCAGGCCGATGTAGATCGCGCCCAGGCCGAGGCCCAGGATCGCGAACTGCAGGTAGGTGTTCACGGACGTGCCCCGATCGTGTGTGGCGGGTCAGGTGCTGCTCTGGTCACCGGCGTGGTGCCGGTGGGACGGCCCCGCCCGGACGGCATGTCCGGGCGGGGCCGGTGTTCTCAGCCCGCCAGCGACGGGTCGAGGTCGAAGTAGCCGTCGCCGCCGACCTTCAGCGAGCCGTCGGCCTGCACCTCGAAGTAGATGGCCTGCTTGGTGCACGCGGTGGGCTTGCCCGGCCACTGCTTGCCGTCGCAGGTCACCGTCGGGCCGGCCATGATGCGCAGGTCCTTGATCTCGCTGAGCGCCTTGCTGGCCGCGGTGTTGGTGATCTCGCCGTCGATGGTGCCCAGCGTCTGGGCCAGCGCGACCACGGCGGAGAAGGAGTACAGCGAACGGGCCGACTGCTCCTCGGCGTGGTTGGTCTGGGTCATCGCGTTGGCGAAGGCGTCCAGGTCGGCCTGCACGTCGGCCGGGGCGTGGTCACGGGAGCCCGGCAGCCACAGCCGCGGCTGCGAGATCGCGCCCGCCGCATCGGCTCCCATCTTGGCGATGAACTGCGAGCAGGACCCGGCGAAGATGGTGCCGGTGTAGCCGGCGTCCCGCTCGGCCTGGAAGAGCTGGGTGCAGCCGTCCTCCGGCAGCGCGATGATGCCGGTGACGTCCGGGTTGCTCTGCAGCTGCGACGCCGCGGCCACCGTGTAGTTGACGTTCTTGGTGTCGATGTACTGGACACCGACGTTGAGCCCGAGCTTCTGCGAGATCGGGGTGATCAGCGTGTCCACGTAGGTGTGGGTGGCGGGCGCGTCGGTGAGTGCCAGCGAGGCGTTCTTCTTGCCCAGCTTCTGCAGGATGGTCATCGAGCCGACCGCGCTGACCGCGCCCGGGCCGGAGAAGTAGAAGCCCAGCGGGTACGGGGTCTCGTCCATGATGTTCGCGCCGGAGAGCATGCCCACCACGGGGATCTCGGCGCCGACCAGGATCGGCTGCGCGCCGCCCATGGACAGGTCGTAGGCGTCGACCACCACCGGGTAGTTGTTGGTGACGAACCCGTTGGCGCAGTTGACCGCGGTTTCCGGGGTGCCGTCACCGGCGCACAGGTCGACCTCGAGCGGCCGGCCCTGCACGCCGCCGAGCACGTTGTTGACGTACCAGACGCCGGCGTCGATGCCGAAACCCGACTGCGGGTACGCCGCGGCGCCGTTCATCGGCGCCATCGCGCCGATCTTGATCGGGTCACCACTGGCGACGGACGGGACCACCGATTCCGGGGCCGATCCGGTCGCCGAGCCGCCACCGGTGGCCGCCGAGGTGCTGGTGCCGCCACTGCTCGCCGGCGCCGCGGTGCTGGTGGCGGCCGGGGACGCAGCGGCGGTGCTGCTGGTGCCGGCACCGGGTGCCGGGTCCGACCCGCACGCGGCGAGCAGCAGGGCGGCAGCCGCCAGACCTGCTGTGCCGGAACGGAAACGCCTCGAAGTCCTCATGTGCTGCTGGCACCTCTTCCGGTGTCGTGGCGACCACCGCCCGGGTGGGCGCTGGTGGTGGGTGGTGCTGGTCGGGAACTCCGCGAAGGGTTCCGGGGTCCCCGGCCGGGCGGTCAGGCCGTCGTAGAAACGTGACGAGCGTCACGCGTGGGTGTTGCGGGTGTCAAAGTCCGGGCACACCGGCTTTGTGGTGCCGCACAAGTGCCGTTCCGGCTGGTCAGGACATGTCCCAGGTGCGCAGTTCGCGCTTGAGGATCTTGCCGCTGGCATTGGTGGGAAGTGCGTCCACCACCAGGAACTCGGCCGGCACCTTGTACCGGCCGAGCCGGCCGTTGCAGTGCTCGCGCAGTTCGTCCGCGGTCACCGACTGGCCCTCGCGGACGGTGACGAAAGCCCGCACGATCTCGCCCCAGTGTTCATCCGGCACACCGATGACCGCGCTCTGCACGATCGCCGGGTGCTCGGCGAGCACCGTCTCGATCTCGCTGGGGTAGATGTTCTCCCCACCGCGGATGATCATGTCCTTCTTGCGGCCGTAGAGGTAGAGGAACCCGTTCGGCGCCCGGTAGGCCATGTCACCGGCCCGGAACCAGCCGTCGCGGAAGGCCCGTGCCGTCTCCTCCGGCATGTCCAGGTACCCGTCCATCAACATGTCGCTGCGGGTGGCGATCTCGCCCACCTCGCCGTCCGGCACGTCGTTCATCTCGTCGTCCACCAGCCGCAGCGCGACCCCGTGGGCGGGCTTGCCGATCGAGCCGAGCAGTTCGGTCTCCCCGGCCGCCGCCCGCTGGTGCTCCTGCACCGACATCACCGCCTGCAGACCGGCTTCCGTGCCGGCGCCGAAGGCGTTGATGAAACCGCAGCCGAAGATGTCCATGGCCTTGCGCAGCAGGGTCGGCGACATCGGCGAGGCACCGTAGTAGATGGTCCGCATGTTCGTGAACGACAGCTCCGCCACGCCCGGCTGCTGGAAGAGCATGCTGATCATGGTGGGCACCAGGAACATCGCCGTCAGTTCGTCCCGGGCCAGGATCGGCACCAGCTCCTTCGCGCTGAACTGCGGGATGATCAGCGACGGGAACCCGTACGAGACACCGGCCAGCAGCGCGCAGATGCCGGTGATGTGGAACGTCGGCGCGGCGACGTAGCGGAAGTCGTCGATCCGCAGGTCGTAGTCGGCGATGTGCCCCTGGATGATCGCCTTCATCATCCGCTGCGACTGGACCACACCCTTGGGCAGCCCGGTGGTGCCGGAGGTGAAGGCCAGCCCGATGGTGTCGGTGTCGGTGCAGACCACCGGCGGCTCGACGTCGCGGCCGGTGCCCAGCAGGTCCTCGTAGTCGGTCTCGAAGTCGACCACCGTGCGCAGGCTCGGGAACTGCTCCGCCATCCCGGCCAGCAGCTCGGAGTACCGGTCGTCGTGGAACAGCATGACCGGCGCGGAACGCCCGATCAGCACCTCGATCTCGGGCCGGGTGAGCCGGTAGTTCAGCGGGACGTACACCGCGCCCAGCTTGAGCGCGGCCAGCACCACCTCGACGTAGCGGTGCGAGTCCAGCGCGAACACCGCCAGCCGGTCGCCCTTGCCGACACCGCCGGCGGACAGCGCATCGGCCAGCCGGTTCACCCGGCTGTTCACCTCGGCGAAGGTCAGGTGCGAACCGTCGGGGAAGACGAAGCACCGCTTGTCCGGATGCCGACGGGCCGAGAGCGGCAGTGCCTCACCGAGACTCACCTGCAGCCGGGCGGCCAGCGCCGGGGTGGCGAGGTGACCGCGATCGGCGTCGAGGAAGTCGGTCATCACACGCCTTCAGGGGCGAGCTGGGAGCGCTCGTAGGCGATCAGCGCCTCGGTACTGCCGAGGCGCTGCCAGTCCCTGACGTACTGCGGCAGGTCGGTCGACACCCGCATCGGGAACTCGGCCGGCCGCTTCTCCAGGAAGGACAGCACGCCCTCCTTCACGTCGTCCGCCCGGCCGAGATGGAAGATGCCGCGGGAGTCCAGCTCGTGTGCCAGCTCGGGGGTGCCGAAGGCCAGCATCTGCCACAGCATCCGGCGCGAGACCGCCACCGAGACAGCGGAACTCGCGTCGATCAGCTCGTGCGCGAGCTCGTAAGCGCGCGGCAGCAGGTCCTCCGGCGCGTGCACCGACTTGACCAGACCGGCCGACAGCGCCTCGTCCGCACCGAACACCCGACCCGAGTACACCCACTCCGCTGCCTGGCTGATGCCGACCACCCGGGTCAGGAAGAAGGACGACGCCGCCTCCGGGACCAGCCCGCGCCGGGAGAAGACGAAGCCGATCTTCGCGGTGTCCGAGGCCAGCCGGATGTCCATCGGCAGGGTGATGGTGGCGCCCATGCCCACGGCCGGGCCGTTGATGGCGGCGATCAGCGGCTTGGTGCTCTCGAAGAAGCGGCGGGTGACGATCCCGCCGTAGTCGGCGTCCCGCTCCATCCGGAACTCGCCCGGGTTCTTGTTCTCGAAGATGGCGGTGCCGTCGGACAGGTCGGCGCCCGCGCAGAAGGCGCGACCGGCACCGGTGACCACCACGGCGCGCACATCGTCGTCGGCGTCGATCCGGTCCATCACGTCGACCAGTTCGACCCCCATGGCGTGGGTGAAGGCGTTGAGCTTGTCCGGCCGGTCCAGCAGCAGGGTGGCGACCCGGTCGGTGACCGAGTAGCTGAGGAATTCGTAGTCCGGCATGTGATGTCCTTCTGGTCCGGGCGGCAGGGCGTGTGCGGTGGTGGGTGTGTGGTGATGGGTGCGGTGGTGACGTGCTGTCGGGGCGCTAGAGGCCGGCGAACACGGCGGCTTCCTCCAGCAACCGGGGCACGTCGGTGGCCAGGTCGCGGGCGTACGGGGAGTCGAGATCCCCTGCGGTGTAACGGGCGTAGGCCCCCTCGACGATCGCCGCGAGTTTGAAGAAGGCGAGCGTGAGGTACCAGTCCAGGTGCTCCACCGACCGGCCGCTCGCGGCGGCGTACCGGCCGGCCAGGTCCTTGCGGGTCGGCGCACCGGGCACCCGGGACAGGGCCTGCACCCGCGGCATCGCCGGTGCCGACGGGCGGTCGTTGCCCCAGAAGGCCAGGAACAAGCCGAGATCCACCAGCGGATCGCCGATCGTGGAGAGCTCCCAGTCGATGATCGCGCTGACCCGGACCGGCGGGCCGGGTACGAACAGCGCGTTGTCCAGGTGGAAGTCGCCGTGCAGCAGCGCGGGCGCGATGTCCGGCGGCCGGTGCCGCTCCAGCCATGCGGCGACGGGGTCGAACAGCGGCAGGTCGCGGGTCCGGTGCTGCTCGTACTGCCGGCGCCAGCGGCCGACCTGCCGCTCCAGGTAGCCGTCCGGTCGGCCGAACTCCTCCAGCCCGGCCGCCCGCCAGTCCACCGCGTGCAGCGCCACCAGGGCGTCGACTGCCGCCTCGCCGATCTGCGCCACCAGGTCGGGGCCGGTCCACTCCGCCGGGACCGCGGCCGCCAGCGGCACGCCGGGGCACCGCTGCATCAGCAGCATGGTCCGAGCGCTCCCGGGCTCGACATACAAACCGAGCACCCCGGGGCTCGGCACGTCGGCGTCCTGCACCGCGGACAGCACCCGGTACTCGCGCGACATGTCGTGGGCCGCCTCGTCGACGGTGGCGACCGGGGGCCGGCGCAGGATCCATTCCTGCTGCGGCCCGGAGCCGGTGACCAGCAGCGTCTCGTTCGAGTTGCCGCCGGTCAGCCGTTGCAGCCGGAACGGCCCGGGCACGCCGGTGGCCTGCTCGAGCCAGTGCCCCAGCGCCTCGTCGGCAGCAACGTCGGACGGCATGCGGCGATCGTCACACCGCCGGGTGGCCCCGGCGAACGACGCGCGACCGGCCTTTGTCCAACTCTCCACACGGTGCCGCACGGGCTGTACGGCGCCCGGTGCGGCGGGCGCGAGAGTGGCCCGGTGACCCAGCACTGGACCGACCCCGGCGTGCACGAGATCGCGCCAGGGGTGCACCGCATCCCCGTCCCGATGCCGCAGGACGGCCTGCGCGCGGTGAACGTGTACGCGATCAGCGACGGCGACGAGCTGGTGATGATCGACGGCGGCTGGGACGTGCCGGCCGCCCGCGCCGCGATGCTGGAGGGCATCGAGACCCTCGGCGCCACACCGGCGGACGTGTCGGCCTACCTGGTCACCCACCACCACAGCGACCACTTCACGCTGGCGACGGCGATGCGCCGGGAGTTCGGCATCCCGGTCGCGCTGGGCGAGGGTGAGCGCGACGGCTCGACCATCGCCACCACCCCGGTCATCGACGGGCTCTTCTCCCAGATCAAGCACCTGCTGCTGATGGGCGCACCGGAGCTGGCGACCGAGATCTCCGCCGGCGGCGCGGACCCGTACGAGGACCGGTTCCGGGTCTGGGAACCGCCGGACAGCTGGCTGGCCGACGGGCAGGTGATCGAGGTGGGCCGGCGCCGGATCACGGTGATCGCCACGCCAGGCCACACCTCCGGGCATGTGGTGTTCCACGAGCCGGCCACCGGGCTGCTGTTCACCGGGGACCACGTGCTGCCGACGATCACCCCGTCGCTGGCCTTCGACGGGGTGCGGGCCGAGCACCCGCTGCGCGACTTCCTCGGATCGCTGGCACTGCTGCGCGAGCTGCCGGACACGGTGATGATGCCGGCCCACGGGGAGCCCGGCGGCAGCGTGCACACCCGGGTCGACGAGCTGCTGGAGCACCACCGGGAGCGGCTGGACCGGACCGCCGAGGCTGTCGCCGACGGCGCGGACACCGGGGCCGCGGTCGCCGGCCGTCTCACCTGGACCCGCCGGCACCACCGGCTCGACGAGCTGGACCTGCTCAACCGGATGCTGGCGATCAGCGAGACCGGCGCGCACCTCGACGTTCTCGTGCAGCAGGGCCGGATCTCGCAGGACCAGCACCGCGGGGTGCTGCACTTCTCGCCGGCCTGAGACCTGTCAGGTGACCAGCAGATCCTTGACCACCTTGCCGGTGGCGTTGCGCGGCAACGACTTCACCACCGTGATGGTGACCGGCACCTTGTAGGCGGCCAGTACCTCGCGGCACCGCTGCCGCAGTGCCTGCTCGGTCGGTGCCGGCTCGCCGGTGGCCTCCACCCAGGCCACCGGCACCTGCCCCCACCGCTCGTCCGCCCGGCCGACCACCGCGGCATCGGAGACCCCCGGCTGCGCGGCGAGCACCGACTCGATCTCGGCCACGTAGATGTTCTCGCCGCCGCGGATGATCATGTCCCGACCGCGGCCGGCCAGGGTGAGATAGCCGTTCGGGCCGAAGGACCCGAGGTCGCCGCTGTAGAACCAGCCGTCCTGCAGCGCCTCCGCGGTGCGCTCCGGATCGTCCAGGTAGCCGCTCATCACCACGTCGGTGCGCGCCGCGATCCGGCCGACCACCCCGTCCGGTACCTCCCGGCCGGCGTCGTCGACGATCCGCAGGTCCACGCCGGTGACCGCCTGGCCGACGGTGGCCAGCAGGTGCTCCTCGCCGGCCAGCGCCCGGCGGTGGTCGGTGGGCCGCAGATAGGTCTGGCTGTTGGACTCGGTCCCGGAGCCGTACATGTTCCAGAAGTCGCAGTGCGGCCACCGGTCCAGCGCCCGGCGCAGCAGCGCGGTCGGCATCGGCGCCCCGCCGTAGAGCAATTGGCGCAGCCGGTCGGACCCGATGTCCAGGCCGGTCTCCGCGGCGTGGTCGAGCACCGCGGCGATCATCGTCGGCACCAGGAAGCAGCCGGTCAGCAGCCCGGAGCCGATGGCACGGGCGGTCACCTCGGGCCGGAACTGGTCGACGATCATCGATGCGCTGCCCATCGCGATCTGGCCGAGCAGCACGAAGAAGCCGGCGGCGTGGAAGAGCGGCGAGGCGGTGTACCGGACGTCGCCGGGTCGCGGCAGGCACTCCCACATCTGCAGGTACACCGACTTCAGCATCCGGTGCGACTGCAGCACGCCCTTCGGCCGGCCGGTGGTTCCGCTGGTGAACATGATGCAGAGGATGTCGTCGTCGGCCAGGTCCGCCCAGCTGCGTTCCGGGCCGCCCGCGGTGATGAGCTGCTCGAGATCGTCGGCCAGGTCGAGGATCTGCAGGGGCGGGTCACCGTCCCGCAGGGCGGTGGCGATCGCCCGGTAGCGCTCGGAGACGAACAGCACGTGCAGCGCGGCGCGCTCGTCGATGTAACGGAGCTCGTCGGCCGTCAGCCGGTAGTTCAGCGGGACCAGGGTGGCACCGACCGCGAAGCAGGCCAGGATCAGTTCGACATAGCCGGGGGTGTCGATCGACAGCACGCCGACCCGGCTCGCCCGGCCGATGCCGATCCCGCGCAACCCGTTCGCCAGCCGGGCCACCCGGTCGTCCACCTCGGCAAAACTGCGCCCGGCGCCGGTGTCGTCGACCAGGCACGGCAGGTCCGGGTAGAGGCGGGCGGACCGGCTGATCAACCGGCCGAGACCGTAGTCGGGGCGCTGCATCTGTCCGACCCTAGGTCCCTTCCTCGTCCCGGACCGCCGGGCGACGCAGTCCGTTGGACCTGCCTCCAACTCCGTCCGCGGCCGGCCCTGCGTCGAGGCCCGCCCGCACCCACGATGAGGTCATGGGCATCGAGGGTCAGGTGGTCGCGGTCACCGGGGTGACGTCCGGGGTCGGCCGGGAGACGGCGCGGGTGTTCGCCGAGCGCGGCGCCGTGGTGTGCGGGATGGGCCGCACCACCGCGGCGGGCGAGGCGCTGGCCGCCGAGATCACCGCAGCCGGCGGCGAGTTCGAGTTCGTCACCGGCGACATCCGCTCCGTCGGCGACTGCGCCGCCTTCGTCGAGCGGGCAGCAGGGCTGCGCGGCCGGATCGACGTGCTGATCAACAATGCCGGCACCCCCGGGGACCCGGTGATCGTCGACTCGCACCTGGCGGAGGAGCAGTGGTGGGACGACATCGTCGACACCAACCTCAAGGGTGCCTTCTTCTGCAGCCGCTACGCGCTGGGCCACATGCTGGAGGCCGGGAGCGGGCTCATCATCAACATCGCCTCCACCAACGCCGTCGCCCCGCTGTCCCGGATGCAGGCCTACAACGCCAGCAAGGCCGGCCTCGTGCACCTCGGGCAGGGGCTGGCCGTGGAGTACCAGGACAAGGGGATCCGGGTGAACACCATCGTGCTGGGCAGCGTGGCCGACGGCGACGCCGGACGCCGCACCCGGCACGCGATCACCGAGTACCTCACCGGTGTGGTGCCCAGCGACGAGCGCAAGGCCTCCAGCACCGTCCGCACCGCCCGCGAGGTCGGTTCCTACCTCGCCTCCCTCTGCGACACCGACGCCGCCGTCCTCACCGGCGCGGTCATCGCCCTCGACGGTGGTGTCTCCGCCGGGCTGCTGGGCAACAAGTACTGGCTGCACACCGCATCCCGGGTGAAGAAGTAGGGGCGGCGTCGGCTACGGCCCGCCATTCAGGCCGGGTCGACCCGGGGGTCGTGGAGGTCGACCGAGGTGACGTCGGGAGCGGCCAGGGCGAGGCGGTCGGTGAGGATGCCGAGCAGCAGCTCCTTGGGCACCACACACTCCGGGCACGACGAGCTGGTCAGATCCAGTTCCAGCTCGACCTTCTCCGTCGTGGCGGTGACCAGCCGCAGCACCGCACCGTCGGCCGCGACGATCCCGTTCAGTTCCTCCAGCACCGGCGCCACCAGCAGCGAGGACACTCAGACCACCCGCTCGGTGATCGGGTTCGACAGGTGCGGGGTGATCAGCCAGGACTCGGCCATGCCGGGGCCGCCGGCGGTGATCACCAGGATGTTGTCCGGCCCGGCCAGGTCGAGGGTGTTGTCCTCGGCGCCGGTGGTCGGAGCGGTCAGCAGCGGCCACAACCGCTGCTGCAGGGTCGGCTTGTCCCAGCCGGCGTCGGCGAACCGGCGGCGGTGTTCCGGACCGACCACGATCGCCAGGCTCCTTCCGGTGCCGAGGAACTCGTCGTGCGGGACGCCCTCGCGCCGCGCCGTGCGGGCGATGGTCGCGACCAGTTCCGCCGGGTCCTCGGAGTACGACGACGCGCGCAGCATCGACATCAGCGACAGCACGGTCACGGCGGACTCCCCGTCGGCCAGTCCCCGCTGCACGTGCAGCGGGGTCCAACCCGAGGTCTCGTCCTCGGCGAAGCAGAACGAGTAGCGCATCGGGGTGCTGAACGACGCCCGGTCCAGCCCGCCGGGCACAGCCAGGCAGACGTTGCGGATCACCAGCCGCAGCGCCCGACCGATGGTGGCGTTCGCCCGGAATCCCGGTCCGAAACAGGCCTGCCCGCCGTGGATCCCGAGCTCACCGGTGATCGGGCCGTTGACCACCACCACCTGCGCGGCCCCGGAGACGGTGGCCGTCGTGGAGTGGCAGTTGCCCTTCGGGTGCAGGTGCGCCCGCACCGCCGCGACCACCACCGGGAAGTACTCCGGACGGCACCCCGCCATCACCGCGTTGATCGCCGCCGCCTCAGCGGTGACCGTCAGCTTGCGGGTCGGGACGGCGCCGAGGACCTCCGACGGGTCCAGGCCGGCCGCTGCCAGCATCGCCTGCACCCGCCCCTCCGTCGGCGGCACGATCGGCAGGCCGTCGGTCCAGCCGCGCTCGGCGTAGCCCTCGGCGACCGCCTCCTCGCTGTCGAAGTCCACCCGGTCGGCGGCCAGCACGCTCATCGCGCGGCCACCAGCGCGTCGATCACCTGTGGCGCCACCTCTTTCGCGGTGGTGAGCGCCTCGTCGGCGGTCCAGGGCGCGAGCGGGCCGTGCGGGTAGCCGACGACCACCATCCGGTAGTCCGGCAGCCCCGCCATCGTCCGGATCACGCTGACCGCCGGCACCAGCGCCTCGTGCACGATGCACACGGCAGGGACGCCGCGGTCCTCGACGTCGAGCGCGTCCCGCATGCTCCGGGTGCTGCAGCTGCCGCAGCCACCGAACCCGGTCACCACCACGTCCGCCCGGCCCATCAACGCGTCCCACTGCTCCGGTGTCGGTGGCACGGACTGGCTGTCCTTCCACACCATGAACACGTCCGCGACGTCGGTGAGCTCGCGGATCCGGTCGGCCAGCGCGTCGAAGAACACCTCGCAGTTGGCCAGCCGGTTCATCAGGATGCCGACCGTCCTCCCCGACAAGGACGGTGGACGCGGGGCGACCGATGTCCGCGAGTCCGACAGGGTGGTGGCCGGCCGGTAGGTCGGGTCAAGAGTGGTGATCACGGCGTGTCCTCTCGTCCGGCCCACCGTACGAACTCCGTCACCACCCCGCGACCAGCGGTTTCCGGCCTTTGGTCCTCCGCACAACTCGCGATGCCGGGTGGTCGGCGGCCGGTGGTCGGGGGTGCTGCGGGCGAGCCCGACAGGTGGGCGCCGGCCGGGTGCGCAGTCGGGGTGGATGTCCCCACGGGGCCAGAGACAGCGAGAACCATTGTCTTGCAAACTCACCGGCCTGACAGCTACAGCAGGTGTCGTTCCGGGGACAGCGACGGCGGAAGGAACCCGGGGCCCGCTCGTACACTCCGCTGGAACTCCGCCAGAGTCCGTCAACAGCCGCACCTACCGGCCGGACCACACCGCCGATCGCTTGTCGACGAAGGCCGCGGCACCCTCCCGCGCATCCGCCGAACCCAGCACCTGCTGGAGCAACGGCTCCTGCCGCTCCCAGAACTCGGCGTCGGTGAGATCGGTGGTGAGGGCGAGGAGATCGCGGGAGTGCTGGACACCGAGCGGCGCACGGGAGGCGATGGTGTCCGCCAGCCGCAGCGCGGCCTCGAGCGCCCCGCCGGCCGGAGTCAGCTCGACGACCAGGCCCATGCGGTGCGCCTCCTCCGCGGTGATCGGGTCGCCGGTGAGCGCCATCCGCATCGCCACCGCATAGGGCAGCTTCCGCCCCAGCCGCAACACCCCGCCACCACCCGCGAACAACCCGACCTTCACCTCCGGGATGCCCAGCAGCGCACCGGATCCGGCGACGATCAGGTCGCAGGCGAGTGCGATCTCCATCCCGGCGGCCATCGCGAAGCCCTCGACCGCGGCGATCAGCGGCCGGCCGGACGACCGTCGGATGACCTCCTCGATGCCGTCCGGATCGCCGTGCTCCAGGAAGCCGCGCAGGTCCATCCCGGCACAGAACCCCTTGCCGGCCCCGGTGATCACCCCGACCCGCAACTCCGGGTCGGTGTCGAGCAGCCGGATCGCGGCCAGCAGCCCTCGGCCGAGGCCGGAGTCGACAGCATTGCGCACCTCGGGACGGTTGAGGGTGATGACCAGCACCGGCCCACGCCGGCCCAGCAGCACCTCAGACATTCATGTACCCGCCGTCCACGAACACCGTGTCCGCGGTGTGGTACGACAGCTCCGGATCGGCGAGAAAGGCTGCCAACCGGGCGAAGTCGTTCGGACTGCCGAAGCGCTGCACCGGCGTGCGGGCGGTGATCTTCTCGTAGAAGGATTCGTTCCCGCCCTCGGTCATCTCGGTGGCGACGAACCCGGGCAGCACCGAGTTCGACCGGATGCCCTTGCGCGCGTACTCGACGGCGATGGACTTCATCAGCGCCACCACCGCCGCCTTGGACGTGGCGTACGGGGCGTAGTTCCGCATCCCGAACCGGGCCGCCATCGACGCCACGCCGACCAGCGCGCCACCCTCACGGTGCTGCAGCATGTGCACGATGGCCTCGCGCAGCGTCCAGCGCAGTCCGTCGACATTGACCGACATGACCGACCGCCACTCGTCGTCGGTCTGCTCGTGGAACGGCCGGAAGGTGCAGGACACACCGGCGTTCGCGAACACCGAGTGCACGGTGCCGAGCCGGTCAACGGTCTCGGCGAAGGCACGCACCACGGCGGCCTGATCCGCCACGTCGCAACGGATCCCGACGATCTCCGCCTCGCCGCCCAGACCGCGCAACACGCCGGTCGCCGATTCCAGGGCGGCCTCGTCGCGGCCCCAGATCGCCACCCGGGCTCCGGCCAGCGCACAGCCCTGCGCCAGTCCGAGGCCGATGCCACGGTTGCCGCCGGTGATCACCACACCGCGCCCGGCCAATGACGTCCCCGGTGCCGGGAGTCGGACCGGTGCCGCGCTCATGCCCGGCTCCCTTCGGGTCGCGGCTCCCGCGGCAACCCCAGCACCCGCTCGCCGAGGATGTTCAGCATGATCTCGTCGGTACCGCCGGCGAAGCGCAGACCCGGTGCGGACAGCAGGAAGTCGGTCCAGGAGAAGGTGCCCCAGCTGCCCTCGTCACCGGTGGCGGCGTCGCCGAGGAAGCGCACTGCGGTGTCCGCCACCCGTTCCAGCTGCCGGCTGAACAGCAGCTTGCTGACCGAGCCCTTGGCACCGGCCGACTTGCCGTACATCTCGTTGACCGCGGCCATCACCCGGTCGGCCACGTACACCTTCGCGAGGTCCTGCCGGGCCAGCACGTCGGCGGCCAGTCCCTGGTGCACCAGCAGCTGGTCCAGCCGCTGCACGTACGGTGCGGCGACGGTGGACTCGCCGGACCCGACGGCGCCGCGCTCGCTGGTGAGAGTGGTCGCGGCCACCTTCCACCCGGATCCCGGCTCGCCGATGAGATTGCCCTCGGGGACGAAGACGTCGTCCAGGAAGACCTCGTTGAAGTGCGAGCCGCCGTTCATCTGGCGCAGCGGCCGCACGGTGATCCCGGGCGTGCTCATGTCCACCACGAACATCGACAGGCCGTGGTGCTTCGGCGCCGCCGGATCCGTGCGGGCCAGCAGCTCGCCCACCTTCGCGACGTGCGCGTAGGAGGTCCACACCTTCTGCCCGTTGACCAGCCAGCCGCCGTCCACCCGCACCGCCCGGGTGGACACCCCGGCCAGGTCGGAGCCGGCGCCGGGCTCGCTGAACAGCTGACAGGCCACCATGTCCCCGCGGAACAGCGGGCGCAGGTACTGCTCCTTGAGCTCCGCGGTGCCGTGCGCCAGCACCGCGGGCGCCAACATGTTCCGGGCGATGCCGAAGAACGCCCGGCCCGGTACCTGGTACTCGCCCTCGATCAGCCGGTACAGCTCGTCGTGCTCGGGGGTGAGACCGGCACCGCCGTACTCCGTCGGGCCGGCCAGCCACCCGAAGCCGGCGTCGAAGACCTGCTGCCGCCAAGCGGTCGCAGCCTCAAGTTCGGCCTTCTCCTGCACCGGGTCCGGCTGCTCCAGCAGCGCCACCCGGTCGTCCCCGCTCCCCCAGTTCTCCGTCGTCACCTCGAGCGGTGCCACATGCGCGTCCAGGAACTCCCGGACCTGCGCGGCGAAGGTGTCCAGGCTCATGCGGCACCCTCCGGGCGGGCCAGTCCGGCGACGGTGACCAGCCGGTCCCGGTGCAGCTCGGGACGGCCGAACATCACCTCGCTGCTGCGGGCCCGCCGGAAGTACAGGTGGCTCACCTGCTCCCAGGTGAAGCCGATGCCGCCGTGCACGTGCAGCGCGTCGGACGCGATCGCCGAGTACGCCTCGGAGCAGGCGATCTTCGCGATGCTCGCCGCCTCCGGCAGCATCGACGGCGGCAGGTGGTCGGCCACCCGCAGCCCGTCGGCCATCACCGCGAGTGCTCCCTCGTAGGAGATCAGCATGTTCGCGCAGGTGTGCTTGACCGCCTGGAACGACCCGATGATGCGGTCGAACTGCTTGCGGGTCCCGGCGTAGGCCACCGCGGTGTCCAGGCAGCGCCCGGCGCCGCCGACCTGCTCGGCCGCCATCAGCAGCATGGCCAGGTCGAGCACCCGCTCGACACCCGGTCCGACGTGCGGTCCGACGGCGACCTCGCGCGCGGCCACCCGGTCCAGCACCAGCTCCGCCTGCCGGCGGGTGAGGTCCAGGGTGCGCATGGCGGACCGGCTCAGGCCGTCGGCGTCCGCCGTCACCGCCAGCACCACGGGGCCCTCGACGGACCCGGCCACCAGCAGGATGTCGTCCGCCGTGGCGCCGTCGATGACGTGCAGGGCCCGGCCGAAGACGACCCAGCCGGCCGGCGTCCGCTCGGCCCGCAGGCCGTCGGTGGCCTCGTGCACCAGCCCGGGGTGCGGGCCGTAGGCGGCGGTCGCCCGCCGCGAGCCGTCGGCGATGCCGGGCAGCAGGTCGGCCTTGGCCTCGTCGCTGCCGAGCTCGGTGAGCAGCACGCCCGCCAGCACCGCCGACGAGTAGAGCGGCGCGCAGAGCAGACTCGCCCCGGTGGCCTGCAGCACCAGCCCCAGCTCGGTCAGCCCGAGCCCGACCCCGCCGTACTCCTCCGGGATCGCGAGGCCCGGCAGCCCCATCTCCGACAGCTGCGCCCAGGTGCCGTCCTCGAACCCGCGGGTGGTGTCCATCGCCCGCCGGACGTCGGCCTCGGTGCAGTGCGCGGCCAGGTACTCCTCGGTGGTGCGGGCGATGTCGGCCTGCTCGTCGGTGAGCCCGGGCCGCACCGTGCCGGTCATGACTTCGGGTCGAGACCGGCGGCGTGCCGGGCCATCTCGACCGCCTCGGCCATCGGGTAGTGCTTGCGGGTGACGATCCGCTGCGCGTAAAGACCGCCGCCGGACTGCACGTTGGTGACGTAGTGCCAGCCACCGAAGGCGTCCGCCACCATGTCCCGGACCGCGTGCATCAGCCGCAGCCGTTCCTCGCCCGGGACCGCGGGGTTGCCGGTCATGTACTGCCGGATGTGCCCCTCCAGCTCGGGCAGTTCCAGGTCACCGATGGTCGGCGCGGTGAGTACCGCGCCACCGGCGATGTCGATGAGATGCCGTGCCATAGTGGTGAACTCGGCCGCACCGTGGTACTTCGCGGCGTTGGTGTAGAGCTCGTCCGGGTAGACGAAGCCGTCCGTGGTGGTGTGCGCGTTGGCGATCGCCGCCTCCAGGCCGGCGCGGATCAGCGTCGCGTAGATGACCATCTCGGAGATCTTCTCCTTGACGTGCGCCACCCGGGTGAGTCCGTTCGCGTCCGCCACCAGCTGCGCCAGACCGACCATCAGGTCGGCGTCGTGCGCCATCTCGGCGACGCCGCCGAGCCGCTCCCACAGGCCGAGCGAGTGGGCGAAGATCGCCGAGAACTCGGTCTGGCCGTCCAGGAAGATCCGCTCGTTCGGCACGAACACGTCGTCGAAGATGACCATGCAGTCGGGCATCTGGCGCACCCGCGACAGCGGGTAGTGCCGGTCGTCCTCGCCGCGGAAGGCGTAGGTGGTGTTGATCGTCTTGACCCCGGGCGCATCGCCCGGCACGGCACAGGCGATCGCGTAGTCCTCCTCGCCCGGGCTCATCTTCTTGGTCGGCATGACGAACAGCTCGTGGGCCAGGGAGGCGCCGGTGATGTGCAGCTTGGCACCGCGGATGACCACGCCGTCCGGCCGCCGCTCGACGACCCGGACGTAGGCGTCCTGGTCCTCCTGCTTCCCGGGCGACAGTGACCGGTGGCCCTTCGCGTCGGTGATGCACTCGGTGACCCGCAGGTCCCGGTCCGCCACCAGGTCGAGGTGCTTGCGCACCCGCGCGGCGTACTCGGGGTAGGCCGCGTCCAACTGCGGCAGCACCGTCAGCAGGGTCATCACCGAGGTGAAGGTGGTGTGCGCCAGCATGTCGACACCGCGCAGCAGGCCGATGATCTCGCGCAGGGACTCGCGGTCGCGCGGCGGGGTGAGCAGCGGGTTCCGCGCGCCGGGGGTGGCGTCGTGGAAGGTGTCGTACCCGGAGGCGACCAGGTCCACCGCGATCCGGGTGGTGGGGTCGGTGGTGAGGTCGGTGATCCGGCGGCCGTCGATCCAGGTCTGCCGGTCGTCCTTCAGGGACGCGACGTACTGTTCACCAGTGAGCATGAAGAGCCTTCCGTAGCAAGCGGTGTCGATTGCGGTTCGTGATGTCGGGTGCGACCCGGGTCAGTGGGTATCGCCCAGGTAGGCGGCTGCCAGGGTCTCCCCGGCGAGCAGCTCCTCGGCAGATCCCTCGGCGGTGATCCGGCCGTGGGCGAGGACGTAGGCGCGGTCGGCCAGCCGCAGCGCGCGGGTGGCCAGCTGCTCCACCAGCAGGACCGTGCCGCCGCGGCGGCTGACCTCCGACAGCGCCTCGAAGACCTCGTCGATGATGACCGGGGCCAGGCCGAGCGAGGGTTCGTCGAGCATGATCAGGTCCGGCTGCCGGACGAGAGCCAGTGCGACGGCGAGCATCTGCTGCTGGCCGCCGGACAGGAACCCGGCGTAGTCGGCGAGCCGGGTGGTGAGCGCCGGGAAGATCGCCAGCGCGCCGTCGATCCGCTCCTGCTCCTCCGCCCGGGTCAGCCGGATGCCGTACATGCCGAGCAGCAGGTTGTCCTGCACGGTCTGCTTGGCGAAGAGCCGGCGCCCCTCCGGCACGTGGCAGAGCCCGCGCCGGGCGATCTTCTGCGGGGCCACCCCACGCAGCGGCGATCCCTGGAACTCCACGCTGCCGCCGAACACCGGGATCATCCCGGAGATCGCCCGAAGCAGGGTCGATTTGCCGGCGCCGTTGCTGCCCAGCAGCGCGACCGTCTCGCCCCGGCGGACCTGCACGCTGACCTGGCGCAGCACCGGCACCGAGCCGTAACCGGCGTCGAGATCCTTGACCTGCAGCACGGTGTCGGTGGTCACGGTGACGCTCATCCGAGCACTCCCAGGTAGGTCTCGCGGACCCGCGGGTCGACGAACACCGTCTCCGGATCCCCGGCGGTGACGACCTTGCCCTGGTCCAGCACGGTGACGTGTTCGCAGAGTTCGCGGACCCAGCCGATGTGGTGCTCGACGAGCAGCACGGTCACGCCGCCGCCGCCCAGGTTGCGCACCAGCTGGTCGAGCACCTGCAGTTCGTCGGCGGACAGGCCCGCCGCCGGCTCGTCCAGCAGCAGCAGGCGCGGCTGCACCATCAGCGCCCGGGCGATCTCCAGCATGCGCTGCAGGCCGTGCGGCAGGTCACCGGCCCGGGTGCCGGCGTGCTCGGCCAGCCCCAGTACGTCGAGCAGCTCGTAGGCCCGGGCACCCAGCCGGCGGGACTCCTTCCGGGCCCGGCCGATCCGCAGCAGCACCTCCAGCGAGGAGGACTTCTCGGCGGTGTACCCGCCCAGCATCACGTTCTCCCAGACGCTGAGATCCTTGAGCAGGCGCGGGGTCTGGAAGGTCCGGGCGATCCCGAGCGCAGCCAGCTTGGACGGCGCCACCCCGGTCAGCAGCTCGCCGTGCAGGTGCACCGATCCGGTGGACGGCTTGTAGATGCCGGTGATCACGTTGAGCAGGGTGGTCTTGCCGGAACCGTTCGGGCCGACCAGGCCGTAGATCTTCCCCGAGTCCAGGGTCATCGAGACGCCCTGCAGGGCCTTCACCCCGCCGAAGGACACGGCGACGTCGTCGACCGTGAGCCGGCCGATGTCGGTGCTCCCGTCGGGCGCCTCGGCCGACCGCAGCAGCGACGCCAGCCGTTCCGCCTTGGCCGCCGACGCGGACACCTCGAGGTCCTCGTCGTACCCGGCCTCACCACTGGATCTCGACCCGGGCCCGGCGGCGTCCTTCGGTGTGCGGCCGCGGACCCGGGCCCAGAGCGCTTCCAGGGCGCCCATGATCCCGTTCGGCGCGAACGCCATGAACAGCAGCAGCGCGGCGCCGTAGATGACCATCCGCCACTCGTTGAGATCGGTGAGCAGCTCGGGCACCGCGAAGAACGCCAGCGCACCGATCACCGGCCCGAGCCACCGGCCGTAGCCGCCGGCCACGATGATGACGATGAAGAAGATCGAGAAGTTGGTGGTGAACTGGTCCGGCGCGATGACCTGCTGTTCGTAGGCGAACAGCGCACCGGCCGCCCCGGCGTAGGCGCCGCTGATCGCGAACACGATGACCTTGATGGAGATCGTCCGGACGCCGGAGACGGTGCCCGCCTCACCGCCCTCCTTGATCGCGATGAGCCCACGGCCGAGACGCGAGTTGACGAAGGTGAAGTACAGCGCCAGGCCGACCACGTTGGCCGCGACGATCACCCAGTACAGCTCGCCGGAGGTCAGGTCGACGAAGATGCCGACGAGACCGTTGGTGCCGCCGGTGTACTCGCTGAAGTACTCGACCAGGCCGAGCACCAGCTCACCGAAGGCCAGGGTGGTCAACGCGAAGTACCAGGTGGACAGCCGCAGCGAGGGCAGGCCCATCAGGATGCCGGTGACCGCGCCGACGACGGTCGCGATGACCAGCGCCGTCCACATGTCGAGTTCGCCGTGCACCAGCGCGATCCCGGCGGTGTACGAGCCGACCGCGACGATCGCACCCTGGCCCAGCGAGACCTGGCCGCCCAGACCGTAGAGCAGGTTCATCCCGACGCCGACCAGGCAGTAGACGCCGATGCCGCCGGCCAGGAAGTAGATGTAGGTGCTGTCGGACAGCACCGGGAAGACCACCCCGGCCGCGACCAGCAGTGCCCACCAGAACCAGGTGCGCTGCAGCGAGTCCCGCAGCCGCGGCGGCCGGCCGGAGGCCAGCCGGGCCGCGGACCGGGATGCCTTGTCGCCCTTGGTGGGCCGGATCCGTTCCATCAGCTCAGACACGCTTGACCTCCCGTTCGGCGAAGATGCCCCGAGGGCGGATGAGCAGCACGACCAGCAGCACCGCGAAGGTGGCGGCCGGCACGAGTGCGGTGTTGACCCGGGCGGCCATCACACCCTCGGCCAGCGCGATGATGTAGCCGGCGACGAGGGCACCCTTGTTGCTGCCCACCCCGCCGATCGCCACGCACATGAAGCCCTTGATCAGCAGCATCGGCCCGAGGGTGACCGACGCGAACATCACCGGTGAGGCGAGGATGCCGGCGGCGGAACCGATCAGCCCACCCAGGAACCAGGAGGCCCGGGTCAGCGAGACCGGGTCGATGCCGCGCAGCAGGGCGCCGGGGCGCTCCTCGGCCACCGCCTTCACGGCGCGGCCCATCCGGGTGCGGTAGATCCAGGTGAGGATGCCGAGCACCAGGAACGGCACGATGATCAGCACGAAGCTGTAGCTGGACAGCCCGCCGCCGCCGGAGCGCACCACGAAGGTCGCGGAGAACGGCTCGGGGTAGGGCACCAGCCGGGCCTCGCCGCCCCAGATCTTGCCCATCAGGTCGTCCAGGATCAGCGACACCGCCAGCGTGGTGATGAGCCAGGAGTGCGAGGCCGCGTCCCGGTGCAGCACCGGTTTGATGGCGACGAGATCGATGACCATGGCCAGGATCCCGCCGGCCAGCATGCCGGCCAGCAGCGCCACCAGCCAGGGCACGTGCCCGGCCAGCAGTGTGGAGGCGAGCAGGGCGCCGATCACCACGACCGAGCCCTGGGCGAAGTTGAAGATGTTCGTCGGCTGGTACATGACGTTGAAGCTCATCGCGACCATGCCGTACAGGCCGCCGTAGACGAGCATGTAGAAGACGGCGTCCATGATCAGACCGACCCGCCGCCGGCGCCGGCGTCCTGCGGGGACCACTGCACCAGTTCGCGTTTCAGGATCTTGCCGCTGGCGTTCTTCGGCAGTTCGGGGACGAACCAGTACTCGGCCGGCACCTTGTAACGGCCGAGGTGCTCCAGGCAGTAGGCGTGCAGTTCGGCCGGAGTGACCGGTACCCCCTCGCGCAGCACCACCCAGGCCCGGACCTGCTCGCCCCAGTGCTCGTCCGGTACGCCGACGACGGCCACCTCGGACACCGCCGGGTGCTCGGTCATCACGTGCTCGATCTCCAGCGGGTAGATGTTCTCGCCGCCGCGGATCACCATGTCGCTGGACCGGCCGTTCAGCCAGAGGAACCCGTCCTCGTCCAGCATGCCGAGATCGCCCGCCCGGAACCAGCCGTCGCCGGGCAGCGACTGCCGGGTCTTCTCCGGCAGGCCCTGGTAGCCGGACATGGTGGTGTTGTTCCGGGTGACGATCTCACCGACAACTCCGGTGGGGACATCGACCAGATCCGGGTCGCAGATGCGCATCTCGTTCCCGATGCCGGGGCGACCGACGGACCCGAGCAGGTGCCACTCGCCGGCCGCGGCGCGCTTGTGGTCGGCCGGGGTGAGCCAGGCGGAGGCGCCGTTCTCGGTGCCGGCGCCGAAGCTGTTCGCGAAGTCGCAGCCGAACATCTCGATGGCGTCGCGCAGCAGGGCCGGCGCCATCGGTGCCGCGCCGTAGCAGATCATCCGCAGCTGGTGGTAGTTCGCCTCCCGCGCGCCGGGCACCGACATCACCCGCTGCAGCATGGTGGGCACCAGGAACACCGCCGTGGGCCCGTCCGGCCGGGCCAGCCAGCCCTGCACCTCCTCCGCGTCGAACTGCGGCAGCAGCAGCACCGGGCAGCCGAGGTAGAGACACATCATCGTCTGGAAGTAGCCGGCCGAGTGGAACAGCGGCGAGGACGTGAGATACACGTCGCTGCGCTTCATCTCGCACTCCAGCAGCTGCACGATGCAGATGCCGTGGAACATCCGGTACGAGGTCATCACGCCCTTGGGCAGACCCGTGGTGCCGCTGGTGAAGGCCAGCACGGCGATGTCCTCGGCCTGCGCCTGCTGCGGCGGCGGCTCGACCGCGGGGCGGCCGGTCATCATCTGCTCGTAGTCCAGGGCGCCGGCGGCCGGGCCGTCCAGGCACACCACCTCGGCGATCGACGGGTGGGCATCGGCGACACCGGCCAGCAGGTCGGCGTAGCGGCCGGAGTGGAACAGCAACGCCGGCCGGCCCCTGCCGAGCAGCACGTCCGCCTCCTGCCGGCTGAGCCGGTAGTTGAGCGGCATGAAGGTGGCACCGACCTTGAGGGTGGCGAGCAGCACCTCCACGTGGCGCAGCCCGTCGGTGGCCATGGTGGCGACCCGGTCGCCGCGGCCGATGCCCTTCTCGTGCAGGTAGTGCACCAGCTGGTTGACCCGGTCGTTGACCTGGGCGTAGGTCATCCGGGTGCCGTCGCCCAGGACGAACGCGGTGTTGCCGGCGGCGCGCCGGGTCTGCAGCCGCAGCCAGTCCCCCGGCAGCACGTTGAACGACCGGTAGCTCTCGTCCGCGAGCACCTCCAGCTCGATCCCCGTGGCTGTGTCCGCCGTCCCCAGGTCAAGGGTCATGTTCCGTGCTCCGCTCGGTCGTCACTTCGGTGTGCTCGTGCCGGTCAGGCCCGCCGCGGGCCGGTACCGGCACACCCGGCGGCGGGCGTGATCATGATCATGACCGCACCAGCCGCCGGTGTCATGTGCTCAGCCCCGCTCGAGCAGGAACCCGCCCTGGGACTTGGCCGCGTCGCCGCCGGAGGCGGCCTTGCAGACGACCAGTGCGTCGTCGGTCAGGCCGTTGTGCGACTCGGCGGTGAACTTGATGGTCCCGGCGACGCCGTCGTAGGGGTCCATCTCCTCGAGAGCCTTGACCACGGCCTCGGTGTCGGTGGACCCGGCCTTCTCCACCGCGATCTTCAGCATGTGCAGGAAGTCGTACGGGCCGTAGACCAGGCCGGCCGTGGTGAGGCCGTTGAAGTTGCCGGCCTGCGCGGTGACCAGCTTCAGGTAGTCCAGGTTCTTCTGCGAGACCTGCTCGGTGGCGGTGTAGCTGAACGACTTCAGGTACACCGCGTAGGTGTTCGCGTAGGCCTCGGCCGGCACCGCGACCCGGAGGGTCTCCGAGCTGATGCTGGTGGTGCCGATCTTCGGCACGTCGAAGCCCAGGTTCTGGAACGCGTTGAACATCGCGGTCTGGGTGGGCACCAGCGCCTGGATGCAGACCACGACGTCCGGCGCTGCCTCCTGGATCTTGGAGACGAACGGGGTCATCTCGGTGGCGTCCACCGCGTGCTCGACGACGGACACCAGCTCGGCGCCCTTCTCCTTGGCGCGGGCGGTGATCGGGTCGACGGCCTGCTGCCCGAAGGTGTCGTTCGAGTGCAGCAGCGCGATCTTGGTCCAGCCCTGGGCGACCGCGAAGTCGACGATCGCATTCATCGCCGGCGTGTTGGTCGGGCCGATCAGGAACGAGTACGGGTACGAGGCGACGTCGTTCAGCTTGTCCGAGGTCGACACGTTCAGGTTGAGGATCTTGCTCTGGGTGGCCAGCGGGACCGCGGCCAGACAGGTGGTGCTGGTGTTGGGCCCGATGACGAAGTTGACGCCCTCCTCGGCGAACTGGCGGAAGACCTGGGTCTCCTTGGCCGGGTCGGCGCCGTCGTCCTTCAGGTTCTCGGTGAGCTGCCGGCCCATGATGCCGCCGGCGGCGTTGAGCTCGGCGACCGCGATGTTGGCCGGGATGAAGTAGTTCTTGTAGGTCGATGCGGCCGGCCCGGTGGTGGCGTGCACCTCGCCGATGACGATGTTGCCACCGCCCCCGCCGCTGCCCGAGCTGGCACCGCCGCCGGTCGTGGTACCACCGGACGGCGTCTCGTCCGAGCCGCAGGCGGTCAGCAGGCCGCCGAAGGCGACCAGGCCGATCGAGCCGACGAAGCTCCGCCGGGTGATGCCCCGGGACAGCGGCGAACGGCTCATCATCGAGTCGTGGGGTGCCATCAGGACCTCTTTCTTGGGTGTGAGCGCTCGCGAGGGTGTGGGCGAGCAGTCCCAAGAGTCTTGATGAGATCCAGGCGACATCGCAGATCGGCCGGTGCCGCCGTTGGAGTTCCCTCCAACGGTCGGCGGCCGCACGATCAGGTGCTGCGCAGGGTCTCCAACGCGCGATCCGCATGCGCGGTCATGGAGAGTTCCGAGGCGAACACGGCGCGGATACGGCGGTCGGGATCGATGACGAAGGTGGCCCGCTTGACCGGGGTGAGGAACCTGCGGCGCACGCCCAGGGACTCGGCCACCTTCCCGTCGACGTCGGAGAGCAGCGGGTAACCGAGCCGGTTGGCCTTGTCGAAGGCCAGCTGGGCGTCGACGGTGTCGGTGCTGATGCCCACCGGTTGCGCGCCGAGGGCGGCGAACTCCGTCGTCAGGTCCCGGAAGTGGCAGGACTCCTTGGTGCAGCCGGAGCTCATCGCGGCCGGGTAGAAGAACAGCACCACCGGGCCGTCGGCCAGCAGGCCGCTCAGCGTGCGCGGGGTCCCGTGCTGGTCCGGCAGTTCGAAGTCGGGCACCTCGGTGCCGGTGGTCGCGGTCTTCAACGGACGCTCCTCCACTGGGGAATCTTCATCGGGGTTCCCCGGCGGTGACCGGCCCCTTCTTCGGCGGCAGCGGCAGGAAACCCGAGGTCCGCGCGACGTACTCGGCGTAGCCGGGCTTCGAGGACGACATGCGCTTCTCGGTGAGTGCCTTGCCGGTCTTGGCGACGATCAGGTACGTCATCGCGAGCGGGCCGACGAAGGCGACCAGGCCGGGCCAGGCCCAGACGACGGTCAGGCCGATCCCCCACCACTGGCAGGCGTCGCCGAAGTAGTTGGGGTGCCGGGTGAACCGCCACAGGCCGCGGTCCATCACCGTGCCCTTGTTGGCCGGGTCCTTCTTGAACGCGGCCAGCTGGGCGTCGCCGATCGCCTCGAAGCCGACCCCGGTGGCCCACGCGAGCAGGCCGACGACCAGCACGATCCGGGCGAACGTGCCCGGGTTCTCGAGCACCATGCCGACCTGCACCGGCAGCGAGACGAACCACATGGCCAGGCCCTGCGGCACCTGGACCTTGCGGACGATGGCGGACGGCCCGGCGCCTTCGAGCATCTCGGTGTAGCGCGGGTCCTCGGGCAGTCCGTGGTTGCGCAGCAGGATGTAGCCGCCCAGCCGCAGCCCCCAGATCGCGATCGCCAGCAGCAGGGCCAACCGCTGCAGGGTGTCACCGTGACCGAGCGAGAGCAGGAAGGACGCCGCGGCGACCACCACGAAACCGGGGCCCCAGATCGCGTCGATCACCGAGTACTTGCCGGTCGCCTTCCCGATCAGGAAGGCCACCGCCATCAGCAGTGCGACGGCGACCAGAGAACCGCCGAGCACCACCAGCAGGGCGGACCAGCTCACCATCCGTAGTCCTTGCGGGAGGCCGGCATCCCGGCGACCCCGTGCTCACCCGGGCGGACGGCGAGGATCTGGTCGACGCCCATCCGGTTCTCGGCGAAGGCCAGGGCGCCGCCGACCAGGTACAGCCGCCAGACCCGGGCGCCGACCTCGCCGATCATGTCGACCACGTCGTCCCAGCGGTCCTCGAGGGTGCGGTGCCAGGCCCGGACGGTCCAGTCGTAGTGCTCGCGCAGGGCGTGCACGTCGCGCACCTCCAGGCCGGACCCGGAGATCAGGTCGACGGTGGTGCCGAGCGACTTCATGTGCATGTCGGGCGCGATGTAGGTCTCGATGAACGCGCCGCCGCCGGGGGCGTTGACGCCGTGCGACATCTGCTGCACCAGCGCGCGGCCGCCGGGCCGCAGCACGTCGTGCAGGATCTGCGTGAACGCCGGGTACTCGGCATCTCCGACGTGCTCGCCCATCTCGATGGTGCTGACCGCGTCGAAGGCACCGCGCACGGCGGGGTCGTCGGCCAGCTCGCGGTAGTCGGCGTGCCGCACGGTGACCCGGTCGGCCAGCCCGGCCGCGGCCACCCGCTTGCTGACGTACTCGTACTGCGCGCGGGACAGCGTGACGCCGGTGGACACCGTGCCGTACTCCGCGGCGGCGTGGCAGATCAGCGATCCCCAGCCGCAACCGATGTCCAGGTGCCGGGAGCCCTCGTGCAGGCCGAGCTTGTGGCAGACCAGGTCCAGCTTCGCCTTCTGCGCCGCGGCCAGGTCACCGGACGGTCCGTCGGTGAAGTAGGCGCAGGAGTAGGCCATCGAGTCGTCGAGCAGCAGCTCGTAGAAGTCGTTGGACAGGTCGTAGTGGTGGGCGATCGCCGCCCGGTCGCGGTCCTTGGAGTGCAACCGGCCCTGCAGCGAGGCCTGCCCGGGGGCCGGCGGGCGCGGGCCGACGGCGCCGAGCCGCAGCGCCTCGGCGGCCAGCCGCGGCCAGTCACCGACGCCCACCTTCGGCTTGTTCAGCGCGCCGCTGCCCACGGCCGACCAGACGGCCGAGAGCCCTTCGGCCAGATCGCCTTCCACGTCGACGTCACCCGCGACGTAGGCCTCGGCGAGGCCCAGCTCGCCCGGGCTCCACAGCAGCCGGCGCAGCGCACGGCGGGAGTGGATCACCAGCACCGGCCCGACGGTCGGACCGGCGGTGGACCCGTCCCAGGCCCGGAGGCCGATCGGGAGCTCACCGCCGGTCAACCGACCGACCAGTTCCGCCAACCGTCCCGCTGTCGTCACACCCACCACGCACCCACCACTCTGCTCGTCGTCCGCAACCGCTCATCCGCACACGGCACTGCTGTCCGGATGATTCCCGGACGGGCGTCTTTCATGCCTCGCGGGGTGCTTCGCCGCCGGGGCCCGGCGGGATGGGTGAACGGCCGGGTGACGGGCGGCCTGCCGGGTCAGCCCCGGGTGACGATCAGCTTCGCCGGGTCCTCCGGCGAGACGTCCACCCGGACGGTGTCGCCGTCCCGGATGATGCCGCCGAGCAGCTCGCGGGCCAGCTGGTCACCGATGGCCGACTGCACCAGGCGGCGCAGCGGCCGGGCACCGTACAGCGGGTCGAACCCGTTGAGCGCCAACCAGTCCCGGGCCTCGGTGGTGGCGTCGAGGGTGAGCCGGCGGGCGGCCAGCCGCTGCGCCAGCGCCTGCACCTGGATGTCGACGATGCTCGCCAGCTCCTCGGTGCCCAGGGCGTGGAAGAACACCACGTCGTCGAGCCGGTTGAGGAACTCCGGCTTGAACGCCGAGCGGACCACGGCCATCACCGCGTCCTGCTTGCCCTTCTCGTCCAGGTCCTGGTTCATGATCGCGGCGCTGCCCAGGTTGGAGGTGAGGATCAGCACCGTGTTGCGGAAGTCGACGGTGCGGCCCTGACCGTCGGTCAGCCGACCGTCGTCGAGCACCTGCAGCAGGATGTCGAAGACGTCCGGGTGGGCCTTCTCCACCTCGTCCAGCAGCACGATGGTGTACGGGCGCCGCCGCACCGCCTCGGTGAGCTGGCCACCCTCCTCGTAGCCGACGTAGCCCGGAGGGGCACCGACAAGCCGGGCCACCGAATGCTTCTCGGAGTACTCGGACATGTCGATCCGGGTCATCGCGCGCGGGTCGTCGAACAGGAAGTCGGCGAGCGCCTTGGCCAGCTCGGTCTTGCCGACGCCGGTCGGACCGAGGAACAGGAAGGACCCGGTGGGCCGGTCGGGGTCGGAGATGCCGGCCCGGGCGCGCCGGACGGCATCACTGACGGCGCCGACGGCCTCCCGCTGGCCGATGACCCGGGAGCCCAGCTCCTGCTCCATCCGCAGCAGCTTCGCGGTCTCGCCCTCCAGCAGCCGGCCGGCCGGGATGCCGGTCCAGGCGGCGATCACCGTGGCGATGTCGTCCGGTCCGACCTCCTCGCTGACCATCGGCGTGCCGTCGGCCTTGACCGCGGACTCGGTGGCGGCGGCTTCGGCGAGCTCCCGCTCCAGGGCCGGCAGCCGCCCGTAGAGCAGCTCGGACGCCATCGCGAGATCGCCGTCGCGCTGGGCCCTCTCGGCCTGCATCCGGACCTCGTCCAGCTGCTTCTTGATCTCGCCGACCCGGTTCAGGCCGGACTTCTCCTGCTCCCAGCGCTCGGTGAGCACGCCCAGCTGCTCGCTGCGGTCGGCCAGGTCACGACGGAGCCGGCCCAGCCGCTCGACGGAGGCCTCGTCCGACTCCTTCTGCAGAGCAAGCTCTTCCATCTTCAGCCGGTCGACGGAGCGTTGCAGTTCGTCGATCTCGACCGGGCGGGAGTCGATCTCCATGCGCAGCCGGGATGCCGCCTCGTCGATCAGGTCGATCGCCTTGTCCGGCAGGAACCGGGAGGTGATGTAGCGGTCGGACAGCGACGCGGCCGCCACCAGTGCGGCATCGGCGATCCGGACGCCGTGGTGCGCCTCGTACCGCTCCTTGATGCCGCGCAGGATGCCGACGGTGTCCTCCACACTCGGCTCACCGACCAGCACCTGCTGGAAACGGCGCTCCAGCGCCGGGTCCTTCTCGATGTGCTCGCGGTACTCGTCCAGCGTGGTGGCGCCGACCATCCGCAGCTCGCCGCGGGCCAGCATCGGCTTGAGCATGTTGCCCGCGTCCATGGCCCCCTCGCCGGTGGCGCCGGCGCCGACCACGGTGTGCAGCTCGTCGATGAAGGTGACGACCTGGCCGTTGCTGCCGCGGATCTCCTCCAGCACGGACTTGAGCCGCTCCTCGAACTCGCCGCGGTACTTCGCGCCGGCGATCATCGCGCCGAGGTCGAGCGAGATCAGCCGCTTGCCGCGCAGGGACTCGGGCACGTCACCCGCCACGATGCGCTGGGCCAGGCCCTCGACGACGGCGGTCTTGCCGACGCCGGGCTCGCCGATCAGCACGGGATTGTTCTTGGTGCGCCGGGACAGCACCTGCACCACCCGGCGGATCTCCTGGTCCCGGCCGATGACCGGGTCGATCTTGCCCTCACGGGCCCGGGCGGTGAGGTCCACGCCGTACTTCTCCAGCGCCTGGAACGAGCCCTCCGGATCGGCGGAGGTGACCTTGCGGTCGCCGCCGCGGACCACCGGGAAGGCCTCGACCAGGGCATCGGTACCGGCGCCGGCGGCGATCAGCAGCTCGCCGACGTCGGTGCCCGGCCGGGCCAGCGCGGCCAGCAGGTGCTCGGTGGAGACGAACTCGTCACCGCCGGACCGCATGATCTGCTCGGCGCCGGTGATCACGTTGACCAGCGCGCGGGACAGCTGCGGCTGGGCAACCGTGGCGCCGCTGGCCGCCGGCATCCGGGCCAGGAGGGACTTGGTCTGGGACTCGACCGATGCGGCGTCCGCGCCGACCGCACGCAGCAGGCCGGGCGCGGTGGACCCCTCCACCGCGAGCAGGGACTGCAACAGATGCGCCGGTTCGACGGTGGCGTTGCCGGCGGTGGTGGCCGCGGAGATGGCGGACGCCAGCGCCTCCCGGCTCTTGGTGGTCAGGATGTCGAGGTTCATGCCTGCTTTCATCTTTCTCGTCTGATGTCGAGGGTGCCCGAACCGCGTCGGCACGGCCACCTCATACCGGTTCCAACGCAGCTAAGTTGAGTCTATTCCACTCAAGTCTGCCGTCGCCCTGCTCGTTCGGGCGAATCAGGCCAGAACTGGTCGGAGCCGAACCAGGAGGTCCGGATCGATCCAGACCGCACGGGGGCTGACCTGCCGTTTCGCAGTGCGTCAGGCTGACCGGGCGCGACCGGTCACCGGGACCGGTGCGCTCCTCCAGGAGGTCCGGCCGTGAACAGGTCCCGTTCCACCGCATGGTCCCGTCTCACCGCACTCGCCATCGGCGTGGTCGCCGTGCTCTCCGTCACCGGGGTCGCCTCCGGTACCGGTGAGTCCCCGGCCGGCGGTCCGCCGTCGCCCTCCGCCCTGGCCGCCGCACCGCCGCCGGCCTCCCGGCAGCCCGTCGCCGAGGCCTCCTACGTCGCGATCACGCCGTGCCGGATCGTGGACACCCGGCTCGGCACCGGGACCGGCGGCACCCCGTTCGCCTCCACGAACGTGCGGACGTACTACGTCGGCGGGACCACCGGGTTCGCCCCGCAGGGCGGGAAGACCGGCGGCTGCGGCATCCCGGTCGGGGCGACGTCCATCGCCGCGGTGGTCACCGCGGTCGATCCCAGCGCTCCCGGCTACGTCCGGGCCTGGCCGAACGGGATCGCCGAGCCCAACGCCAGCCTGCTCAATTACGCCACCGCCTCGAACGGCACCGGCGGCAACGTCGCGATCAACGCCTCGTCCGCCTACGCGCTGAAGATCCGCAACTACGGCGGCCCGACCGACATCGTTATCGACGTCAACGGCTACTACGTCAAGCCCATGGCCGGGATGATCAGCGACGCCGGCACGCCGTACAGCGGCAGCAGCCGGATCACCGCCGGCGTCCGGGTCAGCCAGGGCGTGTACGACGTGACCTTCGACCGCGAGGTGCAGTACTGCTCCGCCGTGGCCTCGGTCTACTACGAGAACTACTACGTCATCACCGACACGTACTTCGGCTCGTCGAACAAGGTCCGGGTCAAGGTCTACGACGCCGCCGCCAACCTCCAGGACGCGTACTTCTACATCACGGTGAACTGCTGACGGGCGCACTTGCCGTCGGCGGCCGGGACCGGGTACCAACGGGGCATGGCCAGGACCGTCGGGGCGACCCGCCACCTCGAGATCGAGACCAAACTGGAGATCGACACCGGACGGTCGCTCGATGATCTGATCACCGGCAAGGTCCGGGATGCCGGGATGGTGGCGGTCGCCGACCCGGTGCGGCACGAGCTCGACGCCGTCTACTTCGACACCGACGGGCACCATCTGCTCGCCGCGAAGCTGACCCTCCGCCGGCGGACCGGCGGCACCGATGCCGGGTGGCACCTGAAGCTGCCGTCGGTGGAGGGGGCGCGGACCGAGATCGGGCTGCCCCTGCAGGACGGTGACGAGCGGAGGGTGCCGTCGGCCCTGGCCGACCTGGTGTCCGGCGCGGCCCGCGGCCTGCCGCTGCGCCCGGTGGCGCGGATCCGCAACGACCGCACCGTCCGGCACCTGCTGGACGCGGACGGTACGGCCCTGGTCGAGATCGCCGACGACACGGTCACCGCGACGGCGATCGACGCCGCCGGCCACGAGGGCGAGCCGGCCGGCTGGCGGGAGCTCGAGGCGGAGGTGCTCGGTGGCGACCGCGGACACCTCGCGGCGGCCGTGACGATGCTGACGAAGAAGGGTGCCCGGCCGGCGTCGTCCGCGTCGAAACTCGCCCGCGCCCTGGCCGACACCGGGGTGGTGGTGCCGGCCGCGCCGCCACGGAAGAAGGACCGCAGCGCCGGCACCGCGGTGCTGACGGCCGTGCGCCGGCAGCTCGCCGTGCTGATCGCCGCCGACCGGGCACTCCGCGAGAAGGTGCCGGGGGCGCTGCACGACGGCCGGGCGGCGACCCGGCGGCTGCGGTCGCTGCTGGGCGTCTTCGGCCGGGTCTTCGAGGAGTGCGGGGCCGGCAGCGACGTCGCCCGGCTACGGGACGAGCTCGCCGAGCACAGCGCGATCCTTGGCGCGGCAAGGGATGTCGAGGTGGTGCGTGGGCGGCTGGAGACCCAGCTGATCGACGAGCCGGCCGAGTACGCGGGGGCGGCCCGGGTGCGGCTGGAGGAGGAGTACGCCCGGCGGATGCCGGCGGCCCTCGCCCAGGTGTCGGTGCGACTCCACTCGGCCGCCTACTTCGCGATGCTGCGGTCGCTGGACGCCCTGGTCGACGGCCCCGTGCTCTCGGCCCGGGCGGCGAAGTCCGCCGAGTCGGAGCTGCCGGCGATGATCGCCGTGGCCTGGGAACGACTCGGCACACTGGCCGACCGGGCACAGGCGGACCCGGAGAACCCGGAGGCGGTGCACGTGGTGCGCCGCCGGGCCCGGGCCCTGCGGTACGCGACCGAATGCGTGGCCGGGGCACTGGGCGAGCCGGCCGAACTGTTCGCCGCCGCACTGGAGGAGATCCAGGAGGTGCTCGGCGAGTACCAGGACGCGGTGACGGCCGCCGAGTTGCTGGCGGACCTCTCGCTCGCGCACGACACCGACGGCACCGCGGGGTTCGTCTTCGGCCGGCTGCATGCCTTCGAGCAGGCCGTCGCGCACGGGACGCTCGAGGACTTCGCCGATGCCTGGGACCGGGTGGAGGACGCCGCACTGCCGGTGCTGCCGCAGCGCAGCTGACCCGCAGTGATCGTCACCGGGCGGGCCTGACGCACCGGCCT
This sequence comes from Nakamurella alba, assembly GCF_009707545.1. Classification (NCBI taxonomy): domain Bacteria; kingdom Bacillati; phylum Actinomycetota; class Actinomycetes; order Nakamurellales; family Nakamurellaceae; genus Nakamurella; species Nakamurella alba. The sequence continues at coordinate 157,452 of NZ_WLYK01000008.1, read as the reverse complement.
GACGGAGCAGACGGTCCGGGTCGGGTCGGTCACTCCCCGTCGCCGAGTTCCACCCGCCCGGGCCGAGGTTGCACCCGTACCATCGTGATGCGTGAAAACGTCTGCGGCACACGGCATCACGGCAGTCCTTGGAGTCGCGGTGGCCACCACGGCCCTCCTGTTGTCGGTGACCGGGGCGGTGCGCCCCGCTCCCGCGCCCGGTACCGCGACCGTCGCGGCCGCGGCGGCGCGCCCCGTGGTGCAGGGCAACGTGCTGGTCGACTCCCGGACCGGCGCGACGTGGAGTCCGCGCGGGGTGAACTACCCGAGCTTCGAGTACGCCTGCGCGCAGGGCTGGGGCACCTCGCGGAGCACCGCCCAAGGCAGTGCCGGCTCCGCGACCGCGGCGGCGATCGGTGCCTGGGGTGCGAACGCCGTGCGGCTGCCGCTGAACCAGGACTGCTGGAACGCCACCGGCGGAGTGCCGTCGGCCTATGCCGGGACGCCGTACCGACAGGCGGTGCAGTCGTTCGTGACCGCACTCAACAACGCCGGGCTGGTCGTGGTGCTGGACCTGCACTCCCGGCGCACCGGCGGCCCGCAGGTCGCCGGGCAGCGGGCGATGCCGGACGCGGCGTCGGTGACGATGTGGTCGTCGGTGGCGGCCGCCTTCGCCGCGAACCCGTCGGTGATGTTCGATGCGTTCAACGAGCCGTACAGCCGGTGGAACGACAGCACCGATGCGTGGACCTTCCAGCTGACCTGGTCGTGCTGGGCCTCCGGCGGTTGCAGTCCGATGGTGGAGGACGACTACACCACCACGTTGAGCGGGAACACCTACACCGCAGCGGGTATGGCCTCGATCGTCGCGGCGGTCCGAGCGGCGGGCGCGGAGCAGCCGATCCTGCTGGGCGGGCTGGACTACGCGAACGACCTGCGCGGGTGGCTGGCGGCGCGACCGGACGACGACCAGCTGGTGGCGTCGCTGCACTCCTACCGCGGGCAGCGCTGCTCGTCCACCGCCTGTTGGAACGGAGAGATCGCCCCGGTGGCGGCGGTGGTGCCGGTGGTGATCGGGGAGTTCGGCGCGACCACGTCCGATGCCGGGACGAACGCCACCTACCTGGAAGCGTTGATGGACTGGGCGGATGCGCACCATGTCGGGTACCTGGCGTGGGCCTGGTGGGTGCTGCCGGACACCTCGGTCGGCACCCTCGCCCTGCTGTCCGCCGACGACGGCACGCCCCGGGCACCGGCCGGGACGGCGCTGCGGACACATCTGCTGGAGGTGGCGTCGCAGCCGACCACGCCCACCACCGTGACGGTGACCTCGACGGCGGTGTCGACCACGACGGTGACCCAGCCGCCCGCGGGCGGTGTGGGCCTGCATCCGCTGGCACCGTGCCGGCTGGTCGACACCCGGGTGGCCGGAGGCATTCTCGTACCCGGGATGGCGCGGACGCTGACGGTCGGCGGCAGCGCCGGCTTCCCCGCGCAGGGTGGTCGGAGCGGCGGCTGCGCGATCCCGACGGGAGCGACGGCGATCAGCGTGGTGCTGACCGCGGTCGGCCCGACCACCGCGGGCTACCTCCGCTCCCGTCCGACCGGCACCTCGGCCACTGCCACGGTGTTGAGTTTCCCCGCCGGCGGGTCGACCGGCACCGGGCTGGTGCTGCCGGTGGCGGCCGGTCGGCCCGATGCCGTCGTGTTCGAGACCGCCGGTGCCCGCACCCATGTGGTCATCGATGTGCTGGGCTGGTTCGGCTGACGGTCTGCACTCCGGGAGCACCCACCCGGTTGCGGCGACAACGGTTCGCGGGCTCCCACGGAGCGTGACGGCTGCGGCCGACGACAGGGCCGAACGGCGGACGATCGCGGTTGTCCGGGTGATGGGCAAGCCGTCGCGTATCCACGACGGCCGATCACCGTCCCGAAGGATGCCGCCCGTCCCCCGCACGCGCGGTGACCCGACTTCCGTGCTCCCGAAAGGTCTGCCATGAAGAAGTTCCCGTCACTGACCACCCCGGCCCTGCTGGTCGCGCTGATCTGCGCACTGATCGTGGGCGCGGGCATGACCGCGTCCGCGGCATCCGACCGGACCGCGGCGGCACCAGCCGCGACGGTGACCCCGGCGGTGTTCGAGCCGCAGGTGCGGGCGCTGCCCGCCAAGGCCGACCACGTCTTCGTGCCGCTGGCCCCGTGCCGGATCGTGGACACCCGCGTCAATTCGACTCCGCTGGGCAGCGAGGTCGCCCGGAACTACTACGTGGGCGGCACTTTCGGCTTCGCCCCGCAGGGTGGGAAGAGCGGCGGCTGCGGGGTGCCGACGACGGCCGTGGCGGTGTCCGCGATCGTCACCGCCGTCGACCCGTCGAACCGCGGATTCCTGCGCGCGTGGCCGACCAACCAGTCCGAGCCCGCGTCGACACTGCTGAACTACGGCACGATCTCGACCGGCACCGGTGCCACCGTGCCGATCGCCATCACCTCCGGCCCGGCGCTGCGGGTGAAGAACTACGCCGGGCCGACCGACCTGGTGATCGAGGTCAACGGCTACTACGAGATGCAGATCCAGGCGCAGGTCGAACCGAACGGGATCCTGCTGGACAGCACGTACCGCTTCCTCAGCTCCAGCAAGCTCGCCACCGGCACCTACCGGATCACCGTCGACACGAACATCACCGCCTGCGCGATCCAGGCCCAGTCGACCGTGTTCTCGTACTACACCTCGGTCGGGACCGTCTCCGGCAGCACCTTCGACATCTACGTCTGGCGGATCGTCAACGGCATCAACACCCTCACCGACGGCCGGTTCCTCGTCACGGTCACCTGCTGACATCTGCCCCGGCGAGTATCTGGCGGCCCCGCAGCACCTCCGGTCGACCACACGACGTTCACGCAGCCGCTCGCGGGCGGCTCGGCAGAGAGGTACCAGCAGTCATGAAGAAGTGGATGACCACCGCGCTGGCAGCGACGACGGCGGCGGCGTGCATCACCCTCGGCACCATGGTCGGACCGGGGTCGGCGGCCGGTTCCGCGCCGCCCCCGGAAGCAGCAGCCTCGCCGGCAGCGGTCGTCGCGGCCGCGAAGGGCGAGCCGGTCCGGGACCAGGGTGGCACCCAAGCGACACCGCCGAACCTGGAGAACCTGTACGTCCCCGTCGAGCCCTGTCGGGTGGTCGACACCCGCAGCGGGTCGCCGTTCGGCAGCGGTACCACCCGGGCCTACTACGTGGCCGGCACCTTCGGGTTCGCGCCGCAGGGCGGCAAGTCCGGCGGCTGCGGGATCCCGACCGGCGCCAAGGCCGTGACGGCCACCATCACCGCAGTGGATCCGTCGAGCGTCGGTTTCATCCGGGCCTGGGCCACCGGCGGCACGGAGCCCTCGGCGACCCTGCTGAGCTACGGCACCTTCAGCATGGGCACCGGCGCGACGGTGCCCATCCGACCCGGCGCCGCGCAGCACCTCACCGTCAAGAACTATGCGGGGCCGACCGACGTGGTCATCGACGTCACCGGCTACTACATCCCGCAGATGGAGGCGTACATCCTGTACAACGGCACCATCAGCGATCAGTCCGGACGGCTGCTCAGCTCGACCAGGACGGCGGCCGGCACCTACACGCTGCAGTGGGACCGCGACGTGACCTACTGCTCGGTCCAGGCCACAGCGGACTACTCGGCGAAGTACGCGACCGCCTACACCTCCGGCACGTACACCTACGTGTACACGTTCGACAGCGCCGGGGCCCCGACGGACTACTACTTCAACATCAACGTGAACTGCTGACGTCGTGAAACCCTGACGTTCGGGCAGGCCCACGGTTCCACCCGGCCGGGCAACGGATTCCTCGGATTCCGTTGTCCGGCCGGGTTTTTGCCGTGCCCGGGTAATCACGTTCGTCCGATCGGGTGCATTGCCCCGGCACACCCGGATCCGACAGAACCTCGACGGCACCCGTACGTCTTGGCTGCACGGTTCGAACGAGGTGCACCCGCCCGGACCGCAACTTCCGATCCGCATTCCGCGGAGGCCGACGGGCCGAGCGTCATCCCTCGTTCCAGGGCTGACATGTTCTGCCATCCATCAGATCTCGTCCGGTGTCCGACCCGACGCCGGGAACAGAAGGGAACTCCGATGAGAGTCCTGACCCGTCTTCTCGCACTACCCCTCCTCGTCGGGGCGGTCCTCGGACTTGCCGCGACCGGTGCCTCCGCCGCCGGCGTGGCCGGGGCCGGCGCGGCACTCGCCGCACCGACCTATCAGCCGACCTCGCCGGAGGCCAAGTACGTGCCCGTCTCCCCCTGCCGGATCGTCGACACCCGGACCGGTACCGGGACGAACGGCACGCCCTACGGGTCCGAGGTGACCCGGCAGTACTACGTCGGCGGCACCTTCGGCTTCGCCCCGCAGGGCGGGAAGTCCGGCGGCTGCGGCGTTCCCGTCGGCGCCGTGGCGATCGCGGCGGTGATCACCGCCGTCGATCCGCAGGCGGGCGGCTTCGTCCGGGCCTGGCCGGCCGACGAGAGCGAGCCGGGGGCCACCGTCCTCAACTACTCCACCCACTCCAACGGCTCCGGGCTGACGCTGACCATCGACCCGGACAGCGCGCAGAGCCTGAAGGTGAAGAACTACGGCGGACCCACCGACCTGGTGATCGACGTCAACGGCTACTACGTCAAGCCGATGGCCGCGATGGTCAGCGGTTCCGGTGCGCTGTACTCCGGCTCGTCGCGGGCGATCTCCTCGACGAAGGTCGGCACCGGCGTCTACGACATCGAGTTCGACCGCAACGTCCGGTACTGCACCGCGGTGGCCTCCCCGTACGTGACCAGCCTGTACGCCTCCACCAGCACCTTCGCCCCGACCAGTGTCAACGCCGTGCGGGTGTACGTCTGGAACGCCGCGGGCGCCGCGACCGACCAGTACGTGTACCTCACCGTCGACTGCTGACCCCCGAGCACCGCACCAGCACCAGCACACCAGCACCGACAGCTCCACCCGGAAAGCCCGGACGCAGTCGCGTCCGGGCCTTCCGGCGTGCCGGGCGGACCTGACCGGATCTCACCGCGGTCAGGGCGGATTCACCCGGGCAGGGCAGTCGGTTGCTCTGATCCGGGAGGGGGGTCCGCCGTTGACTGGGTCCACCACAGCAACCCCCGACCCGAGATCCGATGGAGCCCATGATGTCCCCGTTCCGCCTTCCTGCCGCAGTCACTGCGCTGGTCACCGCCGCGCTGGCCGGTACCGCACTCGCTCTGGCCGTCCCCGCCGCCGCGACCACGCCCGACCCGGCGGCGACGCCCGACGCCCGGTCGGCCGCGGCCGCACCTCTGCTCGCCGAGCCGGGTGTGCTGGCCGCACCGGCCCGGTCCGACCAGGTCTACGTGCCGATCACCCCGTGCCGGGTGGTCGACACCCGTTCCGCCTTCGGGCCTCTCGGCTCCCAGGTCAGCCGCAACTACTACGTGTCCGGCTCGTTCGGCATCGTCTCGCAGGGCGGGCGGCAGGGTGGCTGCGGCATCCCGGAGAACGCCACCGCGGTGGCGGCCACTATGACCGCCGTCGATCCCGCCGCGGTCGGCTTCGCCCGGGCCTGGCCGGCCGGCAGCCCCGAGCCGGCAGCGACCCAGCTGCAGTACCGGGAGACCAACGGCACCGGCGTGGTGCTGACCCTGCGCCCCGGTTCCGCCGCGCACCTGACCGTGCGGAACTACGGTGGCCCGACCGATCTGGTGCTCGACGTCGCCGGGTACTGGGCCCCGCAGATGCAGGCGTCGGTGAGCGCCGCGGGCGTGCTGTCCCACGGGACGTCCCGGGTGGTCTCGATCCAGCACACGGCGAGCTCCGGTGCCTACAAGGTCACCTTCGACGCCCCGGTGACCTCGTGCTCCCCGCAGGTCGAGACCCGCTCGCTGGGTCAGTTCGCCAGCCTCGGCAACCCGAGCGGCGGCACGGTGACGGTGTACCTCTGGACCCTCGGCTCCGACGGCGCACCCGACCTCAACGACGCGCCCTTCCACCTGACGGTCACCTGCTGACCCTCGGGAACGACGAAGCCCCGGAACCGGTTGCGGTTCCGGGGCTTTCCCGTGCGGTCGGTCAGTCGCGGCGGCGCGGCGCGGCCTGCCAGGTCACCATCGCGGTGCCGGGCCGGCGCCACGGCACCACGTCACGGCGCAGTCCGGCGATGGCGTTCGCGGCGGCGTTGGCCGCGTCGGCGCGGGCCTGGGCCAGTTCGGCCTGCAGCTCCCGCACCTCGGTGGCGAGCTCGGCCGCCCGGGCGCGCAGCGCGTCCGCCTGTGCCTCCAGCTCGATGACCCGGCGGATGCCGGCACGGTTGACACCCTCCTCCTGGGACAGTCGCTGCACCTCACGGAGCAGCTCGATGTCCCGCTGGGAGTAGCGGCGGCCGCCGCCGGAGGTACGGCCGGGCGAGACCAGGCCCTCGCGGTCGTAGGACCGGAGGGTCTGCGCATGCATGCCGGCCAGCTGCGCGGCCACCGAGATGACGAACAGCGGTGCGTCCATCTCGAAGCCGGGGCGCTGCTGGTCGCCGCCCGGCGGACCGGGGCGGGGGCTCATGACGCCGCCTCCGTCCGCGTCTCGACGGCGCGGGTGATGCCCGGCCGCGGGTCGGTGTCGACCAGATCGGCGAACTGCTGCAGCAGCACCTTCGCGTCCTCCGGGATCCGTTGCGGCACAGCGACCTCCACGGTGACGATCAGATCACCGGTGCGGTCCTTGCGTTGCACACCGGCGCCCTTCACCCTGAGCTTGCGCCCGGAGGCGGTGCCGGCGGGCACCCGCAGGGTGACCGTGCCGTCCAGCGTCGGGACCGCGAGATCGGCACCCAGGACAAGTTCCGGGTAGCTGACCGGCACGGTGAGCGTCAGGTTGTCCCCGGACCGGCCGAACAGCTCGTGCGCGGCCACGTGCACAACGACGAAGAGATCACCGTTCGGGCCGCCGTTGCTGCCGACGCCGCCCTTGCCGGCCAACCGGATCCGCTGGCCGTCCGACACCCCGGCCGGGATGCGGGTGGTCAACGTGCGGGTCTCCAGCACGGTGCGCTCGCCGTGGCAGGTGGGGCACGGGTCGTCGATCAGCGAGCCACTGCCACCACAGTTGGCGCACGGCTCGGAGAACGCGAACGACCCCTGGTTGCGGGTGGTCAGGCCGGTGCCCTGGCAGACCGGGCACTCGCGCGGTGCGGTGCCCGGGCGGGCGCCGGTGCCGTGACAGGTGCCGCAGGTGGCGCGGTCGGAGATGCGCAGCGGGACGGTGACCCCACGGACGGAGTCCGCGAAGGCCAGCGTCACCTCGGTCTCGTGGTCCTGCCCGCGCCGGGCGCGGGTGGCCCGGCCGCCGGCGGCACCGCCGCCGCGGTTGAACAGGCCCCCGAAGAGATCACCGAGCCCGCCGGCACCGCCCTGCTGGGCGCCGCCGTTGCGGAACAGGTCACCCAGATCGAAACCGCCTGCGCCACCGGGTGTCTGACCACCGCCGAAGCCGCGGAAGGCGCCGGACGCGGCCAGCGCCCTGGCCTCGTCGTACTCCTTGCGTTTGGTGTCGTCGGACAGCACGTCGTACGCCTCGGAGACGTCCTTGAACTTCTCCTCGGCCTTCTTGTCGCCGGGGTTCTTGTCCGGGTGCAGGTCGCGGGCGAGCTTCCGGTACGCCTTCTTGATCTCGGCGGCGGTCGCGGTCTTCCCGACCCCGAGAGCGGCGTAGTAGTCCTTCTCGTAGTAGTCCTTGGCACTCATCCGCGAACCTCCCTTCCGAAAGTCCCATCATGGCAGCCGGTCCCGGCCCGGTGGAGGGCCGGGACCAGCTGTGGTTCCTGTGTCGGCGTGGGTGTCACTCCCCCGCCGGATCGCCGGCCGCGGACTCCGCGGGGACGGCGTCCGGATCGGGGCCGGTGACGACGACGACCGCCGGGCGGACCAGCTTGTCGCCCACCAGGTAGCCGGTGCGCAGCACCTCGGTCACCGTCTGCTCGGTGACGTCGGCGGAGGTGGCGAAGTGCACCGCCTCGTGCTGCGCCGGGTCGAACAGGTCGCCCTTGGCGCCGAAGCCGGTCAGGCCCAGGCGCTGCAGGGTCTCGGCCAGCTTGTCGGCCGTCGCCTTGAAGGCGCCGGTCACGTCGCCGTGCGCAGCGGCACGGTCGACGTCGTCCAGCACCGGCAGCAGCTCGGTGAGCACCCGGGCCTTCGCCGCCTGGGCGACCACCTCACGGTCGCGGTCCACCCGCTTGCGGTAGTTCGCGTACTCGGCGGACACCCGCTGCAGGTCGGCGGTGCGCTCGGCGGCCTCCTGCTTCGCAGCCTCGAGATCCGCGGTCAGTTCCGGGTTGTCGAGCACCGTCGCGGTGATCGGCTGACCGGCCTGGGCCGGGTCCGCCGGGTTCGTCCCGGGCGGGACCGCGCCGGGGGTCCGCAGACCCCCGGTCTCCGGGTCGATCCGCCGCTTGTCGTTCACCACCACGCGCGGCTCGTCGGCGTGGTTCTCCGGATGAGACATGCCTGCCGTCACTTCTTCTCGTCGTCGACGATCTCGGCGTCCACGATGTCGTCGTCCGCGGACTGCGACTGACCGGTGGCACCCTCGGCGCCCGGCGCGGCCGACTCCTGCGAGTACAGCGCACCGCCCAGCTGCTGGGCCTCGGTGGACAGTGTCTCCACCGCGGTCTTGATCGCGGCGAGGTCGGTGCCCTTGAGCGCCTCGGTCACCGCCGTGATCGCGTCCTGGACCCGGGTCTTCGGCTCCTCGGGCAGCTTCTCGTCGTTGTCCTTGAGGAACTTCTCGGTCTGGAAGACCAGCGACTCGGCCTGGTTGCGGACCTCGGCCTCCTCGCGGCGGAGCTTGTCCTCCTCCGCGTGCGCCTCGGCGTCCTTCATCATCCGGTCGATCTCGTCCTTCGACAGCGCGCTGCCGCCGGTGAGCTTGATCGACTGCTCCTTGCCGGTGCCCAGGTCCTTCGCGGTCACGTGCACGATGCCGTTGGCGTCGATGTCGAAGGTGACCTCGATCTGCGGCACGTTGCGCGGGGCCGGCGCGAGGCCGGTGAGCTCGAACATGGCCAGCTTCTTGTTGTAGGCGGCCACCTCCCGCTCGCCCTGGTAGACCTGGATCTGCACGGAGGGCTGGTTGTCCTCGGCGGTGGTGAAGATCTCGGACCGCTTGGTCGGGATCGTCGTGTTCCGCTCGATCAGCTTGGTCATGATCCCGCCCTTGGTCTCGATGCCCAGGGACAGCGGGGTCACGTCCAGCAGCAGGACGTCCTTGACCTCACCGCGCAGCACACCGGCCTGCAGGGCGGCGCCGACGGCGACGACCTCGTCCGGGTTGACGCCCTTGTTCGGCTCCTTGCCACCGGTCAGCTCCTTGACGAGCTCGGTGACGGCCGGCATGCGGGTGGAACCACCGACGAGCACCACGTGGTCGATGTCGGACACCTTGACGCCGGCGTCCTTGATCACCTGGTGGAACGGGGTGCGGGTGCGGTCGAGCAGGTCGGAGGTGATCCGCTGGAACTCGGCGCGGGACAGCGACTCGTCCAGGAACAGCGGGTTCTTGTCCGCGTCGACCGTGATGTACGGCAGGTTGATGGAGGTCTGCTGGCTCGAGGACAGCTCGATCTTCGCCTTCTCCGCGGCCTCGCGGATGCGCTGCATGGCCATCCGGTCCTTGGTCAGGTCGATGCCGTGCGCGGCCTTGAACTTGTCGACCAGGTAGCCGACGACACGCTCGTCCCAGTCGTCGCCGCCGAGCTTGTTGTCACCGGCGGTCGCCTTGACCTCGACGACGCCGTCGCCGATCTCCAGCAGCGAGACGTCGAAGGTGCCACCACCGAGGTCGAAGACCAGGATGGTCTGCTCCTTCTCACCCTTGTCCAGGCCGTAGGCCAGGGCGGCCGCGGTCGGCTCGTTGACGATGCGCAGCACGTTGAGACCGGCGATCTCGCCCGCCTCCTTGGTGGCCTGGCGCTGGGCGTCGTTGAAGTACGCCGGCACCGTGATCACGGCGTCGGTGACGTTCTCGCCCAGGTAGGACTCCGCGTCCCGCTTCAGCTTCCCGAGCACCCGGGCGCTGATCTCCTGCGGGGTGTAGCTCTTGCCGTCGATGTCGACGGTCCACTTGGTGCCCATGTGACGCTTGACGGACCGGATGGTCCGGTCCACGTTGGTGACCGCCTGACGCTTGGCCACCTCACCGACCAGCACCTCGCCGTTCTTGGCGAAGGCAACGATCGACGGGGTGGTCCGGGCGCCCTCGGCGTTGGCGATGACGGTCGGCTCGCCGCCCTCCAGCACGGAGACGACGGAGTTGGTGGTACCGAGATCGATACCGACGGCACGCGACATGCGTTCCTCCTGCTTGCAAATGGCTCGTGCCGTCGGGATGGCGACACGAATCGGGGTTTCAACTGTCCGGTTCGCACTTGAGCGCCCCGGGCTCAAGTCGACTCCAGGATGCCGATGCCCCGGCACCCTGTCAATCCGGCTTGAGTCGGGTCGACTCAGGTTTGCTGATTCGTCCAACCGGTGGCGAGGATGGATTGTTCCCGGCGCAGCAGAACCACCCGGTCGGGTGAGTGCGGCCGGATGGAGATCGGGAGCAGCGGCGGGTCGAGCAGGTCAGAAGCGCTGGTCGGGGGCGATCCAGAGGTCGCGGGCGGCCTGCGAGAAAGCCATCACGGACACTCCCAGCACGCCCGCACTCAGCCAGACGACACCCCAGCCGAAGGGCGCGTCCGCCCGGCCCATCGCGACGAACATCAGCAGCCAGCAGACCGCGGTGCCGATGATCATCAGCACGGCGGTGGTCTGCAGGGTCCGCAGCCCGGCCCGACTGCCGCTGCGGCCCCAGACCTGGACCATCGCGAGGATCGCGACCACGACAGTCAGCGCCAGGCCAAGGTGACCGACACCCAGCGCGACCGAGAAGCCGTCGTCGTAGCCCACCGCGTCGAACCCGGCGGACACCACCCCGAACGAGTTGTCCTTCTTCGAGCTCTCGATGTCGGCCATCAGGTACGGCACGAACAGGCCGAGCACCAGTGCCAGGTCGATGACCCCGACCAGCACCCGGAGCAGCATCGTCTGCTGGGCGCGGAGCTGTTGCTCCAGCCGGCCGAGGTCCCGGCGCAGGGCGACGACGTCGGCCTGGGATGCGGGGGTGGGCTCGGGGGTGCTCATGCGCGCGGACTCCTCTGTCTCGGGACTCGGCAGGCTCAGGGTGGCTCAGGGTGGCTCAGCACCGGCTGTTCGGTGCCGGTGTCACCGTAGGTGCCTCGCGCCGACGGCGGGCTCGCTACGGTGATCCCCATGCAGATCCAGCTCCGCCACGCGCCGTCGTTCACCGTCGCCCGCGCCTTCCTGGCGCCCGGCGAGAGCGTGCGGGTGGAGCGCGGCGCGATGATCGCGCACAGCGGCGGCGTGCAGCTCCACTCCAAGTCCGAGGGCGGGATCATGGCCGGCCTGCGCCGGTCGGTGCTGGGTGGGGAGTCCTTCTTCGTCAACACCTTCACCGCGCCGGCGGAGGGCGGCTGGGTGGACATGGCCGGGGTGCTGCCCGGCGACATCGCCTCGATCGACATCCAGCCGAACCGGCCGTTCTTCCTCTCCCGCGGCAACTGGATCGCCAATGCCGAGGGCGTCACCATCGACACGCAGTTCGGCGGCATGTCGAACCTGTTCGGCGGCGAGGGCGGGTTCGGGATCCGGGCCAACGGCCAGGGCCAGGCGCTGGTGTCCTGCTACGGCGCGATCGACGTCTTCGACCTGGCCCCGGGCCAGCCGGTCACCATCGACACCGGCCACGTCGTGGCCTACGACCTGGGGATGAACTTCAACATGCGGCGGGCCGTCGAGGGCCGGTCGATCCAGTCGATGAAATCGGGCGAGGGTTTCGTGTTCGACTTCGTCGGGCCGGGCCGGGTGCTGCTGCAGACCCGGAACCCGGAATCCTTCTCGGACTGGGCCCGTTCCCCCGCGCCGGGCAACAACCCGCGCTCCGGCCTCTTCGGCTGACATCCGGAGCCGCTGTCGGATCAGCCCCGCGCGAGGGCCAGCAGCCGGTTCGCGGTGTCCCAGTTGCGCATGGTCACCTGCACGCCGAGCAGCTTGTCCCAGTCCAGCGAGGCGAACAGCGACTCGTGCACGTTGACCGGGCACCAGAGGTAACCGCGGTCCCGGTCCAATTCGTACTCGTCGCCGGAGTCCTTGCCGCCCTTGGCCTGCCGCGCGGCCACCGCGTCGGCGAGCTTCTTCTTCGCTGCGGCCGAAGGGGTCTCGGACAGGAAGGCGAGCAGGTAGGTCTTCGGGTTGGTCGCCTTCGTCCCGAAAGGGTCGTCGCGCAGCGCCTTCTCGAGCCAGTCGGCGGTGCGGACGAGGATGGGGACGTCGATCCCGGAGCCCTCGTGCACGGCCTTCCGCAGGGCCGCGGCCACCTTGTCGGTGGAGTCGGGATGATCGAGCACGGCGTTGCCGCTCTGCAGGTAGGTGCCGACGCCCGTCCCCCCGATGGATTCCAGGGCGGCCCGCAGGTCCGCCATCGGCAGCCGGTTGTTCTTCCCGACGTTGATCCCGCGCAGCAGGGCGACATACCTGGTCACGGCGTCACAGTTGCACATCCCGCGGGCGCTGCACAGACCGGATCCGCGAGGGCCACAATGGAGGGGTGACCGAGACCAGCACGCCGCCCGCCGCATCGGCCCACACCGGCCCGTTGGGGCTGGACACCGCCCCGGGAACGGCCGGCCACCCCTCGAGCGGCAGCTTCCCGCACATCGCCGACTACGCGTTCCTGTCCGACTGCGAGACCAACTGCCTGATCGCCCCGTCCGGCGCGGTCGAGTGGTTCTGCCTGCCGCGGCCGGACTCGCCGAGCGTCTTCACCTCGCTGCTGGACCGGTCCGGCGGGTCGTTCCGGGTCGGGCCGTACGGGGTGAACGTGCCGGCCGCGCGCCGCTACCTGCCGGGCACCCTGGTGCTGGAGACCACCTGGCAGACGCCGACCGGCTGGCTGATCGTCCGGGACGCGCTGATCATGGGGCCTTGGCACAACGTCACCGAGCGGTCCAAGACACACCGGCGGGCGCCCAACGACTTCGACGCCGCGCACGTGCTGCTGCGGACCATCAAGTGCATCTACGGCACCGTCGACCTGAACATGACCTGCGAGCCGGTGTTCGACTACGGCCGCAAGGGCGCCACCTGGAAGTACGACAACGGCAGCTACAACGTGGTCAGCGCGACCGCGGACGGACAGCCGCCGCTCAAGCTGACCTCCTCGCTGCGCATCGGGGTAGAAGGGCGGGCCGCTACGGCCCGCACCCGGATGAAGCTCGGCGACTCGCACTTCGTCGCACTGTCCTTCTCCGAGCTCCCGGCCCCGCAGACCCAGGCCGAGGCCGAGGACCAGATGTGGCGCACCGGCGAGTACTGGCGGGAGTGGCTGACCAAGGGCAGCTTCCCCGACCACCCCTGGCGCACCTACCTGCAGTCCTCCGCGCTGGCACTGAAGGGGCTCAGCTACTCGCCGACCGGCGCCCTGCTCGCCGCGGCGACCACGTCGCTGCCGGAAACGCCTCAGGGCGAACGGAACTGGGACTACCGCTACTCCTGGATCCGCGACTCGACCTTCGCGCTGTGGGGCCTATACACCCTCGGCTTCGACCGCGAGGCGAACGACTTCTTCTTCTTCATCCACGACGTCTGCGTGGACAACCCGAACGACCTGCAGATCATGTACGGCATCGGCGGCGAGCGGGAACTGGTCGAGTCCACGCTCGACCACCTGACCGGCTACGACGGGGCCTCGCCGGTGCGGATCGGCAACGGCGCCTACAACCAGCGGCAGCACGATGTCTGGGGCGCCCTGCTCGACTCCATCTACCTGCACGCCCGGTCCCGTGACCAGCTGCCGGAGGAGCTGTGGCCGATCGTCAAGGCGCAGGTCGAGCAGGCCGCGGCGCACTGGCGGGCGCCCGACTGCGGGATGTGGGAGGTGCGCGGCGAGCCGCAGCACTTCGTCTCGTCGAAGATCATGTGCTGGGTGGCGATGGACCGCGGCGTCCGGCTGGCCCGGCTGCACGACTCGCAGTCGACGGCCGACAAGTGGCAAGCCATCGCCGACGAGATCCACGCCGACATCTGCGCGAACGGCGTCGACGAGCGCGGCGTGCTGGTCCAGCGGTACGGCAGCGACGCCCTCGACGCCTCGCTGCTGCTGGCGCCGCTGCTGCGCTTCCTGCCGCCGGACGACCCGCGGATCCGGGCCACCGTGCTGGCGATCGCCGACGAGCTGACGCACGACGGGATGGTGCTGCGCTACCGGGTCGACGAGACCGACGACGGGCTGTCCGGCGAGGAGGGCACGTTCACCATCTGCTCGTTCTGGCTGGTGTCGGCGCTGGTCGAGATCGGCGAGCTGGCCCGGGCGAAAGCCCTGTGCGAGCGCCTGCTCTCGCACGCGTCCTCGCTGGGCCTGTACGCCGAGGAGCTCGACCCGACCACCGGGCGGCACCTGGGGAACTTCCCGCAGGCGTTCACCCACCTCGCCCTGATCAACGCGGTGACCCACGTGATCAGGGCCGAGGAGTCCTCCCCCGCCTTCGGTTTCACCCCGGCGAACCGCCAGGCCTGACGCCGTGACCGCCGCCCCGGAGACCGTGACCGTCATGGGGCGGCGGATGGCGTACCGCTTCGCCGGCGACGGCCCGGCGGTGCTGCTGCTGCACGGCAACCCGACGTCGTCCTACCTGTGGCGTGCGGTCATTCCCGAGGTCGGCGCCGGGTTCCGTTGCGTCGCACCGGATCTGATCGGCATGGGCGGATCGGACAAGCTGCCGGAGACCGGGGACGAGCGGTACCGGTTCGTGCACCACCGGGAGTTCCTGGACGCCTTCGTCGACGCCGTTCTCGGCGATGCGCCCTTCGTGGTGGTGGGCCACGACTGGGGCGGGGTGCTGGCGATGGACCTGGCCCGGCGGCGTCCGGAACGGATCCGCGGGATCGGCTACCTGGAGACGATGGTGGCGCCGCACCGGTCCGGCACCCCGACGGCGCCGGACCCGGACTTCTTCGGCAGCCTGCGCTCGGAGCGCGGCGAGCAGCGGGTGTTGCAGGACAACGTGTTCGTCGAGCAGATCCTGGCGGTGGCCACGTCGGTGCCGCTGGACGACGAGGCGATGACCGAGTACCGACGGCCGTACCTCGAGCCCGGTGAGGGCCGGCGCCCGATGCTGACGTGGGCCCGGCAGATCCCGATCGACGGGTCCCCGGCCGACGTGGCGGAGATCGTGACGGCGAACGGCGAGTTCATGGCCGGGTCGTCGATCCCGAAGCTTTTCGTGAACGGTGATCCCGGGGTGCTGCTCGTGGACGCACCGCGGGAGTACTGCCGCAGCTGGCCGGACCAGACCGAGGTGACGGTGCCCGGCGGTCATTTCCTGCCCGAGGACGCCGGGCCGGAGATCGGCCGGGCGCTGCGGGACTGGCTGTCCACCCTCGGCTGATCCCGGGGCGCGGGGTCCGGCGGCTCGCTCAGCCCTGGCCGAGGGAGCGGCGGATCTCGGCGAGCTTCTCCGCGGCCAGCCGGGCCCTTTCGGCCTCCTGCTCCGCGCGGGCCTTCTCCACCTCGTCGGCCTTCGCCGCCGCCCGGGCCAGTTCCTCCGCACCCATCGCGGTGCCGAGCCGGCCCTCGACCTTGGACCGCACGTAGTCCAGCGTCGGCACGCCGGCATCGGTGTAGTCGAAGGCGGGCGGCGGGGGCAGGGTCAGGTCGGGCGTGCTCCCCGGGACGAACGGCGCGGGCACGATCGCCGCGGGCTCCACCAGCTCCGCATCCTGGACGTCCTCGGAACTGTCGTCGTCAGAGTTGTCCGAATGGTCCGGCGTCGGCGCCGGCGTCTCGTCGACCAGTTCGGCATCGGTGACGTCGTCCGGTGCGCCCGGTGTCTGCTCGGCCATGCCGGCCCTCCTCGGCGGTGCGTTCTCCTGGAGCGTGTTCCCCTGCTGTCCCACGGTAACGGCAACCGTCCTGAGCAGTCCCGATAGGGTGAGGCCCGTTCGGTGGCACGGCAGCCGGCGTGGTGAGTGGCCGGCGTGGTGAGCAGTACGTGGAAGGGGCAGGACGGGCATGCGAAGGCTCAGCAGGATCGCGGTCGCGGTGATCGCGGCCGTGTTGCTCGGTGGCGCGGCGATCGGTCCTGCGGCCGCGGATCCCCCGTTCCGGCTGGACGACAGGATCAGCGACACGAACGGCGCGCTGGGCGGGAACACCTCCGCGGCCCAGTCCGCCATCGACTCCCTGCAGAGCGAGGACAACGTCCAGCTCTGGGTGGTGTTCGTCGATTCGTTCGATGGGACGCCTGCTGCCGACTGGGCGGCGGAGACCTTCGCCGACTCCGACTTCGGTTCCCGCTACGCCCTGCTCGCCGTTGCCACCGAGGACCGCGCGTACCGGATCGAGGTCGGGGACTCCTTCCCGCTGACCACCGATGAGGTCGACACCATCGGCACCAACGACGTGGCGCCCCGCCTGTCCGGCAGCGACTGGTCGGGCGCAGTGGTGGCGGCCGCGGACGGTCTGCGGTCCGAGATCGGCGGTGGCGGGGCGTCGTCGTTCCTCTGGGTCCTCGTGGTGATCGCGGTCGTGGTCGTCGTCGTCGTGCTGCTCTGGCTCCGGGCCCGACGCAAGAAGTCGCAGCCAGCGGCTGCCGGTGGAGCTCCGGCAGGCGGCTCCGGTGACGGTCCGGGCGGCGCGCCGGCCGAGCCGCCGGTGCCGGTGGAGCCCTATGAGCAACTGTCCGAGCGGTCCGTCCAGATCCTCATCGCCACCGACAACGCGGTCCGCACCAGCGAGGCGCAGCTGCAACTGGCCGAGCAGACCTTCGGCGCCGCGGCCGTCGTGGACTTCCGCCGCGCCTTCGAGCAGGCACGGGACTCGTTGGCCGCGGCGTTCCGGCTGCGCCAGCAGATCGACGACGACGAACCGGAGGACGAGGCGACCCGGCGGGCCTGGATGACCGAGATCATCGACCGCTGCACCAAGGCGGACGAGGCGCTGGACGAGCAGAGCGAGCGGTTCGACGAGCTGCTGGACACCCGGAACCGGCTGCCCACGGTGCTGGCCGAACTGCCCGGCCGGATCGACGCGGTGGCCGCTCGCCTGCCGGACGTGACCGCCGCTCTCGGCCGGCTCAGCGGGACCTACGCGCCGACCGCGCTCTCCACGGTGTCGACCAACGTGACCGAGGCCGGAGCCCGGCTGGAACTCGCCCGTGACGAGTTGGCCGAGGCGACGGCGGCGAACACCGCCGCGGCCGGCGGGGACCCGCAGGCCGGCCCGAACGACGCGGCCGTGGCCGCCCGGGACGCGGAGGAAGCCCTCGCCCAGGCGACCACCTTGCTGGATGCCGTCGGCTCTCTGGAGGCCGAGCTGTCCGCGGCGGCATCCCAGCTGCAGAGCCGGCTGGCACCCGTGCAGGCGGAGCTGGCCTCGGCCCGATCGGCGCTGACGCACGGGTCGGCCGGCGCCGAGTCGCAGGCGCTGGTGCAGCGGTTGGACCAGGTCGAGCTCGCGGTGACCGCGGTCGCCGGCCTGGCCGGGCAGCGTGATCCGGTGCTGGCGACGCAGCGCATCCAGGAGGCGGACGAGGCGCTCGACGACATCCTGGCCGACACCCGGAGCGCACAGCAGAACGAGCAGCGGGCGGCGCAGTTGCTGCAGGAGACGCTGGCCACCGCGCGGCAGCGGATCGCCACCGCCTCCGACTACGTCACCACCCGGCGCGGCGCGGTCGGCAGCCAGGCCCGCACCCGGCTGGCCGAGGCGAACCGGCACCTGGCCGCGGCCGAGGGTCTGGCCGGTTCCGATCCGCGGCAGGCGCTCGCCGAGGCCAAGCAGGCCACGGCGCTGGCCGACGCGGCCATCCAACTCGCGCAGCAGGACGTCGGTGGTTTCGGCGGCGGCTTCGGCGGCGGTGGTTTCGGCGGCGGGGGCGGCGGCAGCAACATCGGCGGCGCGATCCTCGGCGGGATCATCGGCGGGATCCTGTCCAGCGGCGGCGGCCATCGCGGGCACAGCCGGGGGTTCGGCGGTTTCGGCGGCGGTGGCGGATTCGGCGGCGGATTCGGCGGAGGTGGGGGCGGCGGAGGCAGCCGGGGTGCGGGCGGACGGTTCTGACCCGGCCGGTTCTGGCCCGGCGGGGTTCCGATCCCGGCAGGGTTCTCACCGCGGCAGGGTTCTGACCGCGGCAGGGATCTGACGGTGCAGGTGACGAGCCGGCCGGTCACGCCTGATCGGCCCTGGGCTGGTGCGGCACGACGGTCGCCAGGCAGGTGCCCGGTCCTCCGACGGCACGGCACCCCGACCTGAACAGCACGAAGGCCGGGACCCGTGGGTCCCGGCCTTCGTAGTTCCCGGTCTGTGTCGTTCCCGGTCTGCGCTGTGTCGTTCCGGTCCGTGTCGTTCCGGTCTGCGCCGCGCGATGTCGCGCGGTGCGGTCAGACGGTGCGGAAGTCGGTGGAGCAGCTCCAGCCGATAGAGCCCTGACGCGCGGTCACGGTGATGTCGGCGGTGCGGCCGGCCTGGCCGGCGAGGAAGTAGACGACCGCGGTGCCGTTGGCGGTGCTGGTGACGCGGCGGGTGCCGTCACCGATCTCGACGACGTTCAGGCCGCTGCCGATGGTCTGCGAGATGCGCAGCGCGACGACGGACCCGGCGGCCGGGGTGGTGGTCGACAGCTCGGCGGAGCAGCCGAGGACGACCGACGGCTTGCCGAGGTTGTTGCCCTGCTCCGGAGCGGCCGAGGCCATCGAGGCCGGGCCGGCCAGGACGAGAGCGGCGGCGGCGATGGTTCCGCCGAGCAGGTGGCGCAGACGCATGGGATGTTCCTCGCGGTCGGTCAGCTTCTTGTGCCTCCAACGGTAGAACCACTCGACCTACCGGGGAACGGTTATCCACATGCATCAACCTCCTGTGACGAGGTGACCACACTTTGGAGTCGCGGGAGGCCGCTACGGCCCGTCCCGGAGGGCTTCCGGTGTCACCCGACCGGGAAAATCGTCATGCTCACGAGCGCGTGACGAACACCGCCGGTCTGCGTCGCACCGGATTGCCCGGCCCGATCGGGGTCTGCGGAGCAGAATCCGGGTGACCCACCACCGCACCCGATGAACCTCCCCGATCGGGTGCACCCACTCCCCCGGAACCACGAGCGCCCTGCCTCCAGTGAACTGGTCACCGTTGTCGCGGCCCTCTTGCCAGCGCCTGAAACGACGACGGTCCTGCAACCCGTGAGCTATAGCTCACGGGTTGCAGGACCTCCGGTGTGGAGCCGCGGGGGTAGCGCGGGTCAGCTGCCCTTGACGCCGGCGAGGAGGAGTTGGGCGACGTCCATGACCTCGACGTCGGTGCCCTGGGGTTCGTCGGCGTTCTGCCGGGCGGTGAGGCCGTCGGTGAGCATGACGCGGCAGAACGGGCAGCCGGTCACGATGGTCTCGGCGCCGGTGGACAGGGCCTCGTCGGTGCGTTCCAGGTTGATCCGCTTGCCGATCTTCTCCTCCATCCACATGCGGGCGCCGCCGGCGCCGCAGCACAGGGCGCGGGAGGAGTTGCGGGGCATCTCGGCCAGGGTGGCGCCGGTGGCTCCGATGAGCTCCCGCGGCGGGGAGTAGACCTTGTTGTGCCGGCCCAGGTAGCACGGGTCGTGGTAGGTGACCGTGCCCGGATCCTTCGCCGCCGACCCAGCCGCCGGAGCGGTGCTGTCGCCGGTGATGTGGTCGGGCAGCGCGGCACCGGTGGGCACCTTCTTGCGCACCAGGCGCTTCTCCCGGACCAGCTTGTTCAGCAGCTGGGTGTGGTGCACCACTTCGTAGGCGCCGCCCATGTCCGGGTACTCGTTGGACAGGGTGTTGAAGCAGTGCGGGCAGGTCACCACGATCTTCTTGCGGACCCGGTCGCCGAACGCGGTGTTGATCGTCTCCACGGTCTCCTGCGCCATCATCTGGAACAGGAACTCGTTGCCCGACCGGCGGGCCGGGTCACCGGTGCAGGTCTCGCCCTCGCCCAACACGGCGAACCCGACGGCCGCCATGTGCAGCAGCTCGGCCACCGCGCGGGTGGTGCGGCGGGCCCGGTCGTCGAATGCACCGGCGCAGCCCACCCAGAACAGGTACTCGTGGTCCGGGTCGATGACGTCCTCGACCACCGGGACCTCGAAGTCCAGGTCCTTGGCCCAGTCCATCCGGCCGGACTGGTTCTGCCCCCACGGGTTGCCCTTGTTCTCCAGGTTCTTGAACAACCCGGCCAGCTCGGACGGGAACTCGGACTCGATCATCACCTGGTAGCGGCGCATGTCCACGATGTGGTCCACGTGCTCGATGTCCACCGGGCACTGCTCCACACACGCACCACAGGTCGTGCAGTCCCACAGCACCTCGGGATCGATGACACCACCGAGGATCTCACCGTTCGGGCCCTCCGCGGCCTCCGCGCCGCCGATCAGCGGCCGGGCCGCCTCCAGCAGGGCCAGCGGGTTCTCGTGCGCCAGCCGGGCACGGGCCTCGTCCGTGAGTTTCTCGTCCCCGTCGGAGTTCAGCCCACCCCCGGCGGCCAGGTAAGGCGCCTTCGCGTGCGCGTGATCGCGCAGCGAGAGGATGACCAGCTTCGGCGACAACGGCTTCGCGGTGTTCCACGCCGGGCACTGCGACTGGCACCGCCCGCACTCGGTGCAGGTGGAGAAATCCAGCCAACCCTTCCACGAGAAGTCCTCGACCTTGCCGGCGCCGAACACGTCGACCTCCGGGTCGGCCTCCTCCAGGTTGAGCACCTCACCGTTCGACATCATCGGCCGCAGCGCACCCAACGCGGTGCGGCCGGAGTCCTCCCGCTTGAAGTAGATGTTGAAGAACGCCAGGAACCGGTGCCAGGCCACACCCATGGTCAGCGACCGGGAGATCACGATCGCCCACACCATCGACACGATGACCTTGAGCAGCGCGACGATGCTCACCGCGGCCAGCGACGCAGGCAGGATCGATCCCAGCCCGACCGAGATCGGCGCCGCCCACGTCGGGTACGGCAGCAGACCGTTCGCCGCCTTGAACCCGCGGATGAAGAAGATGCACAGACCGATCACGAAGATGACCGACTCGACGAAATAGGCCTGCCGGATGTTCGACCCCTCGAACCGAGACCGGCGGCCGCCCATCCGGCCCGGCAGGTTCAGCTGCCGGATCGCGATCAGCGTGCCGATACCCAGCACCGTGGTCAGTCCGATGAACTCCACGAACAGCCCGTACCAGGCCTGATGCCCCAGCCACGGGATCTCGAACGCCGGGTCGAAGGTCTCCCCGACCGCCTCCACCAGGGTGAGCACCAGGGCGCCGAAGCCGACCATCACGAACCAGTGGGCCGCGCCGACGATGCCCCACTTCAGCATCCGGGTATGACCCAGGAACTCCTTGACCAGCGTGCCCAACCGCTTGCCGATCGGACCGGCCCGGTGCGGATCCGGCTGACCCAGCCGCATCGTCTTGTAGATCTGCCAGCCGGCACGCCCCAACAACCCGAAACCGACCACGATGAAAACGGCGGCGACCGGCCCGGTCACCCACTGCACGACACTCACGACGGACGTTCCTTCCCGATGGCACAGCGCCGGGTCATCGAGCCACCCGGGGACCGCGCGGCGGTGCGATCCGGGAGCTGTTACTCACCGTTCACCTTGACACGGCGGGCGCGCATCCACCTATCCCGAGGGTGCCGGGGGCCATGTGAGCACGCACACGTCGCACCTGTTCCCTGCTTAGGGTGTGGGTATGGGGATGACGATCGAGCAGTGGTCCATCGACGCGAACGATCCGGTGGTCGTGGCGCGGTGGTGGGCCGAGGTGATGCGCTGGCAGTTCGTCGAACCGTCCGCGGAGGACCTGGCCGACCCGCTCGGCCCGGAGGAGGTCTGGATCCACACGCCGGGTGACGACACCGAGGGCTGGCTGTTCGTGCGGGTGCCGGAGGCGAAGTCGATCAAGAACCGGATCCACGTCGACCTGCGCCCGGACGACCAGGACGCCGAGGTGGAGCGGGCGATCGGGATGGGTGCGACCCGGGTCGATGTCGGTCAGGGCGACGTCAGCTGGGTGGTGCTGGCCGATCCCTTCGGCAACGAGTTCTGCATCCTGTCCTCGCGCAAGGCCTGATCCGACGTTCGGCCGGCCTCCGGAGAGCGCAGTGGTTCAGCGGCTGGTGTCGTCCCGGCGGAAGTTGAGGTAGGAGCGGGAGGGGGTCGGGCCGCGCTGTCCCTGGTAGCGGGAGCCGTACTCGACCGAGCCGTACGGGTGGGTGGACGCGGAGGTCAGGCGGAACAGGCAGAGCTGGCCGACCTTCATCCCCGGCCAGAGGGTGATCGGCAGGTTCGCCGCGTTCGACAGCTCGAGAGTGATGTGTCCGGTGAACCCGGGATCGATGAAACCCGCGGTCGAGTGCGTGAGCAGGCCGAGGCGACCGAGCGAGGACTTGCCCTCCAGCCGTCCGGCCAGGGTGTCCGGCAGCGTCACCTGCTCGAACGTCGAGCCGAGCACGAACTCGCCCGGGTGCAGCACGAACGCATCGCCCTGCGCGACCTCGACCAGCTCGGTCAGCTCGTCCTGCTGCAGGGCCGGGTCGATGTGCGTGTACTTCGAGTTGTTGAAGACCCGGAACCAGCGGTCCAGGCGCACGTCGATGCTGGCCGGCTGCACCAGCGTCGGGTCGTAGGGATCCAGCACGAGCGCACCGGATTCGATCTCGGCCCGCAGGTCCCCGTCGGAGAGCAGCATCCCGGGAGCCTATCTGCCCGGCTGGACCTGACCTTCCAGGCCCGTATACTGGCCGTCGCTGCTCCGGCAGCGTGCGGGTGTAGTTCAGTGGCAGAACTTCAGCTTCCCAAGCTGATAGCGCGAGTTCGATTCTCGTCACCCGCTCCACGGTCGGCAGGAACAGGCGTTGCGGGGTCGACGCCCAGGGGTGGGGATCTCGTGAAGTCGGTTCGAACGGCGTTGGCCGGAATCGTTCTGCTCGCGGCCGCCGCGTGCACCACCACACCGATTGCCGGTACTCCCGGCAGTGCATCGGTGCAGGGTGGCGCGAACACCGTCACAGACGCCCTGGCGCCCGGCCCTGCGACGTCGGGCCCGGACACGAGCTCCCGGCCGGACGTGTCATCGGCTCCTCTCCCCGATCCCGCAGCCGCCGCGTTGCTGGACCGGATCCTGGCGAGCATGGACGAGCTCAGCTCCTTCTCCGCGGTCCAAACGGTCGACATCGAGGGGAACCCGGCCCGCTTCGGACAGACGTTCCGGGCAGAGCTGACAGATGGCGGGATCACAGCGGCGGAGCTGGTCATCGATCGGTACCAGGACCCGCGCCGGATCATCGCGACCGAGGCCTCGGCGGTCATTTCGGTCGACGAACTGGAAGGCCCGTTCCACGAGATCCCTTCGGACACCACCGATCCCGTGTACCGGGCCGTTCTGATCTGCATCGGCGCATCGTGGGAATCAGTGGGCTTCTCGCCGGCTGTCCTCCTCCTCGCCCGGGACATCCAGCCGGGCGACAAGGAGGCCATCAACGCCATCCCCGTCGTCGGCTACTCGATGACCCTCGACCTCACCGCAGTGCCCGACTCCGCACTCGCCGCTCGCAACCCGGAACTGGCCAAAGGATTCTCACAACTGCTCGATCAGGGCGTCACCGAGATTCCTGCCGAACTGTGGATCGACGATCAGTTCCACGTCGTGCGCTACGCGCACACCGTCGACAACGACGGGGTCGCGATTGCCATGGAGTGGACGCTCGACGACTTCGACGTCCCGTTCGACATCCGACTGCCGGACCCCTCGCAGATCCGGCCGGGCTGACGTCAGTCCCGGCCGGACTTCTCCGCGAGCTCGGCGAGGAAGCCGGGGAGCCGTCCGGCGCCGTAGTCGTAGAACCGCGCCCAGGTCGGGGTGATCGCGATCCGGGCCATCCGGTCGTACATCCCGCGCACGTTGGTCTCGAACTCGGCTGCCGCATCGGCATCCATCGACTTCCGCGCTGCCGCAAGGTACTCCGGGACGATGCCGTCGACGATCTCGACCGCCGCGGTGCCGCGCACCGACAGTGCGCGGGCGGCACCGGGTGAGTCACCGGAGTCGATGGCGAGCGCGACCTCGGGATGCCGCCGCAGCACCGCGACTTTCGGGGCGGTGTCGGCGGTGGAGACGACGAACTCGGTGCCGGTCCAGAAGTAGCCGACCGGCACGACCCGCGGACTGCCGTCGCCGACGGTATAGGCCAGATGCGCGGCCGAGGTGGCGTCGAGGAGCTCGGCGGCCGCGGTCAGCTCGTCCTTCAACTCCGTGCTCTTCATGGGTCTCCGGTGCCCGCAGGCCTGAGCCGCGACACCTCTGCTGACCTTGCCGTTCCCGGGATGCACGGCAGGATGGTGCGGGTGACGACTGCGACGACATTGCTGCACTTCGCCGGCCGGGCGGGCGATCACAACGACCGAGCGATGCAGGGCTCGCCGGTGCTCGCCCGCGAACTGGCCGATCGCCTGGGTGTCCCGCTGGCGGCCGTCGGCGTCCCGCGACCCGCGCTCGGCACCGGGTGGGAGGTGGAACTCGCCTCCGCTGCCACCGATCTCGCTGCGATGCAGGCGCAGCTCGACGAGGTGATGACCGCCGGGTCGCGGCCGGTGATCGCCCTCAGCAGGTGCGCCGTCGCGCTGGCCACGCTGCCGGTGGTGGCCCGGCACCGGCCGGACGCGGTGGTCATCTGGTTCGACGCGCACGCGGACATCAACACCCCGGAGACCTCGACCACCGGGTACCTGGGCGGCCTGGCGCTGAGCGGTCCGCTCGGCTGGTGGGTCTCCGGCTTCGGCGCCGGACTCGCACCCGGCAACAGCATCCTGGCCGGCACCCGGGACATCGATCCGCCGGAGCAGGCCCGTATCGACACCGGCGCGCCGTTGCTCGTAGCGCCCGGTCCGGCGTTCACCGAGCGACTGCTCGCGGCCT
The DNA here is from genome assembly GCF_009707545.1 of Nakamurella alba. Classification (NCBI taxonomy): domain Bacteria; kingdom Bacillati; phylum Actinomycetota; class Actinomycetes; order Nakamurellales; family Nakamurellaceae; genus Nakamurella; species Nakamurella alba. The sequence goes on along the minus strand of NZ_WLYK01000008.1, from coordinate 132,415 downwards.
GCGCCGGATGTCCCGTGTACGTCCACATCGACTGCGACGTCCTGGATCCCGGCATCGTCCCGACCGACTATGGCGTGCCCGGCGGGTTGACTCTCGACGACCTGCACGACGCACTCACCGCTCTCGCGACGCTCGAGGTCGTCGGCGTCGAGGTCGGCGAGTTCGAGGCGGCCCCCGGGGACGACGCTGCCACTGCCGCAGCAGCCCGCCGGATCGCAAACGCGGTCTCGCCGCTGCTGACCTGACCCGGCAAGTCCGCGCCAAGGGCGCGACAAGGGGGCCGGGCGACGCTGGTGGCATGGACATCACCACGAACCCGCGCCGCATCCTGGTCACCGGCGCCACCGGCACGATGGGCGGCGCCGTGCTGCAGGCGCTGCTCGACAGCAACACCCCCGGTCTGCAGATCCGGGTGCTCACCCGGCGACCGTTCGCCGCACCGGTGGGGGTCGAGGCAGTGGTCGGCGACCTGACCGATCGCGAGGCCGTGCGGCGGGCGCTGACCGGGGTCGACGCCGCGTTCTACGTCTCCCCGCACGAGGACGCCGAGGTGGAGATGGCGCAGCTGTTCGTCGACGAGACCCGTCGGCAGGGTGTCCGCATCGTGTTCGCCGGTGTGCACGTGTCCACCAGGACTCTCGGCGGGAAGCTGATGATGCAGTTCTTCAAGGTCATCATGAAGCCGTACCGGCCCAAGCTCGCCATCGGAACGATGATCGAGAAGAGCTGCCCGGACGCCGTTCTCATCTCCCCGTCCAACTTCATGGACAACGACCTGACCTTCGTCGAGGACATCGCGGCCGGTACCTTCCCGACCCCGCTCAAGCGGGTCAACCGGATCGCCGCGTCCGACATCGGCGCGGTCGCGGCCCGCGCACTGCTCGATCCGGCGGCCATGACGGGCACGGTGAACATCTGTGGTCCCGAGTCGCTGACCGGCGAGCAGTCCGCGGCGATCTGGTCGGAGGCACTCGGACATCCGGTGACCTACACCGGTAACGACCCGCAGGCCTGGGCCCAGGCCGCAGACCGCCGGCTGGCCGGCGGCAAGAAGGGGCAGGACTGGCGGAACTCCTACCGGCTGCTGTCCAAGGTCTCGGCCGGCACCAGCGCGAAGGAACTGCAGCGCACCACCGCACTGCTCGGCCGCGCCCCGGTCGACTTCCGGACCTGGACGGCGCAGCAGGTGCACCGGCGGACGATCGCCCGCTGACTGCAGGTAGCGTCCGCAGGCGTGGAGCCCTGGCCCGTCGGCAGCACCGTCCAACTGCGGTTCGTCCGTGCCGACCGCAGTTGGCGCAGCATGATCCCGCTCCGGGTGGTCGCCGACGACGGCTCGTCGCTGCTCGGCTGGAACCCGCCCGGCACACCGATGATCACCGGCGCCGCGGCGGACGGGCGCGGCCTGCGGGAGGTGCCGCTCGCCCAGCGGTTCGCCGTCCCACGCCGCCGTACCCGCGACATCTGGCGCGGCACCAGCACTCTCCGACTGATCGAGGAGGGCGTGCCCAGCTCGGTGTGGTGGTTCTGGGATGCCGACAGCGAATTCCTCGGCTGGTACGTCAATCTCGAAGAACCGCACGGGCGGACCGCCACCACGGTCGACCGGGCCGACGGCATCCTGGACGTCCTGGTGCTGCCGGACCGGACCGCGCAGTGGAAGGACGAGGACGAGGCGGCGGCCGCGGTGGCCGTCGGCCGGCTCGACGGGCCACAGCTGGCGGCCCTGCGGCTCGAGGGCCGGCGCCGGATCGAACAGGCACAGCGCAACGAGTTCCCCTTCGACGGCAGCCATCTCGACTTCCGGCCGGATCCGGACTGGCCACTGCCGCAGCTCCCGACGGACGTCGAACTCGGCGGGGAACTACCCGCCTGAGCCGGTCGGTGCCGAGAACGCCCAGCCGCTCCATCCCGTGATCCGGGTACCGACCACCACACCGTCCGGCACCACCTCGCGGTACTGCCGGTACTTCACGGACAGCGCGTCGATCGATGCAGTCCGCAGCGCACCGTCCGGCAGCACCTCGGACCGGCCATCGACGCGCACCCACCAGAGCCGGGACCAGTCGTCGTCGTAGACGTCCACCAGGAAGCTGGAGGCCGGCTGCGCCCGGATGTTGTCCAGCCGGCGCAGGTGGGTCGTGGACTTGGGCTTGTGGTCGATCGCGTAGACGATCAGATCCGGTCGCGGCAGGGCGAACGTCACCGGGACCTGGTGCGGTGTCCCATCGGGTCGGACCGTCGCGAGCCGGGCGACCTGGGCGTCGGCGAACCGTTCCCGGCAGATCTCGATCGGCAGCGTCGGCATCGTCACAGCCTGCCGCACCGGGTCATTTCGCGTCGGCGTAGCACTCCACGACGACCGGCCGGACCGGGGTGGACACCGGCGACCCGGGGAAGACCAACCGCTTCGCCTCGTCGGCCGCGCCGACCACCAGCTCGGCCACCACGTCCGCCGACCCGGCCGGGACGTGCACCAGCAGCTCGTCGTGCTGGAAGAACACCAGCTCCGCACCGGGTACCGCGGCGATCTCCCGGCGCACGCCGGACAGCCATACCGCGGCCCAATCGGCGGCCGAGCCCTGCACCACGAAGTTCCGGGTGAACCGCCCCCAGGCCCGCGCCACCTCACGGGCCCGGGCCTGCTCACCCCGCCCGGCGTCCGGCAGCGACCCGGCCAGCACGGTCGCCCGCCAGGAGGCGCTCGGCGGCGGGCTGGTGCGCCCCAGCACCGAACGGACCACCCCGCCCTGCTCGCCGCGGTGGGCGGCCTGCTCCACCGTGGCCATCGCGACCGGGTACCGCCTGCGCAGCACCGGCAGCAGCCGGCCCGACTCGCCGGTGGTCGCCCCGTACATCGCGCCGAGCATCGCAACCTTGGCGTGCGCGCGGTCGCCGCCGAACCCGTCGTCGGCCAGCGCCGTGTAGAGATCCTCGTCGGCGGACACCGCGAGGAGCGCGGGGTCGCCGGAGATCGCTGCCAGCACACGGGGTTCCAGCTGTGCAGCATCGGCGGCGACGAACACGTGACCAGGTTCGGCCAGTACCGCCCGCCGGGCCAACTTCGGGATCTGCAGGCCGCCACCGCCACGGGCCGCCCAACGGCCGGTGACCACGCCGCCCGGCAGGTACTCGGCGTGGAAGCGATCCCCGCGCACCCACTCGTCGAGCCAGTTCCAGCCGTTGGCGGTGAAGAGCCGGGAGAGCTCCTTGTACTCGAGCACCTCCGGCACCGCGGGGTGGTCGAGATCCTTGATCACCCATGACCGGGTGGTCGAGATGTCGAAACCCGCCCGCTGGAAGGCCGATCGCAGGTCCACCGCCGAGTCCGGGTTCACCGGGTAGCCGAACGCCTCCGTGATGCCGGCGGCCAACTGCGCGAGCTTCGGCGGCCGCACCCCGGCCGGCGGCCGGGCACCCAGCAGGTCCGTCAGCTGCCGGTCGTGCACCGATGCCCGTAACGGCAGTCCGGCCGCGCCCATCTCCGCCGCCGCCAGCGCCGACGCCGACTCGGCGGCGATCAGCAGTCGCAGTGCATTCTCCCCGGCCGAGCGTTCTGCCTGACTCCGGAACGCCTCGGCCAGCACGTCGAGCGGATCCCAGTCGGCTTCCGGACGCGACGGCGCGGACGGCTCGGCCATGAACAGGCCCGGTTCGACCGCCGGTGCCACCTCTGCGACCGGATCGTCGGGCACCGGCAATCCGTGCCGACGCGCGTACACCGCCGCGGCAGCGGAGGGTTCGGCGTGCCGCGACTCCCGGCCCAGCAGGATCCGCTCGGTCAGGGTGACGTCGTGCACCCGGTCCACCCGGATCCCGGCGGCCAACAGTGGCGGGTAGACCGACGTCGTCGCGTCCCACAGCCAGCGGACACCCGGGGCGGTCGACGCGGCGAACTCCTGCAGCGCCGCCCGGTCGGGAAGAACGGTCACCGGCCCCGTCGGCGTGCCGGCATCGTCCAGGGCCCGCGCCACCCAGCCGGCACCGGAGGGAGCGAGCGCGCACAACACCGGCCCATCCTCGCCGATGCCACCGACAGCTCCGGTCTGATCCCGGCGAGGGTCACGGTCGCGTATCACCCGACCAGGGACGTTGCCGAAGTTACCGACGAGTAATAACCTGGGTCTACCGGTGGGTAACTTGCCGCCGGCCGGGCCGCCGTCCCCGTCCGAAGGAGCACACGTCATGGGTCACTACCGTTCGAACCTGCGCGATCTCGAGTTCAACCTGTTCGAGGTCTTCGGCGCCGGAGCCCGGATGGGCACCGCTCCCTTCGAGGAGATGGACCCGGACACCGCGCGCGGCGTGCTGTCCGAGTTGGAGAAGGTGGCCTCCGGGCCGATCGCGGAGAGCTTCGCCGACGCCGACCGCCACCCGCCCGTCTTCGACCCGCAGACCCACTCGGTCACCGTGCCCGAGTCGTTCAAGAAGTCCTTCGCCGCGGTGATGGACGGCGACTGGTGGCGTCTCGAGCTGCCGGTCGCGCTCGGTGGTTACGGCGCCCCGCCGTCGCTGCGCTGGGCCGCCGCGGAGCTGATCCTCGGCGCCAACCCGGCGGTCTTCATGTACGCCGCCGGCCCGAACTTCGCCCAGGTGCTGCACGCGCTGGGCACCCCGGAGCAGCAGCGCTGGGCACAGATCATGATCGAGAAGCTCTGGGGCTCCACCATGGTGCTCACCGAGCCGGACGCCGGGTCCGACGTCGGCGCCGGCCGCACCAAGGCCGTGCTGCAGGAGGACGGCAGCTGGCGCCTGGAAGGTGTCAAGCGGTTCATCACCTCCGGCGACCAGGACATGACCGAGAACATCGTGCACCTGGTGCTCGCCCGCCCCGAGGGCCCCGGGGTCGAGAGCCGTTCCGGCACCAAGGGTCTGAGCCTGTTCGTGGTGCCGAAGTTCCACTTCGACGGCGAGACCGGCGAGCTCGGCGAGCGCAACGGCGTGTTCGTCACCGGCGTGGAACACAAGATGGGCCTGAAGGTCTCGTCCACCTGCGAGCTGTCGTTCGGACTGCACGGCACCCCGGCCGTCGGCCACCTGGTCGGCGAGGTGCACGACGGCATCGCGCAGATGTTCCACATCATCGAGTACGCCCGGATGATGGTGGGCACCAAGGCCATCGCCACCCTGTCCACCGGCTACCTGCACGCCCTCGAGTACGCGAAGGAGCGGGTGCAGGGCGCCGACCTGACCCGGTCCACGGACAAGAGCGCGCCGCGGGTGACGATCATCCACCACCCGGACGTACGGCGGATCCTCATGCGGCAGAAGGCCTATGCCGAGGGACTGCGCGCCACCTACCTGTACACGGGCAGCTGGCAGGACCGCATCGCGTCCGGGGATCCCGGCGAGGGCATCGATCTCGCGCTGACGAAGAAGGTCAACGACCTGCTGCTGCCGATCGTCAAGGGTGTCGGCTCGGAGCGCGCCTACGAGAACCTCGCGCTGTCGCTGCAGACCTTCGGCGGGTCCGGCTACACCCAGGACTACCCGATCGAGCAGTACATCCGGGACGCCAAGATCGACACCCTGTACGAGGGCACCACGGCGATCCAGGCCCAGGACTTCTTCTTCCGCAAGATCGTCAAGGACGGTGGGCAGGCGCTCGGCGTCGTCGCCGCCGAGATCGCCGGTTTCCTGAAGACCCAGGTCACCGATGGCAGCCGGCTCAAGGAGGAACTGGCCGCACTGCAGACCGCGCTGACCGACCTGCAGGGCATGGTCACCACCCTCGGTGGCTACGCGATGGCCGCCATGCAGGACCCGGCCTCGCTGTACAAGATCGGCGAGCACGCGGTCACCCTGCTGATGAGCGCCGGTGACGTACTGATCGGCTATCTGCTGCTGCGCCAGGCGACCGTCGCCCAGGCCGCCCTCGACGGCGGCGTGAGCGAGAAGGACATCCCCTTCTACACCGGCAAACTGGCTGTCGCACACTGGTTCTCGCGCAACATGCTGCCGGAGCTGAGCACCCGCCGCGCCACGATCGAGGCGGCCGACGGCTCGCTGATGGAGATCCCGGAAGGCGCGTTCTGAGCGGACGCCCGACGAGGGATCCCGCGGTTGCCCTGGCGCGACTGGACGCCAGGGTGACCGGCTGCCGGCGCTGCCCGCGGCTGGTCGCCTGGCGGGAGCAGGTGGCCGGCGAACGCCGCGCCGCCTATCGGGACCAGACCTACTGGGGTCGTGCGGTTCCCGGCTTCGGCCCCGCCGATGCCCGGGTGCTGGTGGTCGGGCTGGCCCCGGCCGCGCACGGCGCCAACCGGACCGGCCGGATGTTCACCGGTGACCGCAGCGGCGACGTGCTGTTCGCGGCGCTGCACCGCGCCGGGTTCGCCTCGCAGGCGGCCTCCGTGTCCGCCGACGACGGCATGCAGTTGGACGACCTGCGCATCACCGCGCCGGTGCACTGCGCACCACCGGACAACAGGCCGTTGCCGTCGGAGCGCGACCACTGCCGCCCGTACCTGGTCGAGGAGCTCCGGGTCCTCGGCCCGCGACTGCAGGTGATCGTCACCCTCGGCGCCTTCGGTTGGACCACCACGGCGACCACCCTGCAGTCGCTCGGTTGGCAGGTGCCCCGCCCACGCCCGGTCTTCGGCCACGGCGCCGTCACCGAGCTGCGCTCCCCGACCGGCAGCCCGGTGCACCTGGTCGGCAGCTACCACGTCAGCCAGCAGAACACCTTCACCGGACGGCTCACCCCGGCCATGCTCGACGAGGTGTTCACGCAGGTCCGCGCGCTGCTCCGGTAGCGTTCCGGCACTGTCGCGGCGGTCCTCGCAGTTCTAGGATCGGGCGATGGACCGCAGGGTTGCGGGATGGTGGCTGGTCGGCCTGACCGTGGTCGGCATGCTGGTCAGCGCCCTCTACCTCGGTCCGGGGCGGGGCGGCGACGCGGTCCGCGGGCCGGTGCCGCCGCCACCACCACCCGGTGCCTGCGTGCAGCAGCATCCCGGCCGGGTCGTCCTCGTCGCCTGCTCGGAGCCGCACTCGGCGGACGTCGTGCTGGCCTGGTCCGCTGCCACCGGCACCACCCCGGAGGGCGACCCCTACTCCGTCTGCCAGGCGGCCGCCGCCGAGTTCGTCGGGGTGCAGCGACAGATCAGCGAGGCCGTCGACCGGGGCACCAGTGGATGGACTCCCCCGCCGCTGTCCTGGACGAGCACGCTGGTGTCCGGCCCGGCGGGCGAGATGATCCCGGGCTGGTCCTGGACCGCCTGCCTGGTGCGGCCGCTGATCGGCCACCGGCCGATCGGCGAGTACCAGGGATCGATGCTGTCGCTGGGCCGCACCGAGCGGCGGCCCGCTGTGCTGCGCTGGTGCTACCGCTTCTCCGGCGCACCGTCCGGTGTCACCGGGTGCACGGAACCCCATGCGGGAGAGTTCCTCTCGGCCAGGATGGTGCGGGTGGCCGGCGACCGGCCGGCGCCGGTCGCGCCCTCTGCCGAGGCGTTGACCTCCTGTGCCGGGCGGGCGGCCGCCGTCGCGGGCAGCGGCGACCCGACCTACGCCGGGAGTCTCCGGGTGGCCGTCGGCTACCAGCTCCAGGGCGCCGGCAACAGCACCGGGGGCGACGCCGGATACCTCGTCTACCTGGAAACCTGCTCGCTGGAGGCCGCCGGCGGGCGGCTGCTCATCGACTCGGTCATCGACTGGGGCACCGCGCCGCCGCCACTGCGGTGACGCCGCCGATGGCTCAGCGGTGAACCGCCTGCGGCTCAGGGGGTGTCGCGCCTCGGCACCAGCGGGGCGGCCAGCAGCGCGGCCAGACCGACGATCGCGAAGGTCCACGGGTACCCGATCCCGGTGATCAGGGCGCCGGCCACCGGCACGATCGCGGCGCCGGCCAGGAACTGGGCGGTGTTCTGCACACCGAGCGCGCGGCCGGCCCAGAAGGGCCCGCCGATCTCGGCAACCGAGGTGAACGCGAGGCCGTTGGGTGCGGCGCTGACCACCGAGGCGATCACCAGCACCACCACCGCGACCGGCGTCCCGATGACGTCGGTGACCGCGAGCAGCAGCATCGAGGCCGAGACGCCGAGCGCCACCCACCGCAGCGGCCGCATCCGGCTGCGCACCCGGTCCGACCACGCCCCGACCACCAGCCGGCCGATCGCCCCGAGCACCTGGGTCACGGTGACGAGCACCCCCGCCGCGGCGGTCGACCAGCCCCGCTCCGTGGTGAGCCAGACCAGCGCGAAGGACCAGGCGACGAACTGCGGCATGACCAGCAGCACCGAGACGCCGTGGATCCGCCACAGCATGCTGCTGCCCCGATAGGGGTTCGCCGTCAGGTGCGGCTCGGCGTCCTTGCGCGGCGGTCGCGGAGGATCCCGGACCAGCAGGGCGCAGGCCAGCCCGATCACCCCGGCGATGATCGCCGAGACGGTGAGAGCAGCCGGCGCACCGTGCTTCTCGCCGATGATCGGCAGCGTGAGCGCAGCGACCGCGACACCGAACGGCTGGGCACCCTGCCGGATGCCCATCACCAGACCGCGACGCTCCGGCGGGAACCAACCGACGACCACCCGGCCGCTGGCGGCATTCGCACTGGCCGCGAACATGCCGGCGACCAGCATCGCGGCACCGAACCACCACTCGTCGTCGGCGGTGGCCGCCCAGACCACCGCACCGGCAGCGCCGAGCACGCCGACCCCGAGCACCACCCGCTCGCCGATCGCGTCGGCCAGCGCGCCCCAGAGGATCAGCGTGGCCATGACACCGAAGGTGGGCAGCGCCACCAGCAGCCCGGCGCCGGCGAGGTCGAGTCCCCAGCGCTGCTGCAGGGTGGGGATGAGGAACGGCGCGCCGTTGACCACGAGTCCGCACACGGCCTGGGCACCGAAGCCGAGCCCGAGCATCGACCACCGCCGCGCCGTGCCGATGTCGTCGCGTTGCCAGACCACGATCCCGTCGCCCACCGTTCCACACTCCGTCCCAATATATGGGAAACGATTCTCACTTCCTGGATACGGTACACCTAGCAGTGCTCACGACCACCGATCACAATCGAACACCCAGACCTGATTGAACGTGTTGACTTCTGATCGATCACCCGGTGGAATGGACTCGTGCCGGTGACCCCTACTCCCTCCTCTCCCGCGCCGGTCCCGACCGTCCGCCCGGCCGTGCATCGCACCAGCGGCCGGCTCGCCGACGGCCGGGAGATCCTCTGGTTCGACGAGCGACCCGGCCGGGACCGCGGTGTGCGCGACCTGCGCGACCTGCCGGCGGTCGAGCACCTCTCGCAGATCCGCTACGACGCGGTGCTCGACGAGTGGGTCGGCATCGCCGGTCACCGGCAGACCCGCACTTACCACCCGCCGGCGCAGACCTGCCCGCTCTGCCCGTCGACACCCGTCTTCAGCAGTGAGATCCCCTCCGCAGACTATGATGTCGTGGTCTTCGAGAACCGCTTCCCGTCCTTCGCCGGGACGCCGGACGGTCCGGCAGCACCGGACACCTCCCGTTTCGTCGCCGCCGCCGGCGCGGGGCGTTGCGAGGTCGTCTGCTTCACCTCCGACCACGACGGCACGTTCTCCCGGCTGCCGCCGGAGCGGGTGCGCACGGTGATCGAGGCCTGGGCGGATCGCACCGCCGCGTTGTCCGCCCTGCCCGGCGTCGAGCAGGTCTTCTGCTTCGAGAACCGCGGCGCCGAGATCGGGGTCACGCTCGCCCACCCGCACGGACAGATCTACGGCTATCCCTTCGTGACCCCGCGGACCGCGACCATGCTCCGGACCGCCCGGGCACACCGCGAGCGCACCGGCCGGAACCTGTTCGCCGATGTCCTGGAGCGCGAGATCGCCGACGGCAGCAGGATCGTCGCGGCGACCGCACACTGGCTCGCCTTCGTGCCGTTCGCCGCGCGTTGGCCGTTGGAGGTGCACCTCTACCCGCGCCGGCACCGGGCGGATCTGAGCGAGCTGGACGAGGACGAGCGGGCGGAGCTGGCCGAGCTGTACCCACAGCTGCTGCGCCGGATGGAACGGGTCTTCGACGACACCCTGCCGGCCATCGCCGGCTGGCACCAGGCACCGGTGCACCAGGGCCGGGACGAACTGCGGCTGCACCTCGAGCTGTTCACCATCCGACGCGCCGTCGGCCGGCTGAAGTACCTGGCCGGGTCCGAGTCCGCGATGGGCGCGTTCGTCAACGACATCCCGCCGGAGACCGCCGCGGAGCTGCTGCGCGCCGCGGACCCGTCGTGAGCACCGGCGATGCGGCCGCGACGACGCTGTTCGCCGACACCTTCGGCGGTGCACCGCAGGTCGTCCGGTCGGCGCCGGGCCGGGTCAACCTGATCGGCGAGCACACCGACTACAACGGCGGGCCGGTGCTCCCGTTCGCCATCGACGACCGGACCCATGTGGCCGCGCGCATCTGCAGCACCCCCGGGCTGTCGGTGGTGTCGTCCAGGGCGCCCGGCGAGGTGGTGACGGTGGATGCCGCAGACCTGCAGCCCGGCCTGGTGTCCGGGTGGGCGGCGTATGTCGCCGGTGCGGTCTGGGCGCTGGCCGGCACCGGGGCGGCAGTACCGGGACTCGAGGTGGCGGTGCACTCGACGGTGCCGATCGGCGCCGGGCTGTCGTCCTCGGCGGCACTGGAGTGCGCGACCCTCGCCGCGTCGGCCATGGTCGCCGGGGTAGAGCTGGACGCCGATACCCTGGCCCGCCTCGCGCAGCGCGCGGAGAACGACTTCGTCGGCATGCCGTGCGGTCTCATGGACCAGATGGCCGTGACCGCCTGCCGCGAAGGGTCGGTGCTGTACTTCGAGACCGGACCGGGCACCATCCGACACCTGCCGTTCGACCCGGCCGCGGAAGGTCTCGAGGTGCTGGTGATCGACACCCGGGCGCACCACGCCCTGGCCGACGGGGAGTACGCCGAGCGTCGCCGGTCGTGCGAGAAGGCCGCAGCACTGCTGGGTGTCGGCCTGCTGAACGAGGTGAGCGACCCGGCCGGCGCGCTCGACCGCCTCGACGACGACGTGCTCCGCCGGCGGGCCCGGCACGTGTTCACCGAATCCGCACGCACCCGGGAGGTGGTGCGGATGCTCGCCGCCGGCCCGGTGGCGCCGATCGGCCCGCTGCTCACCGCCTCGCACGTCTCGCTCCGCGACGACTTCGAGGTGTCCTGCCGGGAACTGGATCTCGCGGTCGACACCGCTCTCGGCTCCGGCGCACTCGGCGCCCGGATGACCGGCGGCGGGTTCGGCGGGTCGGCGATCGCGCTCATCCCGACCGACCGGGCGTCGGTCCTGGTCGACCGGGTCCGGTCCGCCTTCGCCGACGCGGGGCTGGCTGCGCCCGCGATCCGGGCGGTGCAGCCCTCGGCGGGACTGCTCTGACACCGCACCGCGCCGACGCCGCGTGACGCCGGCCCCGCGCCGACCACGAGCGGAACACCTCACCGAGCAGCGACAGCCCTGGCCGGGAAACAGTTCCCGGCCCGCCTGCGGCTCAGGCCCCGACGATGCCCATCCCACGGGCGGCCCGCAGCCAGTCCGGGAACTCGCTGAGCAACCGGCGGTAGAGCTCGGCGTCGTCGATCCGGTCGATGTCGCTGACCGCGAAGAAGCCGACGTTGTCGACCACCCGACCGGCCATCTCGTCGAGCTTGGTGAGCACGCCGAAGTTGTTGTTGCCGATCCCGACGAACTGCCAGAAGGCCGGCAGGTTCGCCGCCTTCTGCATCAACTTGGTGATCTCCTTCTTCTTGGAGAACCCGCCGTCGGTGAAGAACAGCACCAGCACCGGCTTCCCGCCGCGCTGCAGCGAGTTGATGATGTGCGACATGATCGGGATCTCGTCGTTGTATCCGCCGATGGCGTTGTAGTCGATCCCCTGCCGCACCCCGTTGATGTGCACGAAGTCGGCGATCCACTGCTCCAGGTACTCCACGCGCAGGTCCGGCAGCTGGGCGAAGGTCACTGCGTAGAGGTAACTCTCGAGCGCGCCGTCGTCGTCGAGCTGGATGGCGACCGGCACCATCTTCTCCACCACGCGGTGCACGATGCCGGCCTGGTACTCGTCGTACATCGAGCCGGTCTTGTCCATCACCATGATCACCCGGGCGCGTTCGTTCTGCGCACCCTTGGTGAGCAGGACCTTGTGCACCTCCTTCTTGCGCATGTCCAGCGCCTGCCGCTTCTGCAGGGACAGCTTCTCCTCACCGGGCACCGAACGCGGGCCGTCCTGGACCGGCGGTGCCGCCGGAGCGGGAGGCGCGGCCTGCGGCATCGGCGCGGGCGGCGCCTGCGGGGCGACCGTCGGCATCGGTGCGGGCGGCGCCTGCGCTGCCACGGTCGGCATCGGGGCGGCGGCCGGGGCCGGATCGTCGTCGACGCTGACCCCGTGGTTGCGGACGAGGTCGGCGAAGCCACCGGACCAACCGGCCGACACGTTGCGGATCTTCCACGCGCCCTGACGGCGGTAGATCTCCACCAGCACCGCGGCCCGCTCCGAGGTGAGGCCGGCGGCCGGGGCGGACTGCTGGTCGGCGGCGCCGGACACGGTGACCCCGAGCCCGCCGATCGACGCCAGCGACCCGCTGACCGAGTCGTCCAGGGCCACCGCGACGGCCAGGTTCTCCACGTCGGCCGGCACCCTCGAGAGGTCGACGGCGATCCGGTCGGCCGAGGTCAGACGGACCGCGCCCTCAGCAGAGGCGGGTTGGTTGAAGAAGATGAAATCGGCGTCGCTGCGGACCTTCCCGGCCGCGGTCAACTGGAAGATCATCAGGTCGACGGTGCCCTGCTGCGCGCCGGAGACGGCGACGTCCAGGGCGGGGCCGGTGACCGGCGCGTTGGCACCACGGGAGAGATCAGGCATGTCCCCACCCTGCCAGAGCCGTCCGTGGGCGACGTGGGTTTCACCGGTTTGCCCCACGATCGACACCCGCCGGTCGGTGGCCCGGCAGGTGATCGATCAGCGGCCGCCGGGCGGCGGGTAGCCGGCGACCATCCCCGGGGGCGGCGGCAGCGGGACCGGCTGCAGGTCGCCACCCGGTGGCGGCCACCCACCCGGACCGGACGCGGGCGGCGGCGACCCGGTCGACGGCATGCCGCCGCCGGGCAACGGGAATCCGCCGGGTGCAGCGTAGCCGGGTGGTGGCCCCTGCGGCGGTTGGACACCGTGCGGGGCGCCGTTCTGCGGGAGCACCGGCGGCGGCAGCTGCGGGTTCGGCGAGTGCTGCGCGGCCGGGTACTGCTGCTGCGGCGGGTACTGCTGCCCCGCCGGGTAAGGCTGTTGCGGCTGCTGCTGCGGCGGATACGGCTGCGCGCCGGTGTTCTGTCGCCACGGCGCCTGGGACGGCTGGTTCGACGGCGCCGGCTGTGCCGACGGTGCCGGCTGCGGCGGTGGGTACTGCCCTGCCGATGGTGCAGCGGCGACCGGCGGGGACGCCGGTGCGGGCGCGTCGTCGACCGACACCCCGTGCTCGCGGGCGAGGGCCGGCAGCCCGGCCGTCCAGCCGGCGGAGACGTTGCGCACCTTCCACGACCCCTGCCGCCGGTAGATCTCGACCAGCACCGCGGCCCGCTCCGAGGTGAGGCCGGAGGCCGGCGCGGAATGCGCGTCCGCCGGGCCGCCGACGGTCACCCCGAGCCCACCGATGTCGCGCAGACCGCCGGCAACCGCGTCGTCCAGGCTGACCGCGACCGCCAGCGTCTCCACCGCCGGCGGTACCGCACCCAGGTCCACCTGCACCCGGTCCGCACCGGTCAGCCGCACCGCTCCCTCCGGCGAGGTGGGCTGGTTGAAGAACACGAAGTCGGCGTCGCTGCGCACCTTCCGGTCGGCGCCGAGCTGGAAGACCATCAGGTCGACGGATCCCTGCCGCGCCCCGGCGACGGAGAGTTCGAGGGTGGGACCGGACACGGGGGCATTGGCGCCGCGGCTCAGCTCGGTCATGGCCCCACCCTGCCAGAGCGGGCCGCTCTCCGGCCCGGAATCAGCCCGGAGTGCCGTCAGCGGTAGGCCGGGGCAGGCGGCAACCGGGGCGCACCGATCGTCGAATCCAGCCGATCCAGTACCTGCCCGGCCAACTCCTGCACGGCGCCCAGCACCGGGTGCGTGGTCGTCGCGGCCCGCCGCAGCCGCTCGCCGAGGAACATCCGGCGGGTCGGTGCCGACCGGTGCGGGTGCAGGGGCGAGTCGTCCTCCAGCGCGCGGCGCAGGAACCAGCGCAGTCCGACGACGGCCCATCCCACGGTCGCCGCCTCGAGGTCCACGGCGAACTCGGGACCGTCGACCTCCGGAAAGGCGGGCCGCACCTCCGCCCGCCAGGCATCCAGCGCCGAGGTGACCGCCTCGCCGGGAAGGGAGAAGCTGCACCAGCAGGAGGGGAAGGGCACGGTCAGATACGCGGCGTCCCAGACGATGTGACGCACCATCGCGCCCTCGAAGTCGATCAGGAGCAGTTCGCCGTCCCGGCCGAGGTTGTTGTCCGGGCAGGTGTCGGCCGGGGACAATGCGGGGAGATCGGTCTGCAGGACGTCGCCGAACGCGGCGACGGTGTCGATCACGGCGGTCTCTGCCCGGATGTCGATCAGCTCCAGCAATTCCGGCAGTTCGTCCGCGGCCTCCCGGAACAGCCGCGGCATCAGGTCGACGGCCAGACCTGCGCCGCCGTGCCGCTCCAGCGTGGCAGCGAAATCGTCTGCGCTGCAGGCCGTTCCCGCATGGAACCGGCCGACTGCCCGGGCCCATGCCAGCAGCGCACCGTCGGCCGCAGGAGCTGCCGTGCCCAGCAGGGCGTCGGCGAGCGAGCCGTGCGCACCGAGATCGCTCATCACGACCAGGGGTGGATCCCCGGCCGAGGCCAGGAGCGCCGGGGCAGGCAGCGAGCGGGCGGTCGCCATGTCCAGTGCAGCCGTCTCCCTGGCCGGTGCGTCCGATCCGGCGGACGTGGTCCAGCCCTTCACCACCGCTGTAGCGGGACCACCGTCGACCGTCACCCGCAGCACGACGGAGCGGTCGCTGCCGACACCGGCCACGTCGATCAGGGTCAGCCGGTGGCCGGTCCAGGCGCGTTCGGCCGCGGCGAGCAGGTCGTCGAACCCGCCCGGCTCACCCGACCCGGTCGCGGACCTCCTGCGCCAGGAGGTCGAGCGCCGGGCGGTCCAGCACCGGATCACCGATGGCTGCGGCCGCCGTGTCGGGCAGGTCCAGCCAGCTGCGGCACCCGGCGAACTCCGGCAGCCGGGGCACGACGACCGGCTCGACAGGCCGCACCTCGACCACGAGCACCGACAACCGATGCCGCGGGCGGAAGTCGAGCCGGTCCGCCCTGACCGACTCCGCGGTCCAGATGTGCAGCGGGAGCAGGGAGTCCAGCTGCTCGGGGCGGTGCACCTCGACCGCGGCGACCACGGAGGCGAGCGCCCGCAGCACCACGGCGTCCTCGCCGGCGTCGGGCGCCGACAGGGCCAGCAGGTCCTGGTGTTCCGGCCGCACCCGTTCCGCGTGCGCATGGGACACCGTGGGGAACAGCAGGAACGGCAGGGCCCCGGCACCGTCGGACCCAGCGGTGACCACATCGGGCACCGTGAAACGCTTCTCGTGGATGCCACCCTTGCGCAGCAGCACCGACTGCCGTCCCGCGAGCAACGCGTGCACGGCGGCCGACCACTCCTTGAGCGCCGGCGTCATCACTCCGGCCCCATGGTCAGGGTGTTGAAGCGCGCGAGCAGCCGGCCGAGATCGCGGACCTCCCCCGGCGTCCACTCCTGCAGCTGACTCCGCAACGCGCCCCGGCTGCGGGCGGTCGCCGCCCGGCAGCGGGCCGTCCCGTCCGCGGTGGGCTCGATGATCTGCGCCCGGCGGTCCGTCGGGTCCGCCGACCGGTCGGCGAGCCCGAGCGCGACCAGCTGGTTGACCTGCCGGCTGATGGCGGCCTTGTCGATCCCGAAGATCTCGATGAGCTCGGCGGTGCGCAGCGCACCGGCGTCCACGATCCGCACCAGCATGGAGAACGCCGCCGGCGCGAGGTCCGGATGGACCTCGGCGGC
Organism: Nakamurella alba; assembly: GCF_009707545.1. Lineage (NCBI taxonomy): Bacteria > Bacillati > Actinomycetota > Actinomycetes > Nakamurellales > Nakamurellaceae > Nakamurella > Nakamurella alba. The sequence continues at coordinate 116,400 of NZ_WLYK01000008.1, read as the reverse complement.
GGCACTCCGGCTGTAGGTACGCGCCCGGCGGAACAGCAGGGCGATCTGCTCCTCGATCCGGCGCAGATCGATCTCCTCGACCGGGTCGCTCACCCCGTCAGTCTAGGGCGTCGCGTCGCCGGTCCTGGGCGGCGTGCGTCGCGGGGACCAGCGCGGTGGCGGCCTCCGCCTCGTCGACCAGCTGGTCGGCCAGGACCGGAGCCGCCCCGGCCTCGTCGGAGCCGGTCTGCTGCTGGACACCGGAGCGGGTGCCCAGCACCGCGTTCGGCAGGAAGACCACAGCGACCAGGGTGATGATCGCCAGCGGGACCGCGAGCAGGAAGATGTCGCCGACCGCCTCGCCGTAGGCGGACTCGACCACGGTGCGGACCGGGGCGGGCAGCGTCGCCAGGTCGGGGATCGTCCCACTTCCGCCGGAGGTCGGCAGGCCCAGCTCCGCCATGCCGGCCGCGGTCAGCGTGCCGACCCGGCTGCTCAGCACCGCGCCCATGACCGACACACCGATCGCGCCACCCAGGCTGCGGAAGAACGCAACCGCTGCGGTGCCGGAGCCCATCCGGTCCTGCGGCAGGGTGTTCTGCACGACGAGGACCAGGTTCTGCATCACCATGCCGACGCCGACGCCGACCAGGAACATGTAGACCGACAACGGGACCCAGCCGGTGTCGTACCGGATCGTGCCCATCAGCAACAGTCCCACGACCAGCACCGCGGAACCGGTGACGACGTAACGCTTCCAGAAGCCGGTCCGGCTGATCAATTGGCCGGCGATCGTCGAGGCCAGCAGCACGCCGGCGATCATCGGGATGGTGAGGATGCCGGACATGGTCGGGGTCTTGCCCCGGGCCAGCTGCATGTACTGGCTGAGGAACACCGAAGTGCCGAACATCGCCACACCGACGGCGAGGCTGGCCACGACAGCGAGCACGAAGGTGCGGTTGCGGAACAGGTCCAGCGGCAGGATCGGCTCGGCGACCCGCAGCTCCACCACCACGAACAGCACGGCCAGCAGCACGGCGCCGATCACCATCACGATGCTGGTGGCGGACCCCCAGGCGAACTGGTGGCCGCCGAGAGTGACCCAGATCAGCAGCAGGGACACGGCTCCGGTGATCAGGGCGACACCCAGCACGTCGATGCGCACGCCGTCCCGGCGGCGGGTCGGCAGGTGCAGTGTCTTCTGCAGCAGCACGATCGCAACGGCAGCCAGCGGCACACCGACGTAGAAGTTCCAGCGCCAGCCGATGGAATCGGTGATGACCCCGCCGAGCAACGGGCCGCCGACCGTGCCGACGGCCATCACGGCGCCGAGCAGACCCATGTACCGGCCGCGTTCCCGCGGCGAGATGATGTCGGCGATGATCACCGTGGCCAGCGCGGTCAGGCCGCCGGCGCCCAGCCCCTGCAGCACCCGGAAACCGATGAGCTCACCGGAGTTCTGGCTCAGCCCGGCCAGCGCCGAACCGATGACGAAGATCGCCAGCGAGAGCTGCACGAGCAGTTTGCGGTTGAACAGGTCGGCGAACTTCCCCCAGATCGGCGTGCTCACCGTGGTGGCGAGCAGCGTCGCGGTCACCACCCAGGTGTAGGAGGCCTGCGACCCGCCGAGGTCACCGATGATCCGCGGCAGCGACGTCGACACGACCGTCGAGCTGAGGATCGCGACGAGCATCCCGAGCAGCAGCCCGGACAGCGCCTGGATCACGGCGCGGTGCGACATCTTCGGCGGTGCGGCCACTTCCGTGGCTGTTGCGGACATGGTTGTTCTCCTCGGTTCCAGGCGTCAGGTGCCGCTGCGGCGGTGCGGCGGGCGGTGCGATGCGGTGTGGCGGGTGGTGCGGTCAGCGGGCGGAGACCAGTCCGTGATGGAGCCGACGGAGAAGTGTTCCCAGTTGGTCGATCTCGTCGTCGGACCAGCTGTCGAGCACGGTCCGGACGCGGTCGTCGACCTGCGCCGAGATCTCCCTCATCACGGTGAGTCCGTGGGGTGTCAGGTCGATCTCCTGGGCGCGCCGGTCGTCCGCGTCGGTCCGTCGGACCAGGAAACCGCGATCCTCGAGCGTGCGGATGTGCCGGCTGACCACGGAAGGATCGAGGTCCATCGAGCCGGCGATCCGGCAGGCCCGCTGCGGCCCGGTGGTGGCCACATGGGCGAGCACCATCAACGCCCCGACCGGGGCACTGGTGGTCAGGTCCCGGCCGAGTTCCTTGGTGAGCAGCTTCATCTCGCCGACCACACCGCGCAGCGACCGGGTCGCGTCGGTGAGAGCGGCGGCCGGGGCCGACGTCGTTGTCATCCCATCCTCCTGGCGTTCGTTGACTTCAGCAACTGTTAGCAACAGTAGGCTTATCTGTTGCTGAAGTCAACTATCAGGCCGGGTGGTCGCCCGGAGACCGGCGCCGCTCGCACGGCGCCGGTCATGGACTGCTCAGACGGGGAGTTCGACGCGCTCGCGGCCGGGGTCCTCGTGCCCCGAGGTGACCCGGGCGATGGCCCGCATCTTGTTGACGGCATCCAGTGCCGCGACCTTGTAGGACTCGGCCAGCGTCGGGTAGTTGAAGACCGCGTCGACCAGGTAGTCGACGGTGCCGCCGCAGCCCATGACGGTCTGGCCGATGTGCACCAGCTCGGTGGCGTTGCTGCCGAACACGTGCACGCCGAGCAGCTGCCGGGACTCCGCGTGCACCAACAGCTTCAGCATCCCGTAGGAGTCTCCCAGGATCGCCCCGCGGGCCAGCTCGCGGTAGCGCGAGACCCCCACCTCGAACGGCACGTTCTCGCTCGTCAGGTCGTCCTCGGTGCGGCCGACGTAGGAGATCTCCGGGATCGTGTAGATGCCGATCGGTTGCAGGTCACCGAGTTTCCCGCCGACCGGCTCGCCGAACGCGTGGTACGACGCCCGGCGGCCTTGCTCCATGGAGGTGGCGGCCAGCGCCGGGAAGCCGATCACGTCACCGACCGCGTAGATGTGGTCCACGGAGGTCTGGAAGTACTCGTTCACCTCGATGCGCCCGCGGTCGGCCGTCTCGATACCTGCTGCGGTGACGTTGAGTTCGTCGGTGACACCCTGCCGGCCGGCCGAGTAGAGCACCGTCTCGGCCGGGAACTTCTTGCCGGACTCCAGGATCGTCAGCGTGCCGCCCGGGTGCTTCTCGACCGTCTTCACCGACTCGCCGAACCGGAAGGTGACCGCCAGGTCGCGCAGCTGGTACTTGAGCGCCTCGACGATCTCCTCGTCGCAGAAGTCGAGCATCCGCGGCCGCTTCTCCACCACGGTGACCTTGGTGCCCAGGGCCGCGAACATCGAGGCGTACTCGATGCCGATGACTCCGGCGCCGACCACGACCATCGAGGTCGGCACCTTCTCCATGTTCAGGATCTGGTCGGAGTCGACGATCGTCTGGCCGTCGAAGTCGACGGAGCTCGGGCGGGCCGGGCGGGTGCCGACGGCGACGACGAACTTGTCGCCGGTGATGGTCTGCCGGATGCCGACCTCGTTCTCCACCTCGACGGTGTGCGGGTCGAGGAAACGCGCGGTGCCGGGGATCAGGCCGACCCGGTTGCGGGAGAGCTGGTTGCGGATGACGTCGATCTCGCGGCTGATCACGTGATGGGTCCGGGCCGACAGGTCGCCGACGGTGATGTCGTCCTTGACCCGGTAGGCCTGGCCGTAGAGCTCGCGCTGGTTCAGCCCGGTCAGGTAGAGCACCGCCTCGCGCAGCGTCTTCGACGGGATGGTGCCGGTGTTGATGCAGACGCCGCCCACCATGTTCTTGCGCTCGATGACCACGGCGCGGCGGCCCAGCTTGGCGGCGGCGATGGCCGCCTTCTGACCGGCCGGGCCGGATCCGATCACAACGAGGTCGTAGTGGTCCGCCATGGTCGGGCTCCTGTCGGTGGTGGGGCTCGCTCCGATCGTGGTGCCGTGCCGGCACTCCCCGTCGGGATGCCGGCACCGCGCGACCGCGGGCCCATCCTCCCCCACGACCCCACTCCGTGGTGAGCCCCCGGCGATCAACAGGTGACCGGATCCCGACGGGCCGGCTCGCGGAGGCCCGGGCGCGGCCTGGAGAGACAGGCCCAGCGGTACAGGCTCAGCGGTACGGGCTCAGCGGTACGGGCTCAGAGGTACAGGCCGGTGCCGCCGCTGCTGGACTCGTTGGCCACGGCCTGCAGGTCGCGCTCGCGCAGGACGAGGTAGGTCTCGCCGCCGATCTCCACCTCGTACTGGTCCTCGGGCGAGTAGAGCACCCGGTCGCCGACCTTGACCGAACGGACGTGCTGGCCGGCGCCCTGCACCTCGCCCCAGACCAGTCGCTTGGCCACCTCCGCCGTCGCCGGGATCAGGATCCCGCCACGGGAGGTGCGTTCGCCCGGTCCGCTCGCGGTCCGGATGAGGATCCGGTCGTGCAGCATCTGGATGGACAGCGGATGGTCGACCACCGGTCGAGACTACGTGCCGCCGGCTCGGCCGGACGCCGCCCGCGTCGGTCCCGCCCGGCACACCGGGGACGACTGCGGTCAGTCCGGCGCGGCCCGGCCGGCGGCTTCCTCTGCCGCACCCAGCCGGGCCAGCACCGCCAGGGCGTAGGCATCCGGGGCGGTCTCGGCAGGAATGGTCCGCGGGTCCTCACCCGGCAGGTGCACGGTGACTTCGTAGCCCTGGTCGGTGAGCTCGAGCCCGCGGAAGTAGGCGCCGAGCAGCTCCCTGAGCTGGTCCTCGCGCGGGAGCCACAGTGCGTCGACGAACTCCACGGAGTCCAGGGCCCACTCGGTGGTGCCGTTGAAGCCGAGGACCTGTCGGCCGGCCGGGCCCTGCGGTTCGATCGTCATGTCGGCGAGGGTGAACACGTCGCCGGCGAAGTTCTCGTCGAGCAGGCTGAACCTGTCCCCGGAGGCCGGGTTCCACGGCAGACCGGCGTGCCGGAGTGCCAGCGCCAGCCCGCGGGAGATCGCGCTCACGGCCGGCTGCCGACGGCGAAGATCCGGCGGAACGGGAAGAGGGTGCCGTGCGGTCCCGGCGGGTAGGCCTGCCGGATCCGCCGGGTGTACTCGTCGACGAACTCGTCCCGGTCGGCACCCTGCAGCACCTCCAGCACCGGGCGCAGTCCGGTGCCGCGCACCCAGTCGACGACCGGGTCCGCCCCGGTCAACCGATGGATGTAGGTGGTCTCCCAGGCATCGACCTGCCAGCCGGCGTCGAGGAAGGTCCCGGCGTAGTCGACGGCGGGGAGCACGGTGTCCTGGTGGCGGAGCACCCCGGCGAGCTGTGGCGCCCAGCGGGGCGACTCGGCCAGCTCCCGCATGATGACGTGCGACGGGGCGGTGAAGTTGCCGGGGATCTGCAGCGCGAACCACGAGCCGTTGGCGAGAGCGGCGAGCCAGCCGCGGAGCAGGTCGGGGTGGCCGGGCACCCACTGCAGCGCGGCATTGGAGACCACGACCGTGGGCCGGGCCGGCGGTGTCCAGTCGGCGATGTCCTGCCGGCGGAAGTCGACCGGGCTGCCGAGCCCGGTCGCCTCCTCGATCATCTCGGCGGAGGAGTCGATGCCCTCGACGGCCGCCTGCGGCCAGCGACCGGTCAACGAGACGGTCAGATTGCCGGGCCCGCAGCCCAGGTCGACCACCCGCTCCGGCGCGTCGGCCCCGATCCGGGCGACAAGGTCGAAGAACGGGCGGCCTCGGTCGCCGGCGTGCCGGCGGTACTGCGCGGGGTCCCACCTGAAGGCCATGCCGCCACGGTACGACGGGCGGTGGACGGTGGCGCGCGGGAGGCTTCGCGGGATCGGGGCGGGGCCGGACGGTCTCGGCAGGCGACCTGCGGCGAGCGCCGGGATCGGGCAGGGCCGGGCGGTCCGGCAGACGACCTGCGGCAAGCAGAGGGGCCGGACAGTCTCGGCAGGCGACCAGCGGCGAGCGCCGGGATCGGGCGGGTCCGGCATGTGTTGGCGGCGACCTCGGCGCTGTGACTGCCCCGGCCACACCCCGCGGCCGCGGCCGGATCGGCGTCACCGTGGTCCGGACACGCAGTGACCCCGGTGGCTGCCAGGTCGGGGGTCCGGCAGCAACCGGGGTCACAGGGTCTTTCGCCGCTCACCGTGAAGGCGTTACACGCTTCCGCAAAATTCTTTCGAAGAAGTTGTCACGCTTCCGGGAGCGGGGCATCCGGCCTGGTCGGGCCGGGTGCGTGGGTCCCACCCGGGATCGGCGGGACCGGTGGGGGCTTGCTCAGCGCAGGCCCGCGTGGCGCACCTGGGACATCACGATCAGCTCGTCGCGCATGCCCGGGGTCACGGCCGTGGAGATCGCGTGATCGACGGCGCGGCGGGTGCGGGCGAGCTCGCGGCGGTTCCGCAGGGACTTCAGCATCGTGCTCATGTGATCAGCGGCCCGAACGCTGAGCCATGAGGATCAGCTCGTCACGCATCGCCGGGGTGCTGGCGGCGTCGATCGCGCGGTTGACGGCGCGACGGGTACGGGCGGACTCACGGCGGCTACGGATCGCCTTCGCGAGGGTGGTCATTCTGATCAGTCCTTCAATCTGTGTACTCGGGTGGTGGTTACGCATGTATAGACGCGCGAGAGGCCGAAAGTGATACCACAATCGCCGGTGAACTGCCTCACACTCCGACGATCGTCCGGTTGAGATCGGACATCGCCTCGATCTGTCCGGTGCCATCGTACTGAACGCCGGCGCTGCCGATCGCCTTCCCGCGCTTCTCCCACAGGTGCGGGGCGCGGATCCGAGGAGCAGGCGGGGCGGGCGGTGATACCCGCATCGGCGGCCGGTCGGATCCGTTGAGTCCCGGTTTCCGGACCCTGTTCGCCCCGTTCACGACCATGCGAGGCCCAGGAACGATGCGGCCGGAAGTCAAAAGTTCCGGGGCCGGCAGCGTCCACCCCTTGGGCTCCGACAGGCGCGGTGGCGTGCCTTCGTTGGACAAAGATCCGTGTGCCGGACGGCGGACGGGCCAACGAATCCAGGGGCATGGGCGTGGTCAACGATCCGGTCGGGGCACAGATCTGCAGGTCGAGCCGTCGGGGGCCTCCCGGCTACAGCCCGTGAAGGTGGACGGCCCCGGAACGACAGATCCCGTGGATCGGACCCTTCCGGGGCCAAATCCGCACACCCAGGAAGCCGCCCGACCCAGGCCGCCGCACTTGACGACCTCATGTCCGGGCGCAGTTCTCCTCGCCCGACCACCCACCCGACGCACGACCCGTTCGTGGCCGGCCTCGGAGCTACCACCCGTGAAGCCCAACGGCCACTGACGGACACATCCGTTGGTCAGATCCGTCCCCGACCCCTCCACCACACCCACGAAGCCGCCCGACGCAGGCCGCCCCACTCCCGACCTCACGCCCGGGCGCAGTTCTCCCGGCCCGGCCCTCACCGCGCCGCCGCCCACCTCGGAAACCCGAGCACCTCGCGAGCCGGCCGGCCCGAACGGCCCCCGACCTCAGAAGGTGATGGCCAGCGCCGGATCGGCCAGCAGCGCGCCGACGTCGGCGAGGAACCGGGACCCCTGGGCGCCGTCGACCACACGGTGGTCGAAGGAGAGGGCGAGCTGGCAGACCTTGCGGACGGCGAGCTGACCGTCGACCACCCAGGGTGCATCCTTGACCGAGCCCAGCGCGAGGATCCCGGACTCGCCGGGGTTGAGGATCGGGGTGCCGGTGTCGACCCCGAGCACCCCGATGTTGGTGATGGTGAAGGTGCCGCCGGACATCGCGGCGGGAGTGGTGCGGCCCGCCCGGGCGGTGGCGGTGAGGTCGGCCAGCGCTCCGGCCAACCCGGCGAGATCGAGGGCGTCGGCGTCCCGGATGTTCGGCACCACCAGGCCCCGCGGGGTGGCGGCGGCGATGCCGAGGTGGACGTATTGCTTCTCGACGATCACCCCGGCGTCCGCGTCCCAGGTGGCGTTCAGCTCCGGGGTCCGGCGCAGCGCCAGGCAGACGGCCCGGGCGGCGAAGGTCAGCGGACCGATCTTCAGATCGGCGAACCCCGGCGTCCGGCGCAGCCGGTCGCGCAGCTCGATCATCGGCGTCACGTCGACGGTGAGGAACTCGGTGACGTGCGGGGCGCCGAACGCACTGGCCACCATGGCCTGCGCGGTCGCCTTGCGCACGCCCTTGATCGGGATACGCCGCTCCCTGGTCACCGGGTCGAACCCGGACCCGCCGGCCGCTGCCAGAACGGCACCGGCAGGAGCCGGCGGAGCAGCGGCAGCAGTCGGGGCAGCCGACGGAGCGGCAGCAGCCTCGACCTCGGCGCGGCTGATGATCCCGTCGGCCCGCGCAGGGGCGATGGTGCGCAGATCGACGCCGAGCTCCTTGGCCAGCTTGCGCACCGGTGGCGCCGCCTTCGGCGCCAGGCTTCCGGCCGGCGAAGGGTCGGCGACAAGGCCGGCCGGCGCGGCTGCCGCGTCTCCGGTCACCGCGGCCGGGGCCGACGCGTCGGCAGCCGGAACACCGCCCACGGGAGCAGCCGGAGCAGGAACCCCAGGCGTCGGATCGACGGCGGCAGGGATCGCGGCGGCAGCAGGAGCGGCCGCGGCAGGAGCGGCCGCGGCAGGAGCGGCCGCGGCAGGAGCGGCCGCGGCTGGATCGGGGGCGGTGTCGGTCGGGACCGGCGCCACGGGTTCCCGACGCGGGGCCCGCGGGATGTCCTCGCGGTCCAGATCGAGCTCGTCGGAGTCCAAGGGGCGGGACCGCCGCGGCCTCCGGGTCACCCCGGCGTGCGGATCGACGAATCCGACCAGGGTGGCGATCCGGCCGTCGGCGCCGGTCTCCCCGATCCGCGTCCCACCGTCCCCGGACGTGGCCGGAGCGGCGGCCGCCGGGTCACCGGAGGTGCCGGTCTCGACCGCGATGATCGGCGTCCCGACGGCGACGGTGACGCCCGGCTCGACGAGCAGTCGGTCGACGCGGCCGGCGAACGGCGACGGCAGCTCGACCGCCGCCTTGGCGGTCTCGATCTCGACCAGGATCTGGTTGACCTCGACGGTGTCACCCGCCGCGACCCGCCACGACAGGATCTCGGCCTCGGTGAGGCCCTCCCCCACGTCCGGCAGGGCGAAGGTCCGGATGCTCATGCTGTCCTCTCGCACGACAGGTTCTCGACACTCACAGATCTGCCCGGCCGGCGCGCGGCACCACCCGGCGGTCGCGCCACGCACTGCCCGATCGGTCGTGGCTCCGACATCCAGCGCACACCCGGCATCGTCAACACCTCTCAGAAGGACAGGACGCGGTCGACCGCGTCCAGCACCTTGTCCAGGTCCGGCAGGTACAGGCTCTCCATCCGGGTCGGCGGGTAGGGCACGTCGGCGCCGGCGACCCGGATCACCGGTGCCGCCAGCGAGTAGAAGGCCTCTTCGGTGACCCTGGCGGCGATGTCACCGGACAGCGACGCCTCCCGCGGCGCCTCCGACACCACCACCAGCCGGCCGGTGCGGCGGACGGAGTCCAGCACCGGGTCCAGGTCGAGTGGGGACAGCGAGCGCAGGTCGATGACCTCCAGCGACCGGCCCTCCGCCTGCGCCGCGGTCGCGGCGGCCTCGACGACCGCCATCGTCGGCCCGTACCCGACCACCGTCACATCGTTCCCGGAGCGCCGCACCACCGACGAGAACGTCGATTCTGTAGGGGTTCTCGTGACGTCGAGCGCGGACTTCTCCCAGTAGCGGCGCTTCGGCTCGAAGAACACCACCGGGTCGTCGGAGGCGATCGCCTCCTGCAGCATGTCGTAGGCGTCCTGGGCGTTCGAGCAGGCGACCACCCGGAGCCCGGCGATGTGACAGAAGAACGACTCGGGCGACTCCGAATGGTGTTCGACCGCGCCGATGCCGCCGCCGAACGGGATCCGGATGACCATCGACGCCCGGAACGCACCCTGGGTGCGGAACCCGAGCTTCGCGACCTGCGACACAATCTGGTCGAAGCCGGGGAAGACGAAGCCGTCGAACTGGATCTCCGCCACCGGACGGTAGCCGCGCATCGCGAGACCCACTGCGGTGCCGATGATCCCGGACTCGGCGAGCGGGGTGTCGAACACCCGGTGCTCGCCGAAGTCCTTCTTCAGCCCGTCGGTGATCCGGAAGACGCCGCCGAGGGTGGCGACGTCCTCGCCCATCACCAGCACCTTCGGGTCGGCCTCCATCGCCGACCGCAGACCCAGGTTGAGCGCCTTCGCCAGGGTGACCTGCTCTTTCATCGGGCACCCCCGTGTGTCGCGGCGCCACCGTCGTCGGCGAAACCTGCCAGGTAGTCGAGGAACTCGGCCCGCTGCCGGTCCAACTGGTGGTGCGGCGTCGCGTAGACCTCGGAGAACATCCGGTCCGGTGGCGGTGTCGGCATCTCCAGGCAGAAGGTGCGGAACCGGGCGGCCAGCTCGTCGGCCTCCGCCTGGACCCCCGCGAAGAACTCTGCGGTGGCGGCACTGTCGGTGCTGTGCCGGACCAGGTGCACCCGGACCCGCTCGATCGGGTCGAGCAGCTTCCATGCCTCTGACTCGTCTGAGGTGCGGTACCGGGTCGGGTCGTCGGAGGTGGTGTGGGCGTCCATCCGGTAGGTGAAGGCCTCGATCATCACCGGGCCGTTGCCGGACCGGCACTCGTCCAGCGCCCACCGGGTCACGGCCAGGCAGGCCAGGACGTCGTTGCCGTCCACCCGGACCCCGGGGAACCCGTAGCCGTCGGCCCGCCGGTACAGCGGCACCCGGCTCACCTGGTCGACCGGGTGCGAGATGGCCCACTGGTTGTTCTGGCAGAAGAAGACGACCGGGGCGTCGAAGGCGGCGGCGAACACCATGCCCTCGTGCACGTCCCCCTCGCTGGTGGCGCCGTCGCCGAAGTAGGTGATGGTGGCCTCGTCCGGCGCCCCGCCGTCGGTGCCGCTGCCGACGCGGCCGTCCAGCCGCTGCCCCATGGCGTACCCGGTGGCGTTGAGCACTTGGTTGCCGATCACGATCGTGTAGGTGTGGAAACGGGTCTCGGCCGGGTTCCAGGTCGAGTGGTCGGCGCCGCGGAACACCCCGATCAGGTCGGTCGGGTCGATGCCGCGGGTCCAGGCGACACCGTGCTCGCGGTACGAGGGGAACGCCATGTCCTGCGGCTGCAGCGCGCGGCCGGAGCCGATCTGCGCGGCCTCCTGGCCCAGCAGCGGCACCCAGATCCCGAGCTGGCCCTGCCGTTGCAGGGCGTTGCCCTCACGGTCGAACCGGCGGACCAGCACCATGTCGCGGTACAACCCGCGCAGCAGGTCCTCGGTGACCTCCAGCGGGTACTCGCCGGACAGCGCGGTGGGCGTCAGCTCCCCCTCGGGGCTGAGCAGCTGCACGGTGTGGTCGGTCGTCGCCTTCAGGCCGGCCACCACCCGGTGCGGTGGCGGCGCCGCCGGGGTCCCGCCCGCACCGATGCCCGCCGCGCCTGTGGGGTCGCTCGGTGCCACGGTTCTCCTCCTCGTCGGCGGCCCGTCCGGGCCTGCGTCCGCGAACCCGGCCGGAAGACCGGTCAGCTCCCGATCCTGGCACGGAACCGGCCGGGACGTGACCGGGGCCACGTCCGATCGTCGGAGCCTCGACAGTCGGGGCTCCCGGGTGGGCGGGGCGCGGTGGCCCTACGATCAGGTGATCCGCCGTAGTTGTCGTCTGGGAGGTTTGTCGCCGTGGAACTGGAGCACCGGTTCGAGGTACCGGTCGGGGTCGAGACCGCGTGGGAGACCCTGCTGGACATGGAGAAGGTCGGCCCCTGCTTCCCGGGAGCGACGCTGGAGACGGTCAACGGTGACGAGTTCACCGGATCGGTCCGGATCAAGCTCGGGCCGGTGCAGATGACGTACAAGGGCAAGGCCCGGATCGTCGAGAAGGATCCGGTCGCACACCGCGCCAAGATCGAGGCCACCGGCAATGCCGCCCGGTCCGCCTCCACCGCCGCCATGCTGGTGACCGCGACCGCGACCCCGATCAACCCGAACCGCACCGCGGTGGACCTGGTGACCACCCTGTCCATCACCGGTCGGCCGGCGCAGTTCGGCCGCGGGGTCATGGTCGAGGTCGGCAACAAGCTGATCGGCCAGTTCGCGGATGCCGTGTCGCAGAAGCTGGTCGGCCGCCCGGCGGGCGGGGCCGAGCTGCTCGACGTGGTGAACCCGGACGAGGTCGCGGCGGAGGAGGTCGGCGAGACCCCGGCGACCTCCCTCGGTACCTCGGCCACCGTGCCCCCGCGGTCGGCGCCGCTGCGCGTCTCCGCGCCGAGCTCCCAGCCGATCGACCTGCTGCAGTCGGCCGGCGCCCCGGTGCTCAAGCGGGTGCTGCCGGTGATCCTCGGGATCGTCGCGCTGGTCGTGCTGCGCAAGCTCACCCGCCGCCGCTCCGCCGATTCCGAATAGCGCTCCGGGCCACAGCACCACGGACGAACGACAGCGGGCCGGAGCGCAGCAGCGCTCCGGCCCGTTGTCATCGTGGGGATGTCGCGGTGCGGATGATCAGCCCTGGCCCAACCGCAGCTTCAGCGACTGCAGCTCGTCGCGCAGGGTCGACGGCACGGTGTCGCCGATGTGCTCGAACCACTCCTCGATCAGCGGGATCTCGGCCGCCCACTCCTCGGGCGAGACGGCCAGCGCGGCCTCGATCTGCTCAACGGTCAGGCCCAGCCCGTCGACGTCCAGCGCACCGGGCGCCGGGACGTGCCCGATCGGCGTCTCGACTGCGGCGGCGGACCCGTCCAGCCGCTCGACGATCCACTTCAGCACGCGGGAGTTCTCGCCGAAGCCCGGCCACAGGAAGCCGCCGTCGGCGTCCCGGCGGAACCAGTTGACGTAGAAGATCTTCGGCAGCTTGTCGGCGTCCGCGCCCTTGCCGACGTCGATCCAGTGGGCGAAGTAGTCGCCGGCGTCGTAGCCGATGAACGGCAGCATGGCCATCGGGTCGCGGCGCACCACACCGACCGCGCCGGTGGCGGCGGCGGTGGTCTCGCTGGACAGCGTGGCGCCCATGAAGACGCCCTGCTGCCAGTCACGGGACTGGGTCACCAGCGGCACCGTGGTCTTGCGGCGGCCACCGAACAGGATCGCCGAGATCGGCACCCCGACGCTGTCGGCGTACTCGTCGGCCAGGATCGGGCACTGGGTGATCGGCGTGCAGAACCGCGAGTTCGGGTGCGCCGCAGGCGATCCGGCGGAGGCGAGGGTGTTGCCGTCGGCATCCAGGCCGGACGGCGTCCAGTCCCGGCCGCGCCAGTCGATGAGGTGGGCCGGCGGCTCGTCGGTCATGCCCTCCCACCACACGTCGCCGTCGTCGGTCAGCGCCACGTTGGTGAACAGCGAGTGGCCCTGCTCGATGGTGCGCATGGCGTTCGGGTTGGTCGCCCAGCCGGTGCCGGGGGCGACGCCGAACAGTCCGTACTCCGGGTTGACGGCGTACAGCCGGCCGTCCTTGCCGAAGGTCATCCAGGCGATGTCGTCGCCCAGCGTCTCGACCTTCCAGCCCGGGATGGTCGGCTCCATCATCGCCAGGTTGGTCTTGCCGCAGGCGCTCGGGAAGGCCGCCGCGACGTAGTGCACCTGCTGCTCGGGCGACGTGAGCTTCATGATCAGCATGTGCTCGGCGAGCCAGCCCTCGTCACGGGCCATGGCGGACGCGATACGCAGCGAGTAGCACTTCTTGCCGAGAAGCGCGTTGCCGCCGTAGCCGGAGCCGAACGACCAGATCGCCCGCTCCTCGGGGAACTGGACGATGTACTTGGTCTCGTTGCACGGCCACGCGACATCGGCCTGACCGGGACGCAGCGGGGCGCCCAACGAGTGCAGGGCCTTGACCCACGGCTGGCCGGCCTCGATCAGCTCGATGGCCTTGTGCCCGAGCCGGGTCATGATCTTCATGGAGATGACGACGTACTCGGAGTCGGTGATCTCGACGCCGAGCTTCGGTACCGGGGCGTCGAACGGGCCCATGCAGAACGGCACCACGTACATCGTGCGGCCACGCATGCAGCCGTCGTACAGACCGGTCATGATCTGCTTCATCAGGGCCGGGTCCATCCAGTTGTTGGTGGCCCCGGCATCGGCCTCGTCGACCGAGCAGATGAAGGTGCGGTCCTCGACCCGGGCGACGTCGATCGGGTCGGACAGCGCGAGGAACGAGTCCGGCTTGGCCTGCAGCCGGGTGATGGTGCCGGCGTCGACGAGCTGGTCGGTCAGCGCCTTCCACTCGGCGTCGGAGCCGTTCGCCCAGACGATGCGATCGGGGCGGGTCAGCGCCGCGACCTCGGCCACCCAGGCCAGCAGGGCGGGGTCGGAGGTCGGTGCCCCCTGTCGGCCGATGGATTCCTCGAGCGGCGTGTCGACCAGTGTCATCCCGGACCACCTGTTCGTTTTCGTTGAATTCCATCGGAACACGTACCGGAACGTCGTCGGCCTGGGGTGTCCAGATGCGTGGATTCGGACGACACTAGCCATGTGGCACCGGAGAACTGGCGGGTAGGAGTGTCGGCCACGCCACAGAATCGTGAAAGTGATCGATTCAGAAAACGTGATGGCACACACGAATGTTGATATGTGTTCGGCAATGGCCGGGCTTGGCTGCTGTCAGGACAAATGATCATCGGCGGTGCGCTGTGCGGATCGGGTGACCTGGCCGGGCAGAGGGCACCGACCTGCCCGGTCGGGTAGGTGCCGTGCCGGAACCGAGATCCGCGCGCCGATCGACGCTGATCTGCCTTTTCGAGGTGGTGGAGTGGGAGTCGCCCTTCGAGGCGCCCCTCACCAGCGCGGATCCGGTGCCGACAGCCACGTCCGACGTGGCGCAGCGCACCCGATGCGGAACGGACCCAGGGGTCATCGTCCAGGAGTCCTCGACAGCACCGATCCCGCACCGTCCACCGCGGTCGAGTGGCAGACGGTGACAGGGACGCCCGGCACTCCACTGCTCTTGTCGGGCGCGGCTCCTAGGGTTCTGGCCATGACGACGCGTCCGGCTCCGACCGGGCGGCCGCATGCGCTGCTGCGGCCGGACGTCGCCACCCGGGTCCTGGACATCCGTCGGCTGCCGCCGCCCGCGGATCTGGCCGGGCTGGTCGACTACTTCTGGTACGTCGGCTGGGATCTGGAGTCCCCGCACCGGCAGCAGGTGGTGCCGCAGCCCTGTGTGGACCTGGCGGTGGAAGCAGGCGGGCTGTGGGTGCACGGCGTGCGCCGGCGGCCGTTCGTCCGGGTGCAGTCGGGGCGCGGGCACACCCTGGGCACCCGGTTCCGGGCCGGTGGCGTCCGTCCGTTCCTCTCCGGTCCGGTGTCCGTTCTCACCGATCGGATGCGCCCGGTGCCGGAGGTGTTCGGGGTCGACGACGCCGCGGTGGTGCGGGCCGTGCTGGACGCCCACGACCCGCAGGTCATGGTCGAGGCGACGGCGGACTTCCTCCGGCGCCTGGCGCCGGCGCCCGATCCGCGGGTGGCGGAGGTGGCGGAGCTGATGGGCGCGGCCGAGCACGACCCCGGGTTGCACCGCGCCGCCGACCTGGCCGGCCGGGCCGGGCTCGGTCTGCGGTCGCTGGAGCGGCTGTTCGGCGAGTACGTGGGCGTCGGCCCGAAATGGGTGATCCAACGGTTCCGCATCCTGGATGCCGCGGCCGCCGCCCACGCCGGCTCGGACGTCGACTGGGCGGATCTGGCCAGGCGGCTCGGCTTCGCGGACCAGGCGCACCTGGTGCGGGCGTTCTCGCGGGTGGTCGGCACACCGCCGGCCGGCTACCGCCTGGAGGTCACCGGCCGGCGGGGGTGAGGGCGTGGAAGGTCCAGAAGTCATGTGCCACCGGCACCGTCACCGCGTCCAGACCGGCCCGGCGGGCGTAGTCCCGCAGCAGGGGGGCCCGGAAGACCGTGCCGGTGGCGGCGCTGGGCCGGGCGGTCATCGAGTCGGGCAGGCACACCAGCAGGCTGAACCCGTACCAGAGCCGGTCGATCTCGTCGCCGGGCGCGGCGTAGTCGTCGGCCACCTTCATGTCGGCGACCAGGACGACGCCGCCGGGGGCGAGCCGGGCACCGGCAGCGGCCAGCACACCGACCGGATCCGGTACGTCGTGCAGCATCTCGGCCATCACGACGAGGTCGAACGGCGGCCCGTCGGGCTCGATCGGGCCGGTCACCACCGTCGCCCGGCCGGCCACACCGGCCTCCGTGATGTTCTCCGCCGCGCGGGACGCCGAGTACTCGTCGGGATCGAAGGCGGTGATCGTCGCTTCCGGGAACCCTTCTGCCAGACCGACTGTCGCCCAACCGAATCCACACCCGACGTCGGCGGCCCGACCCCCGGCGGACAGTTTCTCCGCGGTGGTCGGGAGATGCTCCCGGATCCAGCCGGCCAGCGCGGTGCGCAGTGGCAGCTGGTTGACATCGCCCTGTGCGTCACGCATGTCGATGTCGAACTCGGCCCAGCCCACTCCCCCGCCGGCGCGGTAGGCCGCCTCGAGCGGGCGCAGCGCGGCCGCCGCGGCAGCGGACTGGCGCAGCATCGGCATCAGGTTGTGCCCGGAATCCGGGTCGACCAGCACCTCGCGGACACCGGGCGCAAGCGAGAACGCGGGATCACCGCTGCCGTCGGCCACCACCAGGTAGCCCGCGGATCCCATGGCCTCCAGCCACTCCCGGGCGTAACGGGGATGGATCCCGGCGGCCGAGGCCAGCGCCGCCGCGGTGACCGGACCGCCGGCCCCGTCGACGGCGAGCCACAGTCCCAATCGGTGCCCGAGGGTCACCGATGACGCCTCCAGCGCCCCCAGCAACGTCCCGAACACCCGGCCCTCGACATCGTCCACGGCAGTCATGCGGGCAGTCTGGCCGCGTGACGGCGCCGTCGCCGGACGAATCGGACAATCTCACCCGGACGCCGAGAGCGGGCCGGCACCCGTGGGTACCGACCCGCTCCGGATCGTGCTGGTGGTCGTCGTGCGACCTGCCGGGTCAGCCGCCGTAGCTGCCGGTGCCGGTCTCCTCGGAGGTGCCGTAGGCACCCGAGCCGGAGGCCGCACCCGCACCGGCCGGCGCACCCGCACCGGTCGGCCGGCTCTCCACGAAGTTGCCGTCCTCGTCGAGGTAGCCGGTGGCCGCCTGCTCCCAGCCGCCCTGGCCGTCCGGCACGCCGATCACGACGGATCCGTCGGGCGAGATGGCGGTGATCTGGTCGGCCTCGCCGTCACCGTCGACATCGGTGTAGCCGACGATGGTGCCGTCCTCGGCCTGGCTGACCACGGTGTCCGGGGTGCCGTCGCCGGTCATGTCGGCGGTCGGGGCGCCCAGGTCGTACTCCTGGCCGTCGTTGGTGACGGTGATGTCGCCGCCGGCGCCACCCTCGGTGCCGTAGCCGCTCTCGGTACCCGTGCCGCTCTCCGTGCCCGTGCCGCCCTCGGACCCGTAGCCGGTGCCGCTCTCGGTGCCCGTGCCGTAGCCGCTCTCCGTGCCCGCGCCGCCCTCGGACCCGTAGCCGGTGCCGCTCTCGGTGCCCGTGCCGTAGCCGCTCTCCGTGCCCGCGCCGCCCTCGGACCCGTAGCCGGTGCCGCTCTCGTTGCCGTAGCCGGCCTCGGTGCCGCCGGTGTTCTCGTCCTGCACCAGGTTGCCGTCCTCGTCCAGGTGCCCGGACGCCGCGACCTCCCAGCCGCCGTTGCCGTCGGTGACCGCGATGAGCACGTTGCCCTCGGCGTCGATCTGGGTGATCTGGTCGGCCTGGCCGTCGCCGTCCACATCGGTGTAGCCGACGACCGAACCGTCGTCGTTCTGCACGACCGCGGTGTCGGCCTGGCCGTCGCCGTCGAGGTCGGCGGTGGGATCGCCGACCGCCACCTGCGAGCCGTCGTCGGCCAGCACGGTGATGCCCTCGTCGTCGCCGGAAGCGGTGCCGTAGCCGGTGTTCGGGTCCTCGATGGGATCCTCACCCGGTTCCGTGGTGCCGCCGGTACCGGTGCTGCCGGTGCCGATGCTGCCGGAGCCGGTCTCGACCGGCTCGCCGGTCTGCGGGTCGATCTGGTTGCCGTCCTGGTCGTAGGCGGTCATCTCGTCGGCCTGGCCGTCGCCGTCGTGATCGGTGACCACGTAGGTGATGTCGCCCTCGCCGACGACGACCGAGTCGGCCATGCCGTCACCGTCGGAGTCGTACGTGGCGGGGCCGAGGTCGACCGTGCCGCTCTGCGTGGTGACCGAGATGTCCTCGCCGGTCTGGACGTCGTCGTTGTACTCGTCGAAATGCATGGTGGTGAACTCCTCGTGGGCCGGCCGGTGGGCCGGGAAGTGGCTGTCGGTCTGCGTGTGCGGTGTCGCTGTGTTCCGTTGCTGCGGTGCTGCGATGTCCTGCGATGTACTGCGATGTACTGAGCCGGGCGCTCGCGTTGTCGCGTTCCCGGAAGGCCTGTACTGCTCCGACGGGGTCGCCCGCCGTTCGGTTCCCTGCTCCCTGCGTCTATTTTGTCCGACTTCCGTCGGTTCCGCCCGGCGATCCGCAGCATTGCCGCGGATCGTCAGGCGGCGCCGGATCCGCTGCACTGCAACGGATCCGGCATCATTCCTGGGACGTTCGCCGGAGGGCGAGCAGCGCCGACGGCAACGCGGGCGCCGCTGCGTTCCCACCACCGGCGGCCACCGGTCGGTTCCCGGCCAGCCGGGTGACCCGAGGTCCGTTCGGTCGGGACTGCCGGCCGAGCTCGGGCAGTGCGGCCCGGATGGCGTCGACCACGGCCTGGGCCTGGGCCAGGTCCATCGTCGGTCGGGAGGTCACGACTGCGACCCGGCACCGATGCCGCTGCCCGGGGTCCAGCTGCCCTGCGCATCCAGGACATAGGTCGCAGTGACCTCGCCGGAGGAGTCGGTGGTCCAGGCCTTGTCGGCCACCCCGTCGCCGTCCGAGTCCTGGTAGAACAACGTCGAGTCGTTCGGGCCGGGTACCTGCACGGTGTCCGCGACCCCGTCGCCGTCCGCATCCAGGGTGGCCTCCCCTGCATCGAAGAACTGGCCGCCGGACGAGGACACCATCACCGAGCCCTGGGACTGCTCGGTGGTGTGGCCCGCCGGCTGGACGGCCGACTGCGGTTCTGCGTCCATCACCAGGTTGCCGTCGCTCTCCAGGTGTCCGGTGGCCACGACCTCCCAGCCGCCGTCGCCGTCCGGGACGGCCCAGGTGGCGTCGCCGGAGTCCGGGTCGATCTGGATGATCTGGTCCGGTCCGCCGTCGGCGTCCACGTCGGACACGATGAGGTAGCTGCCGTCCTCGGCCTGGGCCAGCACCGACTCGGGGACACCGTCGCCGTCAAGATCCTGGTCCGGGACGCCGAGATCGGTCTGCTCGCCGGATGCGTCGGTGAAGACGATCTCCGGGGAGTCCGCCGGGTCGGAGGTGCCGGCCTCCTGCACGGTCCCGGTGGTTCCGTCGGCCGGGACGAAGTCGCCGTCCTCGCCGATGGTGCCCTGCGCCGCGACGGTCCAGGTGCCGGAGCCGTCGTCGGTGAGGATGACGGCCTCGTTGGTGGTGGTGTCCACCTGCAGCATCTCGTCGGCGCGGCCGTCGCCGTCGATGTCGGAGATCTGGATGATCCGGTCGTCGGACTGCACCACGGCGGTCTCCGGGACCCCGTCGCCGTCCATGTCCTCGGTCGGCGGGCCGGCGTCGATGTACTCGTCGCCGTCGGCGACGGCGAGGTCACCGGGCACCACTCCGGGGTACTCCTGTGCCGCGGTCGGCTCGTCGGTGCCGGCGGCCCCGGCCGGATCGGTGGTGCCGACCGGATCGGTGGTGCCGGCAGCGTCGCCGGCGATCGCCGACGGCGGAGTGTCCGCGAACCCGGTGTCGACGGTGTCGTCGATCTGCGCCTCGCCCGAGGAGTCGACGACACCGGTGGCCTGCAGGTCCCAGCCGCCCGCACCGTCGGAGACCCAGATGCCGAAGGAACCGTCCGGCTGGATGCTGATGGCGACGTCGACGGTGCCGTTGTGGTCGGCGTCCGCGTACACCTCGACGCTGCCGTCCTCGGCCTCGACCGCCACCGCGTCGTACTCGCCGGCGAAGGTGACGTTGGGCTCGCCGAGGGAGACCTCGCTGCCGTCCGCACCCACCATCACCAGGTCGTCGCCGGTGGCCGGGTCCGCACCCCCCTCCGGGGTGACCGGGTCCTCGGTGCCCGGGTCGGTGGACTCGAGCTCGCCCTCCTCGTTGTAGCCGGGGTGCGGCCAGGGATCGGAGGGGTCGGCCGTGGTGCCTGCCGGGTCCTCCGCTTCCGGGCTCGACGTGTCGGGGCTGCCACCCAGGCCTTCGGAGTCGGCGGTGGAGAGATCGACACCGGTGTGATCGGTGCCGTCGTCGATCGGGTCGTCGGCGACGAAACCGGTGTGGACCTGGTCGTCCGCGTCGTCCTGCGAGATGTCACCATCGGTGAACATGTGGTCCCCCTTCCCGGGGACGGGGCAGCCAGGCTGCCGAGGTCAGTACCGGTCCGACTCCTGGCGGAGCGATCCGGTTCCCTGTCCCGCTCAGTTCGTGTGCGGGCCCGAGGAGTCCCCTTCCGCGGTCGCAGATACCTCCGGCGATGATCCGGTGCCGTCCGGTTGGCCGCCCGGCGCCGGGTCATGGTCCGGATCCGGCGCGTGATGGCGTCCCCGCGGAGCGGGTGTGACCGCGTCGAGGGTCGCCGGAGCTGCCGCGATCGCCGGCGCGGTGGCAGCCAAGGCAATGGTCCCAGTGGGCGCAGCGGGCGGAGTGGGCGCAGCGGGCGCAATGGGCGGCGCAGCCGGGACCGCGGCCGGAGAGGCGTTCGGGGGGTGCGGTCCGACATCGGGCACGGGCGAGGTGGCCGACGCGCCGGCCGGGCGGACACCCGCCGCCCGGGCGATCGCCGAGATCCCGGCGAAGGACACCCCGCGCGGCGGCTGGTTCGCCGGCGGCCGGATGAACGGTGCGCCACCGGCCGGGCGCTGAGGAGCCGGCGGCGGGGCCGGCGCTCCTGCCGCTCCCGATTGCGGGACCGGTGCCGTTGCGAGCTGCGGTGCCATTGCGGGTTGCGGTGCCGTTGCCGACGGCGGTGCTGCCGGCGATGCCGGTGCCGTTGCAGGGTGCGCTGCCGATGCCGGCGACAGTGCCGTTGCCGGCGACATGAACGCGGGTTGCGGGGACGGCGGCGGCCCCGACGCAGCGGGGGCGGCGGGCGCGCCCGGAGCGGGCTGCTGCGTGGCCGCCTGCTCCGCGGCAACCTGCTGGGCCCGTTCGCGGAGCCGGACCAGGCCCTGCGGCAGCACCGGCCGGAACACGGCCGGTGTGGGCGCGGCAACTCCCGGCGCGGCGGCTCCCGCCTGGGTCTCCGACACGTCCGGACCACCGGGCGCGGCGGCCGGCCCGGGGCTCACCGGCACCCCGGGTGCCGGTGCCGGGCGGGCACCGGCGATCACCGCCGGCAGTCCGGCCGGGACCCGGATCGGCCGCAGTCCCTGCGGTCCGGGCGGAGCGATCGGTGAGGAGGCAGGAGGTGGTGTCGCCGGTACCGGGACGAACGGGCCGGCGGCCACCTGCGCCGAGCCCGCAGGACCCGCGGCCGGGGGCGCTGCAGGATGTGCGGGCGCCGCGGCCGCCGGAACCGGGGCCGGCACGGGAGGAACGGGGGCCGCGGCAGCAGCGGGAGGGCCGGCCGGCACGGGGGCCGCGGCAGCAGCGGGTGGCCCGGCCGGCGCGGGAGCAGCAGGGGGGCCGCCCGGAGCGGCACCGTTCTTACGCAGCAGTGCACCGAAGGACAGGGTTGCCGCCCCGGCACCCGGCCGTGGCGGACCGGCGGGTGCAGCCTGCGGAACCGGCACGACCGGCGGGGCGGCAGTGGCACCGGGAACGGTCGGCAGCGCAGCCGGGCGGAACCCGGCCGGGATCCCGGGCGCGGCCGGATTCACCGGTGCCGCACCGAATCTCGTCGACCGGATCCGCTGCAGCAGCGCCTCCCCACCCGAGATCAGCGTGGTGCCGGCACCTTTGCGTTCGTCGATGGACCGGAGTCGGCCGGCCCGCTCGCTCGCGTCCAGCTTCAGCGCTCCGTCCACCTCCTTGATCTCCGCGTCCAGCGCCGCGACCTGGCGCGAGAGTGCGTCGTCCAGCGCCAGTGTCAGCTGCTGGTCGGCATCCACGAACTGCTCGGCGATGCCCTGGTCGATCTGCGCCTTCGACTCGCCCAGCACCTCCATCAGCCACTGCTTGAGGTGCTGGCGCTCGGCCATCCGCTTGCGCGACTTGAGAAGGAACAGCGCGGCCGCGCCGCCCACCACCACCGAGATCGGCGCGAGCGCGATGCCGAAGGCGGCCGGGAGCGCCATGAACGGCAGGCTGACCACGATGTGCGAGAGCGAGAACCCCATGCCCGCACCGGACAGCGTCATGATCGACTCGTCCAGGTTGCGCTGCTTCTCCGGCCCGCGGGACTGCACCGCCTCGTACGGCCGGGTCGCCAACTGCGAGATGAGCACCGTCAGCTCGTCCTGGGTGAACAGCTCGGCCAGCACGTTCCGGGTGATCCGCCCCATCGCGTCGATCAGCCGGGCGTGCGCCCGATGCGTCATCGCCTTCGCGTAGGCGTCGATGTGGTACGGCATGTTCTTCAGCTCGGCGTTGTCCGCGGTGTCGATCGACCCGCGGAACATCTGCCCGGCCTCACGCACCTCGCGGGCGGTCTCGTGGGTGAGATCGACACGGGCGCGCTGGATCTCGGAGCGCAGGTTGACCTGCCAGCTGCGGCCGCCCGACTTCCGCTGCCCCAGCAGCTCCTCCCGCCTGGACTTCAGCGACTCCGCCTGTGCCGCACCGGCGGTCAGCGCCTTGCGGGACAGGTCGAGCTTGGTGACCGCACCCGCGATCACCGTGATGCTGCTGCGGATGGTGTTCGCCTCGGAGAGCATCGCCGCGGCGGCCGCGACCTCGCCGGTGAGCACGTTGCGCAGCGCCGGCACGCCGGACTGCTCCAGGATCATGCCGGCGATCTTCGGGTCGGCCTGGCCGGCGGCGGCATCGGCCAAACGGCTGGACACCGGGTGGAACAGCGCATCGGTGAAACGCGGGGCGTGCCGGGCCAGCAACTGCCGGTCGGCATCGACGATCTCGCGCCAGCCGCGGTACGCGTCGGTCTTGGTGACGGCGAAGTGCACGCTGTCCACGCGGTCGGCGACCATGTTCAGGAAGCCGAGCTCACCGCTGGTGAACGGCGCGGACGCGTCGACCACGAAGAGCAGCGCGGTCGCCTCGGCCGCCGCCTCGGCGGCGAGTTCGGCGTGCGCCGCGACCAACCCGCCGACACCCGGGGTGTCGACAACGGTGACCGCGCGGGCCATCTCGGACGGCAGTCCGATCTCGATCATCCGGGGCGGCGGGACGTCCAGGTCCGGTTCGCCGTCCACCGTCGCCCAGTTGCGGAGATCGGTGACGGGGAAGGTGATGTCGGCCATGCCGCCGCCGAACCGGGCGACCGCGTACGGCTGGTCGGAGTGCACGAAGGTGAGATAGCTGCAGGTGGCGACGCCGGCGTCGACCGGCGACAGGCCCGGGGTGCCGAGCAGCGCGTTGACCAACGACGACTTGCCGCGGTTGGTCTCGCCGACGACGACCATCCGGGGCGCGGTGGTCGAGGGCTGCCGGGCGGCCAGCACCCCGGCGGCCTCCGGGTCGTCCACCCGCAACCAGGTCACCGAGGCGTCACGCCATTGCTTCACCGCCTGCGGCAACGGTGGCTGCACCGGACGCGCACCGGCGCGCGGGGCGGTGATGCCCAGCGCCTGGACGGTGGCGAACGGGTCCCTGGGCGTCATGGGGGTGAAACTACCGGTCCGGGCGCTTCCAGGGGAGTGGTCCGGCAGGTCCGCACCGGGCGATCGGCGCCGGTCACCGCCCGGAGATCACCGGGCCACCGGAACCCGTGCAGGACGGGCGAGTTCGGCCGACGGAGCGCCGCCGTCGAAGGCGTCCAGCAGCACCCGCTGCCGGCCGCAGGCGCACTGCTGGTAGCGGACGAGGCCGTCGCTGGTGAGGTGACTGGAGCGGGTGGACCAGATGTGGGTGGTGTGCATGGTTCCAGCGTGATGTCATGTGCTTGTGCAGTTCAACCCTTACGGGCGGGATCCGGTGCTGCTGGCCGTCGATCTGGCCAATGACCCGCCGACCGACACCACCGCACTCGCCGATCGCTGTGCCGGGGCGGGTCTGGTGCTGGAGTGCGCTGTCACCCCGGCCGACCTGACCGCCCTTGCCTCGTTCTTCGACCGATGGTCGGCGGTGGTGGACGCCGCGGCGCCGATCACCCGGGCCGAGCTGCTCAACGGCCTGCTCACCGAGTATTCGGCCCCGCCGCAGCTCACCGACCACGCGGGAACCGGCTGGCACCTGCACTTCCGGGCGGACGGCCTGCCGGTGCACCGCCAGGTCGCGGCGCTGGTCGCGGTGGGCACCGCCCTGCACCTGACCGGGCTGGGCATGGGAAGGCTCGGCCGGTGCGCGGCGGTCGACTGCACGCGCGTGTACGCGGACGTCTCACGCAACGGCCGGCAGCGGTACTGCAGTCCCGGCTGCGGCAACCGGGCGGCCGTTCAGCGCCACCGGTCCCGGATCTCCGGGTCAGGGGCGGTTCAGGGCACCGGGTCGGCGAGCCGGTAGACGACCACGACCGGCTCCCGGATGACGGTGCCGCGGTCGACGAACCCGGCCAGCTCGGTCTCGGCGACGACGTCGTGCCTGGCCGGGTCGTCGGTCCGCTCGATCCCGCCGGCCTCGTGGTGGGCAGGGTCGAACTTCTCCCCGTCCGGCCGGATCACCTGCACCCCGACGGACTCCAGCCCCGCGGACAAGCGCTCCCACACGCCGGGGCTCTTCGCCCGGTCCCAGGCGTAGATGAGCAGGTCGATCAGCACCCGGCGCTCGGCTGCGGCGGGATCCGTGACGGCCTCCACCGCTCCGTCCCCCGGTGCGGTCTCCTCGTCGGATCCCGCCTCGACGAAACCGTCCTGGAACGACCCGGCCAGCGCCTTGAGCCGGTCGGCGCCGGCCTCGCCCACGGACCGGCCCTTGGCACCGGCGGACTCGGCGAGCGCACGCAACCGTCCCGCCTCGTGGTCGTCGGCCGACGCAGCGCCTTCGCGGAACCGGTCGGCCAGTGTCTTCCGCTCCGGATCGGCGGTCGCCGCGCCCTCCCGGAACGAGTCCGCAAGGTGGTGGCGGGGTTTCAGCGGCTCCGGGGTGTACTCGGTGGCCGCGGCGTCCCGGAAGTCGTCGGCCAGGTGCCGGCGCGGGGCCAGCGGCTCCGGCGGTGCGATCGGTTCCGGCGGCGGGATGTCATCGACCGGCTCCCGTTCGTGCTCGCCCCGCCGGAATCCGGACAGCCAGCTCATGATCGCCAATCCTCACCGGCCGGTCGGGGCGGCCTGCCGAGGGTGCCCGGCGCGGCCGCCGGGACGTCACCCTTGAGTTCCTGCCAGAGCAGGAAGTACGCGCGGTGCACCACGTGCGCCACCCGGCTCTGCGCCGGGGTCGCACCGAACGAGGCGTAGGACCGCCACCACCCGGCCCGGTCCAGCGCCGCCTGCTGCAGCGTCGCCTGGTCGGCACCGGCCAGTCCCAGCTGCTCGTCGGGCCGGGTCGACCCGCCGAGGGTGAGGATCTCGGTGGCCAGGTCGTCCGGCATCGCTACCGACCGGCTGGTCACCAGGGTGAGCGCCTCCATCAGCCTCAGCTGGTGTGCCTCCGGGCGTTGCAACAGCACCTCGATGGCGTCATGGATCCGCTGCCGCTCGGCCCAGTCGGTGGACGCGGCGGCCAGCGAGGCCAACGACGCCAGGGCCGCGCTGGCCTTGATCCCGTCGGCCCGGGACCGGAACACCTCGCCCAGCCGGCGGCGCAGCTCGGCCAGACCGGAGGCGTCCAGCAGCCGGCGCCGCAGCTCGCCCGCCGAGATCGCCGGGTCCTCCCGGATGATCGCCACGGCCTGCCCGATCCCGTACAGGTCGAGCAGTTGCAGCAGCCGGATCCGGGTGGCCGGGTCCACCGGCGCGTCCATCATGGTGAACAGGTCGGCGGCCATCGTCATCGCCGAGAACATGCCCGGGTCGACGCCGGCCAGCGCGCGCAGCGCCTCGGCGTCGCCGGCGGTGAAGGCGCCGGTCTCGGCGGTCTCGGCCAGCAGCCCGATCAGCGGCAGCACGTCGGCCACCCGCGGCCGCAGCACGGCGGCCTGCTCGGCGGCGAGCAACCGGGCGGCACGGGCCACCGAACCCTCGGCACCGGCCACCGATTCCGGCGGCACCGTGTCGGCCTTGTTCAGCACCGCGAGCGCGTTGACCGGGCCGGCCTCACGGGACGCGGTGGCCGCGGTGAAGGAGGTGAGCACCGCGGTGTCGTCGGCCCGCACCGACTGGGTGAACACGTAGATGACCGCCTCGGCGCCGGCCACGGCGAACCGGGAGACCGGGTCCATCTCGGTGGTGCCGTCCTCCGACTCGCCGCCGGCCGGCGCGGCACCCGGGGTGCCGAGCAGCGCATCGGTGCGCGAGACCGACGCCGCGTCCAGCGATCCCAGCCCGGGGGTGTCGATGACCGTGATGTCGGCCAGCAGGGCCGAGGTCAGGTAGGCCTCGAGGTGGGACACCGTGTCGATGTCCAGGCCCAGCTCGGCGGGCACCCCGCCGTCGGGCGCGAACGGGATCGTGGTGCGGTTGCCGTCCTTGAGCACGACCTCGATGCGGTCGACGGTCCCGTACTGGAAGCGGGTCACCAGCCGGGTGCACTCACCGACGTCGGTGGGCGCCACGCGGCGGCCGATGATCGAGTTGACCAGGGTGGACTTGCCGGACTTGATGCGGCCGGCGACGGCCAGCTGCAGCGGGGTGTCCAGCCGGGCGAGCACCTCGCGGACACCGGCGGCGACCGGTCCGGAGACCTGCGGCAGCAGCGCGGTGCACATGCCGCCGACGGCGGCGGACAGCGGTCCCTGCACGCTCGGTCTCCCTCCTCCGCCGATCGGGTGCGCGACCGGGCCGTGCGGACACGGGACCGGTACGAGCCGCAGGTTACCCGCGTGGTTTGTACTGACTGTCCCAGAGCCCGAGCATCTCGGACGCGACCGTGGCGCCCTGCACCGCGATCAGCCCGACCAACGGTGTGCCGTCCAGGGTCCAGGCGAGCACCGAGTTGCCGTGACCGGTGTAGGCCTCGCCGAAGGCCGGCATGTCCTCCGCGGTGACAACCCTTCCGCCGGGCCCGGTGTCGAAGGTCTCGTCGCTGTCCCGCGGGTCCGAGCCGTCGTCCGGCACGGCGCGCAGCTCGGCGAACCGGTCGAGATAGCCACTCGCATCGGCGTCCGGCGCGGTCAGCACGTAGACCAGTGTCCGGTAGAAGATGCCGGCCTCGTCGGAGATCGATTCCGGCAGGTCGCAGCGGATCACCCGGTCCGCCGACAGCTCGGTCGGCAGCGAGCTGTTGAACCCGTCGGTGAGGACGGTGCAGTTGGTCAGCCGACTGATCGACGCCCCGACGAAGTCGACCTCGTCGGTGGTGAACACGCCGTTCGGCCCGGCACCGGAGGTCCCGGCGGACTGCGACGGATCGGTGCCGCCGGACGACGCGCCCGAGGACGGCGACCCGCCCGACGTGCTCGGCGCCGACGTGCTGCTGGTCGCGGTGCCGCCGGTGCCGGAGAAGACCCCGGTGGCGAACAGCACCACCAGCACCGCGGCGATCGCGACCACGGCGCCCACCCCGCCGACCAGCAGGCCGCGCCGGCGGCGGGCGGTGCCGCGGTCGTTCTGCCCCGGGGGACGCGAGCCGACAACGGGCGTCCCCGAGCTGTGCGGACCCGAGGCGTGCGGGCCGGCGCTGTGCGGACCGGAAGGCGTGTGCGGGCCGGTGGGCCGGGCGTGCGGCCCGGTCGGCGGCTGCGGCGGGCGGCCCGGGGTGCCCTCGGTGAGGGCGACGGTCCGCTGGGCGTTGCGGCGGACCGGCACCAGCAGCGCGCCGAGGGCGACGGTGGTCTCCGGCTGGTCCAGGGCCACCGGGGTGAGTCGCAGCCGCTCCTGGATCAGCCCGGCCACCAGGGGCACGCGGGAGGAGCCGCCGACCAGGAACACCCCGGTCAGCCGGTCCGGGGTGACCCCGGCGGTGCGCAGGGTGTCGCCGAGCAGATCGATGGACCGCACCAGGTCGGGCCGGATCAGGCCCTCGAACTCGGTGCGGGTCAGGTGCGCGTCGGTGAACGGGTCGGGCAGCGCGACCTCGGTCTGCGCGTACCGGGACAGCGTCTCCTTGGCGGCCCGCACGTCCTCGGCGAGGGCGCGGGCGGTGCGTCGCGCGGAGGCGTCGGCCGGCCGCAGCAGCTGCTGCCAGCGGCCCGGGTCCACGGCGGAGGCGCCGCGTCCGACGTGGTCGAGGATCGCCTGGTCGAAGTCCAGACCGCCGAGGTCGGGAAGACCGGCCTCGGCCAGCACGTGGAACTCGCCCTGACCGGGGCCGTCACCGTTGCGGGTGACCACGGCGACGTCGAAGGTGCCACCGCCGAGGTCGTAGACGGCGACCGCGCCGCCGGGCGGCAGGGTCCGGCCGGGCAGCCGGGTGAACTGGGCGGCCGCGGCGACCGGTTCCGGCAGCAGCACCGGGTTCGCGCCGAGCCCGGCGGCCCGGGCCGCGGTGATCAGCGTGTTCTGTCGGGCCGCGCCCCAGTTCGCCGGATGGGTCAGCCGGACCTCGTCGGGCAACCCGCCACCCAGCTGGCGGCGGACCTCGGTCGCCACCGTGCGCAGCACCGCGGCCAGCAGGTCCACCACCGGCACGATCCGGTCGCCGAGCAGTACCTCGCCGTCGTCGATGCGGCGCTTGGGGTTCGGCTCGAAGCGGCTGGGATCCAGCCGGGCCTGCCGGAGCGCCTCCCGCCCGGTGGCCACCGACCCGTCCGGTGCGACGTACACGGCGGAGGGCAGCAGCGGCGAGGTGTCGAAGGTGACGGTGCGCGGGGCCTGGCCGTCGACGGCGAGCGCGGCGACCGTGTTCGACGTGCCGAAGTCGATGGCCAACAACCGCATGGTTCCGTGTTCCGCCCGGTCCGTCAGGTTCCGGTGCGCACCCTGCACACCGGTGGCCCATCGTGTCATGCCGTCGACGGCTGCGTGCCCGGACGGCGAGGTCCCGGCGAACACCACGCTCCGGTGATCACTCCTCACCCTCCGTCCGTGGCACGGAGGAGTCGGTACGGCATGCTGTGAGGCGCACAGTGCTGACCAAGGCCGGCGCGGCGTTGACCGAGGCCGTCGATGACCGAGGCCGGCGCCGGCTCGACCGATCCCAGAGAGGCCGACATGATCGACGTGCAGGGCCTGACCAAGGTCTACGGCCGCACCAGGGCCGTGGACCAACTGTCCTTCCAGGTCAGACCGGGGACGGTGACCGGCTTCCTGGGCCCGAACGGGGCCGGGAAGTCCACCACGATGCGGATGATCCTCGGCCTGGACAACCCGACGTCCGGGCAGGCCCTCATCGACGGCGTCCCGTACGCCGCGCTGAAGAAGCCGCTCACCAAGGTCGGGGCGCTGCTCGACGCCAACTGGGTGCACCCCAACCGCACCGCCCGCGCGCACCTGCGCTGGATGGCCGCGGCGAGCGGGATCCCGGCCGGCCGGGTGGGCGAGGTGCTGGAGGTCGTCGGGCTGTCCGACGTGGCCGGGAAGTCCGTCGGCAAGTTCTCCCTCGGCATGAAGCAGCGGCTCGGCCTGGCCGGGGCGCTGCTCGGCGACCCCGAGGTGCTGCTCTTCGACGAGCCGGTGAACGGACTCGACCCCGAGGGCATCCTCTGGATCCGGCAGTTCATGAAGTCACTGGCCGCGGCCGGCCGGACGGTGCTGGTCTCCTCCCACCTGCTGTCCGAGATGGCGCTCACCGCCGACCATCTCGTGGTGATAGGGCGGGGCCGGCTGATCGCCGACGCGGCCACCCCGGACTTCATCGCCCAGGCGACGGAGACCTCGGTGCGGGTGCGCAGTCCCCGGCTGGACGACCTGCGGGCCGCGCTCACCGCACGCGGGATCGCGGCCGAGCCGATCGCCGGCGACGAGAAGACCCCACCGGCGCTGTCGATCTCCGGCGTCCCGATCGAGCAGGTCGGCGACATCGCGGGTCAGGAGGGGATCACCCTGCACGAGCTGACCGGGGTCACCGGATCACTGGAGCAGGCGTTCATGCAGCTGACCGGGGACTCGGTGGAGTACGGGGCGCACGGTTTCGCCGGTTCCCCGGCCGCACACGCCGCCGCGGCGAGCGCGCTGACCGCCGCCGACCTGCCGCCCGCCGATCCGTTCCGACCGGAAGGGAACCGCTGACATGTCACTGGTCAACGTCGAACGGATCAAGCTCTTCTCCACCCGCTCCCCCTACTGGTGCCTGGTGGCGATCCTCGTCGCGTCCGCGCTGTTCGCGCTGCTGGCCGGACTGCTGGAGAACGGCCGCAACGCCGTCCCGACCTTCGCGCTCAGCGGGGTCGGGCTGGGGCAGAACATCTTCCTGGTGCTGGCCGCGCTGGCGGTGACCACCGAGTACCGGTTCGGCACCATCCGGACCGCGTTCCTGGCCACCCCGAACCGGTTCGCGGTGCTGCTGTCGAAGACCGTGGTGCTGGCGGTGCTCGGCGCGGTCATCGGCTTCATCTGCGCCGTCGGCGCCTTCTTCCTCACCAAGCTGCTGGCGAAGAGCCCGCCGCTGCCGCTGGACCTGCAGGGCGAGCTCTGGCGGGTGGTGGCCGGCCACGCGGTGCTGTTCCCGATCTGCGCGGTGATCGCGGTGGCGGTGGGATCGTTGCTCCGGCAGTCCGCGGGGGCGGTGGCGATCCTGCTGCTCTGGCCGCTGCTGGTCGAGCAGCTGGTCGGGCTGATCCCGACGGTCGGCGAGAAGATCGGCCCGTGGCTGCCTTTCCGCGCCGGTGCCCAGTTCGTCGCCGACCTCCGGCAGCTGCCCGGACCGGCCGGCAACTTCAACGTCGTCGACCCGAACGCCCCGACCCCCGTCCAGGGTCTGCTCGCGTTCCTCGGCTACGCCGTGCTGATCTGGGTGATCGCGCTGATCGTGCTGCGCCGCCGGGATGCCTGACCCGCACACACCGGTGGCCGGTCGCGCGGCAGCCGACTCCGGGCTCCGTCGATGGACTCCGTCGATCCGGATCCGGGTTGGCCGGGGACCGGGGGCGGCCCTACTGTGCCGACTGTGGAGGCACGCCCCGTTCAGCACACCCGGATCCGCACCGGTACCCCCGGTGACGGGGTGCCCGCGCACTTCCGCCGGGTGGTCAGCTTCACCCCGCGCGGCGGCCGGCTGAACGACGTGCAACGGCGGGCCTGGGAGGCGCACGCTCCGGCCTGGTACCTGGACGTCGACGGGGTCGGGACGACGCTGGACCCGGTCGCGCTGTTCGGCCGGGACGCCCCGCTGGTGGTCGAGATCGGTTCCGGCATGGGCGAATCCACCGCCGCCATGGCCAAGGCGCGGCCGGAGGCGAACATCCTGGCGATTGAGGTGTACCGGCCGGGGGTCGCGCAGACCTTCCACCACCTGGCCCGGGCCGGGGTGGACAACGTCCGGGTGCTGCGGGCGGATGCGGTGCAGGTGCTGACCGAGCTGGTCCGGCCGGGGTCGCTCGCCGAGATCTGGTTGTTCTTCCCGGATCCCTGGCCGAAGACCCGGCACATCAAGCGGCGGCTGGTGTCCGCCGAGTTCGCCGAGCTGGCCGCGAGCCGGCTGCGCCGCGGCGGGCTGCTGCGGATGGCCACCGACTGGGAGCCCTACGCCCTGCAGATGCTGGCCGTGCTGGGCGGGGTGAAGTCGCTGCGCAACGTCCACCCGGGCTGGGCGCCGCGCCCGGCGTTCCGGCCGCGGACCCGGTTCGAACGCCGCGGTCTGTCCGCCGGCCGGGAGATCAACGACCTGGAGTTCGTCCGGCGCTGAGCGGGTGATACGGCCGGCCGGCCCGCTGCTCAGACGAAGGCGCTCTTGCCGGTGATGGACCTGCCGACGATCAGCGCGTTCATCTGCGCGGTGCCCTCGTAGGAGTAGAGCGCCTCGGCGTCGGCAAAGAACCGCATGGCGTCGTTGTCGAGGACGATCCCGTTGCCGCCCAGCACTTCCCGGCCCCAGGCGACGGTCTCCCGCAGCCGCGCGGTGCTGTACCACTTCGCCAGCGCCGCCTGCTCGTCGCGGAACACCCCGTCCTGCTGCAGCTGCGCCACCCGCACGGCCATGCCGAGCGAGGCAGTGATGTTGCCGAGCATCTTCGCCAGCAGTTCCTGGACCAGCTGGAAGTGGCCGATCGGCCGGCCGAACTGCTGCCGCTCGGCGGCGTAGCGCACCGCGGCGTCGTAGGCGCCCAGCTGGGTGCCCACCGCCGACCAGGCGACCCCGCCCCGGGTGAACCGCAGCACCCGGGCGGTGTCCTTGAACGACTCCGCCCGCTGCAGCCGGTTCGCCTCCGGGACCCGGCAGTCGGTGAGGGTGATGTCGGCGTTCTGCACCGTGCGCAGCGAGTACTTGCGCTCGATCCGCTCGGCGGTGAAGCCGGGCGTGCCGGCCTCGACGACAAAACCCTTCACCTGGTCGTCGGCCACGTCGCGGGCCCAGATCACCGTCAGGTCGGCGAATGTCGCGTTGCCGATCCAGCGCTTGGCACCTTGCAGCACCCAGGTGTCGCCGATCCGCTCGGCGGTGGTCCGCATGCCGCCGGCGACGTCGGAGCCGCCCTCTGGCTCGGTGAGGCCGAAGGCGCCGATCAGCTCCATCGACCGCATCGGCGGCAGCCAGCGCTGCTGCTGCTCGTCCGATCCGCAGAGCGCGATGGTGCCCATCGCCAGGCCGGAGTGCACACCGAAGAAGGTGGCGATCGACGGGTCGACCCGGGCTATCTCCATCGCCAGGAACCCGGTCAGCAGCTGCCGGGAGGCCGGGCGGTCCTCGAAATCGATGGTGAGACCGGCGATCCCGAGCTCGGCGAGCGGCGGCACGATCTGGTGCGGGAACCGGGCGTACTCCCAGCAGTCCGCCGCGATCGGCGCAACGTGCT
The DNA here is from genome assembly GCF_009707545.1 of Nakamurella alba. Classification (NCBI taxonomy): domain Bacteria; kingdom Bacillati; phylum Actinomycetota; class Actinomycetes; order Nakamurellales; family Nakamurellaceae; genus Nakamurella; species Nakamurella alba. The sequence continues at coordinate 83,334 of NZ_WLYK01000008.1, read as the reverse complement.
CGTCGAGGAAGGCCCGGGTCCGTCGCACCACCGACCACTCGTCGGCGTCCAGCAGGGATTCGTAGCCGAACAGGTCGCCCGGCAGCAGCGGGATCTCGTCGTCGAGGGCCATGCCCGCGACGTTACGCCCCCGGTCTGACCGGCCGGTCCGGAGCCAGGGCGAACCGCAGGGTCTCGCCCGGGACCAACTGCGCCGCCCGGTCCACCGACGCGTCGGTGAGCACTCCGATGACCGGGTAGCCGCCGGTCACCGGGTGGTCGGCCAGGAACAGCACCGGCAGCCCGTCCCACGGGACCTGCAGGGATCCGGTCACCATGCCCTCGCTGGGCAGCTCTTCCTGTCGAGCCCACTGCAGGGGTGCGGGAGCGTCGAGGCGCAGGCCCACCCGGTTGGACCGCGGGGTCACGGTGTACTCCTGGCCGATCAGCTGGTCGAGCGCGCCGCCGTCGAACCGCTCGAGGTGCGGACCCGGTATCACCTCGAGCACCGCGGGTGCCGACAGGTCGGCGGCGGGTGGCCGGTGCCCGGCCGGCACCGGCGCGGGACCGTCGTCGGCGGCGCCGATCGGCAGCACGTCGCCACGCTGCACCGGCGGCGGGCCGAGCCCGGACAGCTGATCGGTGGAGCGGCTGCCCAGCACCGGCGGCACGTCGATGCCGCCCTTGACCGCGAGGTAGGTGCGCAGACCCGTTGACGGGCGGGCGATCCGGATCTCCGCACCGGGCCGCAGGGTGATCACGTCACCCACCGGGGTGCCGTCGGGATCGTCCGCGGTGTGCACGGTGACCCGGGCCGGGGCACCGGCCACGGCGAGCAGCAGGGCCACCTCGTGGGCCCGCGCCCGGAAGCCGCCCAGGGTCAGCTCCAGCACCGCCGCGCCGTCGGCATTGCCGAGCCTGCGGTTGGCCCGGATCGCCGCGGAACGATCGGCCGCGCCGGACCCGGGCACGCCCATGTCCGCCTGGCCGGTGCGCCCCAGATCCTGCACCGTGCAGAGGATCCCGGGCCGCAGGATCTCCAGTCCGGGACCACGGTGGGGCTCGGCCGGCGGCGGTGGAGTGACCGCGATCTGCTCCCGCACGGCCACGAACCGCACCGGGGTGCCCGGTGTCAGCAGGGCCGGTGGTTGCCGGTCCTGGTCCCACAGCGGCGCGGCTGTGTGACCGATCAGTTGCCAGCCACCGGGTGAACGGCGCGGGTAGACACCGCTGAAGAAGTCGGCGAGACCGACCGCACCGGCGGGCACCTCGGTCCGGGGCGTGCTGCGGCGGGCGATCGTCGGCAGGCGCGGGACGCCGGACGGCAGCAGGTAGGCGAAGCCCGGGGCGAAGCCGACGAAGGCGGCCACCCAGACGATGTCGGCGTGCAGCCGGATCAGCTCGTCCCGACCGAGTCCGGCGGCCTCGGCGACATGGTCCAGATCTCCGCCGTCGTAGACGGTCTCGACGACCACCGGCTCCCGGTCACCGGGGTCGATCCGGCCCTGCGCCTCCGGGGCATCGGGAAGCTCCGCGCGCTGCGCGGCCACCGGCGAGTCGAACACCGCGAGCACCGTGCGGGCGCCGCTGACCAGGTCGACCAGGCCGGCGGGCGGATCGGAACGGATCAGCTCGCGGAGCAGCATCGCGGCGGCCGGGTCCGGCGCCTCGAGCAGCCAGGCCCGCTCCCCCACCTGCCGCCGACCGGCCGGCCTGATCGCCGCGCCGTCGGTCATGTGACGAAACCACCGACAGTGACGCCGTTCTGCGCGAGCCGCTCGCGCACGGCGGTCGCCATGGCCACCGCGCCGGGCGAGTCCCCGTGCACACACACCGATGCGGCCTGCAACGGCAGCACACTGCCGTCCACCGCGACGATCTCGGAGTCGACCACCATCCGCAGGACCCGTGCGGCCACCACCTCGGGATCGGACAGCACCGCCCCGGGCAGCGACCGGGACAGCAGGGTGCCCTCCGGGGTGTAGGCGCGGTCGGCGAACGCCTCCGGCACCGCGCGCAGCCCGGCGTCGGCGGCGAACTGCAGCACCTTCGACCCGGGCAGCCCGAGCAGCGGGCAGTCCGGCGACCAGGCGCTCACCGCGTCGACCACCGCGCGGGCCTGGCCCTCGTGGTGCACGATCGTGTTGTACAGCGCGCCATGGGGTTTCACGTACCGCACCGAGGTGCCGACGCTACGGCACAGCGCATCGAGCGCACCGATCTGGTACAGCACCTCGGCGGTCAGCTCGTCCGGGTCGACATCGATGAACCGCCGGCCGAAGCCGGCCAGGTCGCGGTAGCCGACCTGGGCGCCGACGGTGACCCCGGCGGCCGCGGCGGCGCGCACCGTCCGGCGCAGGGTGAGCGGGTCGCCGGCGTGGAAGCCGCAGGCGACGTTCGCGCTGGACACCAGCTGCAGCATCGCGTCGTCGTCGCCCAGGCTCCACCGCCCGAACCCCTCGCCGAGGTCGGCGTTGAGGTCGATGGTCGCCAGCATGTCGTCCAGGCTAGAACAGCGGCAGCTGAACATCCGGTGTCTCCCCTGGCAGGCCGTGGACCGCGGGTATGTACTGGTCGCATGACGATCCTCGATGCCCCGCTCCCGCCCGGCACCCCGTGCTGGGTCGACCTGTTCACGAGTGACGAGGCCGCGTCCCGGGCCTTCTACTCCGAGCTGCTGGGCTGGGAGATCCTGCCCGGGCGGCCCGATTTCGGTGGCTACGCCCTGGCGCAGATCGGCGGCCACAACGTCGCCGGCATCATGCCGAACTCCGAAGGTGGCCCGGACGTGTGGTCCACCTACATCGCGGTCACCGACGCGGAGGCCACCACGGCCGCTGCGACCGCGGCCGGCGCGACCGTGCTGGCCCCACCGCTGGCGGTCGGGCCGCTGGGCACCATGGCGGTGCTGTTCGACCCGATCGGCGGCGCGTTCGGGCTCTGGCAGCCCGCCGAGCACACCGGGTTCCAGCTGGTCGACGTCCCCGGCGCGGTGGCCTGGGACGAGTACCACTCCAAGGACTTCGCCACCTCCCGCGCCTTCTACGGGGACCTGTTCGGCTGGACCTACCGGGTCATGTCCGACACCGACGACTTCCGCTACATCACCGCGGAGGTCGACGGCAATCCGGTCGGCGGGATGATGGACTCGGCCGGCTTCCTGCCGGAGCAGGTGCCCTCGCACTGGGCGGTGTACTTCACCGTCGAGGACGCCGATGCCGCGCAGGCCACCGCGGTGAGGCTCGGCGCGACCGTGCTGCGGCCGGCCGAGGACAGCCCGTTCGGTCGGATCGTCGATCTGGTGGACCCGACCGGTGCCGCGTTCAAGCTGCACAGCCAGACCCTGTCCGACGGCACCAAGGTGTTCAACGGCTGAGCCGAGTGCGGGACGGCTCCGGGATCAGGACGCCGGGGTCTCCGGGGTGGCCAGCCAGGCGAGCACGTCGTCGGTGTGCTGGCCGAGCAGCGGCGGCGACGTGTGCTGCCGCTTCCACTCGCCACCCTCGCCGTCGAAGAAGCGCAGCGGCGGTCCGGGCAGCTCGATCGGGCCGAGGGTCGGGTGGTCGACGTCGATGACCAGGCCCTGGGACCGGGTCTGGTCCCACTCGTAGACCTGCTGCAGGTTCTTCACCTCGCCGGAGGGCACGCCGACGGCGGACAGCTTCGCCAGCAGGTCGCCGGTCGAGTACCGCGCGAAGGACTCCTCGACCGCCGCGCGCACGGCGGTCGAGTTCCGCACCCGCTCCTGGTTGGTCCGGAAGCCCTCGCCGTCCACCGGCAGGTCGAAGGCCGGGGCGAACTTGGCCCACAGCCCCTCCGAACCGACGGCGATCTGCACGATGCCGTCGGCGGAGTGGAACAGGCCGTACGGGCAGATCGACGGGTGGTGCGGGCCCTCGGCCTTGGGGATCTCCTTGGCGACGGTCCAGCGGGTGCCCTGGTAGGCGTGCACACCGACGACGGCGGCGAGCAGCGAGGTGCGGACGAGCCCGCCCTTGCCGGTCCGCTCCCGCTCGTGCAGCGCGGCGAGAACGCCGTAGGCGCCGTACATCCCGGCCAGCAGGTCGGAGATCGGCACACCCGACTTGGTGGGCGTCTCCGGGTCGGGGCCGGTCATCGACATCAGGCCGCCCTCGCCCTGGGCGATCTGGTCGTAGCCGGCCCGGCCGCCCTGCGGTCCGTCGTGGCCGAACCCGGAGATGGAGAGCACCACCAGTCGCGGGTTGAGCTCGGTCAGCCGCTCCATCGGGAAGCCGAGGCGGTCCAGCACGCCGGGCCGGAAGTTCTCCATCAGCACATCGCTGCGGCGGACCAGCTCGGTCAGCGCGGCGACGCCCGCCTCGCTCTTGAGGTCGAGGGTGATCGACTCCTTGTTCCGGTTGCAGGACAGGAAGTAGGTCGCGACGTCGGAGTTCTCGCCGACGAACGGCGGACCCCAGCCACGGGTGTCGTCACCGGATCCGGGGGTCTCCACCTTGATCACCCGGGCACCGAGGTCGCCGAGCATCATCGCGGCGTGCGGGCCGGCCAACGCCCGGGTGAGATCGAGCACGATCACGTCGGCGAGCGGACCCCCGCCGGTGGTCGGGGTGGTCTCCGGGGACGCTGACATGCGGTTCCTCTCCTTGATGACGGCTGCCCGACGACCGTAGCCGCCGCGGGACCGGGTCCGGTCCGCCGGGTGGTGCCGCACACGTCGGCGAGGGTGCCAGTAGGGCCGAACGGGTCTGTGACTTCTGTCGGAAATGTCTGTTTCGACGGCCCGCTCGTCCGGCCGGGTGTGACTTCCGCCTAGCATTCGTGTGGTGGATGTCCTGGCGTGGGTCGTGGTCGCGGTGCTGGTGGTGCTCGTCGCACTGGTGGTGACCGCGCGACGCATGGTGCGCAAGCCCGGGATCGACCCGACCGATCTGCTGCTGGACCCGGCGCTGATGGCCAGGGTCAAGGAGCTGGCGATCAGCGACCGGAAGATCCAGGCCATCAAGGAACTGCGCGACGGCGTGCCCGGGCTGGGGCTGGCCACCGCGAAGACCATGGTCGACCGGATGGCCGCCGGGGCGCGACCCGTTCCGCCCCCTGCGCCGGCCGCACCCACGGTGGACCCCACCCCGGTCGAGACCGTCGATCCGGTGCCGTCCGTTCCTCCTGTCCCCGGTCCGGTTCCCGCTCAGGGCACCTCTCCCGACGGTGGCCTCGACGCGGCCCCCAGCTCCTCGCCGGTACCGCTGGAGGTCGAGCTCGAGGTGCGCACCCTGCGCAGTGCGGGGAACACCGCAGCCGCCATCAAGCTGGTGCGCGAGCGGACCGGTATGGACCAGATCGACGCCACCTACTACGTGAACTCGCTCTGACACTCCCCTGGCACCCCTGCCCGCCTTCTGATCGGATCGACCCAACCGGACGGCGCGCCCCTGGCGTATCCACCTGGTGAGCGCACAGGGGGTGGCGGTGGACACCGGCCCGTTCGAGGATCCGGCCTTCGCCGCCTGGGTGCGCCCGCACCTGGCCGTGCTGTCCGGGCTCGCCGTGCGCGAGGTGGGGCCCGCCGACGCCGAGGACCTCGTGCAGGAGACGCTGCTGCGGGCCTGGCAGCGGCGCAGCAGCTACCGCGCGACCCGCGGGTCCGAGCGCACCTTCCTGGTGATGATCCTGCTGGACAAGGCGCGCCGGGCCAGGACCAGGGCGCACCGTGACCCGGACCAACCGCTGGTGCACACCGGTCCGGTCGATGCCGACGGCGTCGACCTGGAACGGGCGATCGCCGCGCTGCCCGACCGCCAGCGCCAGGTGGTCACCTTGCACTACCTCGCCGACCTGCCCGTCCAGGACGTCGCCCGGCTGCTCGGGATCAGTCCCGGGTCGGTGAAGTCGAGCCTGTTCGACGCGCGCGCCGCACTCCGTCCGTTGCTGGAGGAACAGCCATGACCGACCCCGATCCGCTGCGCCGCTGGGGCGCCGCCGCCCGCGACCATGCCCCCGAGATCCGCCTGCCCGATGTCGGCGCCCGCCGCCGTCGCACCGCGCTGCCGGCGCTGCTGGCCGCGGCGGTGGTGGCCGTGGTGGTCCTCGGGGTGACCGGCTACGGGTTCGTCCAGCGGCAGCAGGATTATCGACCCTTGGTGCAGAACGCCACCGTCACCGCGAACGCACCCGATCCCACGACGAGTTCCGCCGGGTCTTCCACATCCGCTGCCCCGACGACGACCGCGAACACCACCCCGCCGGTCAACGCCTTCCCCGCCCCCGCCCTCACCACCCCGATCTCCGGACCACCGACCGGTTTCACCCAGTACACCTACCGCGGCATCACCCTCCAGGTCCCGGCGTCCTTCGGGATGAACGAGATCCACTGCGGCTACGACCCTGTCGGTGACACGGTGATCATCGGTCCCCGGGCGGTCAACTACTGCTACATGCTGACACGGGAGTCCACATTCACTGCCGTGCTGTTCCGCAACAACTGGTCCGGCGACACCGAGAGCACCGCCACCAGATCGAACTTGACCGGGACGCGCGAGATCTCGGCACTCCGGCGGGAGAAATCGGGTGAGGGTGGCGAGCACCGGGTCGTCCTCGCAGTACCGGATGTGGGAGCGACGGTGGAGATCTACGGCCCGGATCCGGCACTCATCGAGACGATCGAAAGATCCATCACCATCACCGATGCCGACCAGAACGGTTGCGCTGTGTCGTATGTTGACGTCCCCGACTTCCCGGAGGCATTACCTGAGCCGCGCCCCGGAGCAGCTGCCGAGATGATCCCCGGCACCCCGGAATCCATCACGTTGTGCCGGTACCGTTCCGGCGGGTTGGACGAGAGCGCGCGACTGACCTCCACCAGTGCGTCGAAGCTGCAGGCTGCTCTCAATGATCTGCCCCCCGGCCTGTCCACGCCGGCCTGGCCCCAGCCGGACGTTTGTGCCAGCGATCTCGACACGCCTGCGAACATCGTGGCGACGGCCGTCTATCCGAGCGGACCACCGGTGGTGGTCGTGATCCGATCTGCTCACTGCGGAGACTCGGGCGTCACCAACGGCTCCCGGACCGGTCAGTTGGCCAACACCCTGTTCGCGATCCTCACACCACTCGCCGGCCCCTTTGATGTCGGCGGCCAGATGAAGCCGCAGGGATAGTTCCGCCACTCGGGACCTCAGCGGGCCATCAGACCCTGCAGCAGGATGTGCACGGCGTCGTCGTAGAGGGCTTCGCGCTGATCGTCCGTGAAGTCGGCGAGGGGGCCGGCCAGGGTGAGCATGGCGAGGCCGTGCACGGCGGCCCAGGCCACGAGGGCACCGGAACGGCGGAACTGCTCGGGCACGACCCCGGCGTCGACGAGCTGACCCAGCAGGTCGAAGGCGACACCGAAGGCGGGGGTGGCGGAGTCGAGGGTCCAGCTGCCCTCGTCGTGCTCCTCGCCGATGCCGGCGCAGATGCAGCCGAAGAGCCCGCTCTCCCGGAGCGCGAAGTCGAGGTAGGTGCGGCCGAGGGCGGCGAACCGGCCGATCTCCGCGGCCGGGTCGCCGGCGGCGCCGGCCGGCAACGCGGCGGACGCAGCGGCGGCCATCTGGGCGCCCAACTCCTGCATCGCGCGTTCCTTCACCGCCAGCCGCAACGCCGCGTGTCCGGCGAAGTGCCGGTAGGCGGCCGCGGCGGACACACCGACCCTGCGAGCGGCCTCACGGAGCACCACCGCATCCGGACCACCGGTCCGCGCCAACTCGAACCCAGCGTCCACCAGCGCCGCGGCGAGGTTGCCGTGGTGGTAGCGACGCGCGCCGGCGTCGGCGGGGTCGGGTGCGGCGGACACGGCACCAGTGTGGCCCAGCGGAGCCCGGATCTCACCTGACGTTCACCAGCTGCCGATGGCCGCCACCATCGGCCGGCCCGACAGCCACATCCCACAGCCACGCCCTACTGCCGCCGACGCCACGCGCGCCGGTTGCCATCCGAGGGCTTCGCGGCCGGCAACAGGTCCCCTCCATGCGGCCCCGACTACTCCTCCCCGCGGGCGATCACATCTCCCACCACCGGCCGGTCCACGGTTCCTCCGATCTCCGTCACCCACTCCGACCTGCGGATGTGGCCGTACGGGAATCGGCCACGATCCTGCGTCCGACCGGGTGGTTCGTGACGCGCAACCGTTGACCAGGGCTGCCGGGCGTTCCTATGTTAACGGCGTCAACTTCTCCGTCACGACCCCTGACCAGGAGCCGAGATGAGCGTGCAGACCACAGGCAGCACCCCCGACACCGAGCAGCACGGCGTCCTCTACCGGTTCGGGCTGTTCCTCGCCCGGCACGCCCGGGCCGTCTGCATCCTCGGCCTGCTGTTCCTGCTCGGCGCGGCGGCGCTCGGCACCACCGCCTTCGGCAAGCTGCAGAGTGGCGGGTTCGAGGACCCGGCGGCCGACTCCTCGCTCGCGGCAGGGATCGACAACGCCCACTTCCCGCCGGAGGCCAATCTGGTGGTCATGGTGCACGCCGACCAGGGCACCGTCGACGACGCCGCCGTCCGCCAGGTCGGCCAGGAACTGACCGCGGAACTCAAGGGTGCGCAGGGACTCTCGGTCGCCGCATCCTGGTTCGACACACCCGCTCCCGGACTGGTGGCGCAGGACAACTCCTCCGCACTGATCCTGCTCGTCATCGACGGCGACCAGGGCACGGCGGTGGAGCGGGGCGGCGAGCTGGCCACCGAGATCAGCGGTCCGCGCGGCCCGGCGACCGTGCAGGTGGGCGGCGAGATCGGCGTCTTCGGCGACATCAACAACCAGGTGTCGTCCTCGCTGGCCCTGGCCGAGGCGATCGCCGTGCCGGTCACGCTGATCCTGCTCATCCTGGTCTTCGGGTCGCTGGTCGCCGCGCTGCTGCCGCTGCTGATCGGGATCTTCGCCATCATCGGTACTTTCGCCGAGCTGGCGATCCTCGGCAGCATCACCGACGTCTCGATCTTCTCCATCAACCTGACCACAGCACTCGGGCTGGGCCTGGGCATCGACTACGGGCTGCTGCTCGTCGCCAGATTCCGCGAAGAACTGGCGGGCGGACGCGAAGTCCCGGAGGCGGTGGCCCACACGGTGGCGACAGCCGGTCGCACCATTGCCTTCTCGGCGGCGGCGGTGATCGCTGCACTGGCCACCCTGCTGGTCTTCCCGCTCTACTTCCTGTCCTCCTTCGGCTACGCCGGCATCGGCGTCGTGCTCATCGCCGCCCTGGGTGCACTCGTGATCACCCCGGCCTGCCTGGCGCTGCTCGGCCTCCGGGTGGAGAAGGGCAAACTGCCGTTCCCCGGGTTCGCCCGCGGCACGCCGTCGCCGTTCTGGAAGAAAGTGGCCGGAGCCGTCTTCCGCCGGCCGATCCTGGCCGCCGCGCCCGTGCTCGGCGCGCTGGTCGTCGCGTCGATCCCGTTGTTCGGCACCGGTTTCGCCCTGCCGGACGACACCGTACTTCCGCCGGATGCGGAGAGCAGGCAGGTGTCGGTGGCGCTGGACGAGCAGTACCCGTCCCGTTCGGACGCGACCTTCACGGTGGTCTCGGCGGATCCGGTGGACGACTCCTCGGTGGCGGCGGCAGCGACGGCGGTGGCCGCGGTCCCGGGCGTGGTGTCCGTCGACACCGCGGCCGGCCCGGTGACCGCCACCGGCACCGGAGCGGTCGACCCGGCGGCCGGTGTGCTCGGCGCCGACGGCTACCAACGAATGCTGGTGCACACGAGCGCACCGGGCGGATCCGATGCGGCGTCCGACCTGGTCGCCGACGTCCGCGCGGCCCTGCCCGGCGGGTTCCTGGTAGGCGGCACCGACGCCTCGCTGGCCGACACCCTGGCCGGGATCGCCCGACCGCTGCCGATTGCCCTGGCGATCATCGTGATCACGACCTTCGTGCTGCTGTTCCTGTTCACCGGCAGCGTGCTGCAGCCGCTGCGCGCCCTGGTCGTCAACAGCCTGTCGCTGTGCGCCTCGCTCGGCATCGTGACCTGGGTGTTCGCCGACGGACACCTGATCGAGCTGTTCGGTGCCACCGCGAGACCGATGGACGCGTCGATGACGGTGCTGCTGTTCTGCATCGCCTTCGGCCTGTCGATGGACTACGAGGTCTTCCTGATCAGCCGGATCACCGAGCTGCACGACCACGGCGCCGACCTGCGCACGGCCGTCACCGAGGGTCTGGCCCGGACCGGGCGGCTGGTCACCAGCGCTGCCCTGCTGCTGGCGGTGAGCTTCTTCGCCTTCACCAGCTCGTCGGTGTCGATGTTGCAGCTGTTCGGCCTGGGTGCCGGCCTCGCGGTGATCATCGACGCCACCCTGATCCGTGGGGTGCTGGTGCCGGCGGCGATGCGGCTGCTGGGACCGGCGAACTTCTGGGCCCCGGCGCCGCTGCGGCGGCTGCACGGCAGGTTCGCGCTGCGCGATTGATCCGATCCGGACATCGGGAATATTAAACGTGACAATCCTCACAAATGATCCGGAGGGCGTGCCGACCGGCACCATCCGGAAAGGCGACCGGCCACGATCGGTACGTCGTCACGGATCCCACCCGACCACCACCGGAGCCACCAGGAATGGCGAGGCACATTTCCTCACTGCATCTTCACAATGGCACCATCGGCACCAACGTTCCCTGAGAAGCTCTCCGGGAAGAGCTGTGCGCATGCGAGAATGTCCGGTGTGACCGCCCCTGACCAGCCTCTCGACGCTCCGCCGACCCCCCGGTCGACGACACCGGGAGCCCGGTTCACCCGGCGGCAGGCCGTCGTGGCGGTACTCGGGGTGGCACTGCTCGCAGTGGTCACCTATTTGTGGGCCCACTGGATCGTCGGACCGCACCATCACCAATTCGATCTTCGGATCTATTACAGCGCGGTCAACTTCTGGACCGACGGTCACAACATCTATCGATACATGCAGCCCGATCCGGTCAACGATTGGCTGGGATTCACCTATCCGCCACTGGCAGCCGTGCTCATGTCGCCGATGGCGATCCTCCCGTTGGGTGTCGTGAAGGCGATCGCCCTGCCGGCGATCATCACGACCACCGCCGTCATCGTGTGGCTCTCGTTGCGCGACCGATTCGGGTTCCAGGGGCAGCGGATGCTGCTGGCGGTCGCCGTCGGCACCTGTCTGGCCTTCTGGATGGAACCGATCCGGGAGACCCTGGGCTTCGGTCAGATCAACACCATGATCGGCGCACTGATCATGCTGGACGTGCTCGTGCTGCGCCCCCGTGGCAGCCGGTGGACCGGCGTCGGCATCGGCCTGGCCATGGCCGTGAAGATCACCCCCGGCATCTTCCTGCTGTACCTGCTGCTGTCGAAGCAGTGGCGGGCGACCGCCACCGCCGTCGTCACCGCCGCGGTCACCACCCTGCTGGCCGCCGTCATCACCCCGGTCGAGACCTGGCAGTACTACACCACTCTGCTCTGGGACTCCTCCCGCGTCGGCTACCTCGGCAGCTCGGCCAACCAGTCGCTCAACGGTCTGCTGGCCCGGTTCCTCGAGCCGGGCACCGAGCCGTCCCGTGCCCTGTGGCTGGTCCTGGTGATCGGTGTGCTCGCCCTCACCGTCGTCCGCACCCGCAAGGCGCTGGCCGGGGGCGATCACCTGGTGGCGATGACTCTGGTCGGCATGGCCGGGGTGCTGATCAGCCCGGCCAGCTGGTACCACCACATGGTCTGGGTGATCCCGGCGGTCGTGGTGCTGGCCCGCGTGCTCACGGATCTGGTGCAGCAATGGCGGTCGCACACCGGTGTTCGTCCCGAGATCCCTTGGGCAGCCGTGTGTCTGGCACTTCCCGCCCTGCTGATCGTCGGGTTCGACACCAAGATCCTCTTCGGGCTGCCCGATGTCGACTACACCGGCCTGGGATGGTTCCCGGTCCTGGTCGCCAGCCTGCCCATGTGGTGGGCCCTGGCCACCATCGCCCTCCTCCCGATCCGCGGCGACCGGAGCTCCACCACGACGCCGGCGCTCTCCGGGAGTGCCGCCGCCCTCGACTGAGCTGTTGTTGCGGCGCACCGGGCTGTCGTTCCGGCGCACCGGGCTGTTGTTCCGGCGCACCGGGCTGTTGTTCCGGCGCACCGGGCTGTTGTTTCGCCGGAGCGGGCCAGGGGTACGGGACCCACGGAGCGCGAGCACACCGCGCACACCACGATGTCGAGATGAAGGAGGCCCTTTCCTGATGGCCACCAAGAACAGTCTGCCGAAGTTCACCGTCCCGTCGCTGGATGCCACGACCGGCGCCGAGGTCGCGGCGATCCTGCAGCAGCGGCTGCACGCCCTCAACGACCTGGCCCTGACGCTCAAGCACGTGCACTGGAACGTGGTCGGCCCGCACTTCATGTCGGTGCACGAGATGATCGATCCCCAGGTCGACGTCGTCCGTGAGTACGTCGACGAGATCGCCGAGCGCATCGCCACTCTCGGCGTCTCGGTGAAGGGCACCCCCGGATCGATCGTCGCCGACCGCAGCTGGGACGACTACTCCATCGGACGCGCCGACGCCATCGCGCACCTCGGTGCGCTGGACGTCGTCTACCAGGGTGTGATCGCCGATCACCGCAAGGCCGCCGACGACACCGAGGAGACCGACCCGGTCACCAACGACATGCTGATCGGGCACCTGCACCAGATCGAGCTGTTCCACTGGTTCATCCGGGCGCACCTGGAGAACGCCGGCGGGGCCCTGGCCACCGCGGGCGACGTGCACGAGACCGAGGGTGCCGCCGATGGCGCCAAGGCCGCTGCGAAGGGCGCCGCCTGACCGCCGCTGTTCCCGTGACGACGACCCCCACCCGGTTCCCCGGGTGGGGGTCGTGGCGTCTGCCGGGCCGATCGCTCGTCCCCGGCCTGCTTCCGGATGGTTCGCACCGGACCGGCGTGTCCGGGCTTGCCGCTCAGGAACGGGGCGGAGCATGGTGGGCCGGGCCGTGAGGTACGCGGCCGGTGGGAGGTACCCGATGGTGAGGTCAGCAGGATCCGGCGAGACGAGAGGATCCACGGCCCGTCGGCACCGCCGGGTCGCGAAGGTCCTGGCACCGCTGCTCGCGGTGGCACTGGCGGTCCTGCTGCCGGCGAGCGCCGGCGCCTCGGCCCTGCCGACGACGAACACCGCACAGGCCACGACTCCGATGCCGGCCCTCGCCGCGATCCCGGCGTCGAGCTCCCAGGTGATCAGCGTCGCGACGTCCTCGTCGAGCGCCACCAGCGGCACCCTCACCGCCTGGCAGCGCAACTCCGACGGCACCTGGCGCCAGGTGGTGGGGCCGGTGGTCGCCCGGGTCGGCGCCGGAGGGATCGGTGCGGCCTCGGAGGGCTCGACCCGTACCCCGGCCGGACAGTTCGTGCTGGACCAGGCCTTCGGTCGGCAGGCGAACCCGGGGACGAAGATGCCCTGGTTCACCACCGACAGCTACGACTGGTGGGACTCCAACACCTCCTCCCCCACCTACAACACCCATGTGCGGCAGGCATCTTCGCCCGGCGGCGCCTCGGAGAACCTGCTGGCCGCCGGCCGTGCCTACGACTACGCGGTCAACATCGGCTACAACCTCGACCAGGTGCCGGGCGCCGGGTCCGCGTTCTTCCTGCACGTCTCGACCGGCAGTGCGACGGCAGGTTGCGTGGCCATCGACGCCGGCGCCCTGGTCGACATCCTGCAGTGGCTGGACCCGGCCCAGCACCCGTACATCGACATCCGGGTCGGCACACCGTGGACACCGTTCCCGCGCTGGACCTCGAGCCGGGCGATCGACTTCGTGAACCGCGTCTACTACCGGATGATCGGGCAGTCCTACTACTCCACCGCGCCGGGATCCTCGGCGCGCCAGGCGGTCTCGAACCTGATGATCGGCGCCACCAGCCGGGACCGGGTGGCCGCGGTGGTCGCCGTCTCGGCCTCCTGGTACGGCCGCTACACCACCGGCGCCCACGAGCAGTGCCTCGGCCGGGCACCGTCGTCCGCGGGCACGGTCACGTTGGTGGCCCGGCTGGCCAAGGGCGCCACCCTGAGCGACATCTACGAGCAGTTGTGCGGATCTGCGGAGGCCTTCGCCCTCGCGGGCAACAACACCACCACCTGGGTGGGGCGGCTGTACCGGAGCGTCATCGGGCGGGCGCCGACCGCCGCCGAGACCGCACGTGACGTCTCGCTGGCCCAGCGGTACGGCCGCGGGCACGTCACCGCCGCACTGGTGCACTCGACCGCCTTCGCCCGGATCCGGATGGATGCGCTCTACAGCCGCATGCTGGGCCGACCGGCGAGTGCCGCCGAGTTCTCCGCCCACCGCACCTACGTGGCAGGTCGGGGCATGTTCACCCTCCCCGTACTGATCGCGAACGGCCAGGAGTTCTACCGGTCCTGAGCCGTCCGGCGAGCGGCCGCAAGTGCCCGGTCCACCGATCGCTGACGCCGCGATCATGAGCGTGTCGTGGCGGACACGCCTCGCGTGCGCGAAAACGTTGAAAAGTCACCCGACGGTGGCGTGTCGCCCGTTCGTCACCCCTGAGGGTGAGGTCGCCGTGACCGTGCGCCGATCCCGGAGATGATCTCTCGTCACCCCGTCGCCGGATCGTGGCGCTGGAGACCAGTAACACCCTCACCGTGGGTATTTCGACCCCTCGGACGGCGCAACTGTCCCTCTTGTGGAGTAACACTTTCGAGCCGCATCCTTGCACCGTCAGCGTGGCGCACCGACCGGAGACGCCCGGGGTCGGTGAACCCCTGACCGTGCATCGCACGGCGCGACCACCACCTGTAGGACCGGGCCCGCCGACGATCGGACACGTTGGGGATGCACCGCTCCAGTCGACTCGCCCTGGCCCTGCTGCTCACCGCCGCGGCCGCCCTCACCCCGTTGGGAACGGCCGCTGCCGCGGCGCCCACCGGGGAGACCACCGCCGAGAGCACGGTCGGCGCCGCCCGCTCGTACCCGACCTCGCTGTCGGCGAACCTCGGCGGCGGCACCACCTCCCTCGCCGTGCCGGTGGCCGCCGGGCTCACCCCCACGCGGCTGACCGCGACGGTCACCCCCGGCTACGACACCGCCCTGCAGACCGTGGTCTCGGTCGGCGACCGGATCGTCGCCACCGTCGCCGGCACCGCCCCGAAGGCGATCGACGTCCCGCTGGTGGCAGGTGATCTCGGCACCGACGGCCTGCTGCTGTCGCTGGCGGTGACCCCGCAGACCGGCGTGGCGGTCTGCGCCGACCCCAACTCGTTTGCCACCCTGGACGGCATCGCCGTGGACACGACGGGGACCGCCACGGCGCCGACCACCGTCGCCGGGTTCTTCGACGACTCGGTCGACCGCATCACCGTCGTCGTGCCCGAGGGCACGGCCCCGGACGGCGCGGACGGGCTGGGCGCCGCCGCCCTGCAGGCGGTCGCCGCACTCTCCCACCGCTACGGCCGGATCGGTACCAACACCGCGGTCGTCGACCTCGCGGTCGGCGGCGCGGACGTGGCCGGCGGCAACGGCACGGTGATCGAGACCGGCACCCGGATCGCCCCGGGCGGCGAGACCGCCACCGACGCCCCGGCGGTCGCGAGCAACCCGCGGGTGGTGGCCCTGACCGCCGGCACCGGTGACGTCACCACCGTCGTCGGCGAGACCTCCGGCGTCCCGACCATGACCTTCACCGGCCCGGCCGCGGGCCTGCTCGCCGCCGTCCGCGCCCTGGACACCGACGCACTGGTCCTGGCCGACGGCGACTCCACCATCGGCCTGGCCGGTGACACCATGACCGCGTCGCAGGCCGTCGCCTCGCTCGACGACCTGACCGGCCAGAGCGTCATCACCCTCTCCGGCTACGGCCGGCACACCTCCTACGTCGGGGTGCGGCAGGCAGCGTTCGGCGGCCCGGTGTCCTCCGCGAAGGTCCACCTGGAGGCCACCACCACCGCGCTCGCCGACTCCACCCAGGCCCGGCTCTCGGTCTACTGGAACGACTACCTGCTGTCCTCGTCGATGATCGGGGCGGGTGAGCCGATCCGGCTCGACCTCGAGGTGCCGGCCGACCGGATGCAGCGGGACAACGGGCTGGTGCTCCAGCTGGACGCGTTGCCCAGCGCCGCCGGCTGCACCGACAACGGGCTGCCCGTGCAGATCACCGTGGACGGCGCCGGCAGCTTCGTCGAGGCCTCCGGCGGCCAGACCCTGCCGGCCGGCTTCGGCCGGTTCCCGCAGGCGCTGGCCGGCTCGCTGCCGGTGGCCTTCGGCAGCACCGATGCCACCTCGCTCCCGCTGGCCGGGCACTACGTGTCCGCACTGCAGGGCGGCAGCCCGGTCTCCCTGCAGGTCGCGGTCGTCCCGGCGGACGCGCTGATCAGCGGTGACCGCTCCTCGGCCTCCGGCCTGCTGATCGGCGCCACGCCGGAGCAGGTCAACGCCGCCGGTGCCCCGCTGCGTGTCGGCCAGTTCCGCCAGCTCGGTGGCACGGCTCCGCTCACCGTCGGCTCCAACACCCCGGTCGCCACGGTGCAGGCCTTCCAGTCCGGATCCCGCGACCTGGTGATGACCGCCGCCTGGGCGCCCAGCGGCACGCCGACCGACAACCTGTCCACGGCGCTGGCCGACCGGGTCGACGGGGTCACCGGCGCCGAGGCGGTCGACGGCGACGCGGCGGGCCAGAGCCGGCCGAACGGCTGGGCCGACCTGGGCTCGGACCTGCTGATCGCCACCGCGGCCGGGATCGATTCCATCGACAGCAACGCCCTGGCTCCGCAGGCGCAGATCCTGGTCGAGCACAGCGGTATCCCGTGGTGGGTGTGGGTGCTGGTCGGCGGCGTCCTGCTGGTCGCCTTCGCCCGCTGGCGGATCACCGTCCGCCGCCGCGCCGCGGTGGCCCGCTACCTCGACGAGGAGCAACGCCGCATCGCCGAGACCGCTGCTGCGGCCGCCGAGGCCGAGGCGGTCCTGGTGCCCAGGGCCCCGGCGGACGAGACCCCGACCGGTCCGATCCCGACCAACCCGGGCCCGGCCCGCCACGCCCGCTCCGAGTCCGACGGCGCCGGCGGATGACCTCCCCCATGGTCCGGCGGGCAGCCACCCGGCTGCCCGTCGGACCGCTCGGCCGGCGCATCACGGCCCGCATCCGGCAGGAGTGGGCGAACCTCGACGCCGACCCGATCGGCCGCCGGATCCCCGGCACCGGGGTGGTCATCTGGCTCTCCCTGGCGATCGGCCTCACCGCAGCGATCATCACGACGTCCAACGGCAGCAACCTCTGGTACTCCGACGCGCAGTCGCACCTGACGATCGCGCGGCGGATCATCGAGTCGAAGAGTCCCGGACCCGGCCAGCTCGGCACCGTGTGGCTGCCGTTCCCGCACGTGCTGCTGCTCCCCTTCGTCCAGGTGGACGTGCTGTGGCACACCGGCTGGGCGGCCTGCATCCTCGGCATCGGCTGTCTCGCGGCGACCACCGCCTCGCTCTACCGGATCGCCTCGTTGGTCGGCCTGCGCCGGGCCGGCCGGATCGTCGTGGTGCTGGCCCTGCTGGCCAACCCGAGCCTGCTCTACACCTTCACCACCGGTCTCACCGAGCCCTCGTTGATGGCCGGGATGTTGCTGGCCATCAGCGGTCTCGCCCGGTGGGGGCTGCAGAAGCGGCCACCGACCGGCGGCGAGCTCGCGGTGTTCGCCGGCTTCCCGGCCGCCTTCGCCGTGCTGTCCAGGTACGAAGGATGGGCACTGCTGGCCGCCGGCAGCGTGTTCGTGGTGATCGTCGGCCTGCGCCGCAAGCGCGGCTGGGCCTGGTCGCTGAAGATGGCCGCGTGCTTCGCCACCGCCCCGGCGATCGGCATCACCGCGTGGCTCGCCTACAACTGGGCCGTCTACGCGAACCCGCTCGAGTTCATGAACGGCCAGTACTCGGCGTTCGCCCAGCAGAAGAACCTGCTGGACAACGGCATGCTCACCTCCCGGCACAACATCGGCGTCACCCTGTGGACGTACAACTGGGCGCTCATCGAGACCGCCGGCGCGGTGCTGATCGTCTGCGCCGCGCTGGGTCTGCTCGCGGCGCTGTGGCGCTGGGGACCGCTGGGCCGGCGCACGCTGGTGGTCGGCCTGCTCGCCGTCTCCTACGCCTTCTCGCTGCTCAGCCTCTACCTCGGCCAGACCGCGGTGAACAACGACCACTCGTTCCCGGAGAACTGGTGGAACAACCGGTTCGCGCTGTCCGTCTGCCCGCTGCTGGCCCTGCTCACCGGGGTGCTGGTCGATGTCGTCGCGCACCGGGCCCGGATCCTCGGCGCGGCCGTGGTGCTCAGCGCGATCATGGTGCAGAACGTCTGGTGGGCACAGGATCTCACCGGTCGGTCGGCCATCCTGGCGGAGGCGGCGCAGAGCCACCGGGACACCCTGGACTCGACCGCGGTCGGCCGGTACCTGGCCGAGCACTACCAGGGCGGCGGGATCCTGATGGACGAGAGCGCCCGTGGCAACGCCATTCTCCCCAGCATCGGCATCCCGCTGGCCAACTACGACATCCGCGCCTCCGGCGACTCCTTCGACGAGGCGCTGCGCAACCCGGCCGCCCACGACGAGTGGATCCTGGCCACCATCCCGACCCCGGACGCGCCGATCGACACCGGCCCGGTCGACCTGGTGGCGAAGGCGCTGCGGGAGAACCCGTCGCTGGCCGCCCGCTACCGGATCGTGTTCTCCTCCGGCGACCATGCCCTGTACCAGCGGATCGACAACGGAGGATGAGCCCGATGAGTCCGTCTCCCGAGACCGCGGCCGCCCCACCGGTCGCCGCGATGGTCACGGTTCCGGCCGACAGCCACACCGGCACACCGGCCCCCGTGTGGCAGGCACCGGAGCAGCTGCCGCCGGCCCAGCCGCGGCAGATCGGCGCCTGGCTGCTGATGCACAACCTGGTGACCCGCGAGCAGCTGGAGCGCGCGGTGGCCGGCCAGGGCACCGACGGCGGCCTGCTCGGCGAGCACCTCGTCGCCGACGGCGCCGTCACCGGCAACGTCCTCTACGACGCGCTCGCCGCGCTCTGGCAGGCGCCGCGGATCGACATCAGCACCGTGGCCCCGGATCTGTCGCTGATGAAGGGCCTGGACGCCCGGAAGGTGCTGGGACAGGGCTGGATCCCGATCGCGCGGGACGAGACGACCGGCACGATCACCGTCGCCACCACCGCCCCGCCCGGCGACAGGCTGACCGCGAAGGTGCACGAGCTGCTCGGCGAGCACGAGGTCGAGTACCGCACGGCCACCCCGGGTGAACTCATCGAGCTCGTCGGCGGCGTGTTCCGTGACGACCTGCTGTTCGACGTGACCTCCCGGCTCGCCGAGGACCAGCCGGACATCTCCGCCCGGCAGAGCCTGATGCCGTGGCAGAAGGTGCTGCCGTTCGTCTTCCTCGGCCTGCTCGCCGTCGGCCTGGTGGTACGGGCCGAACTGGTCTTCATCGTCCTGCTGGCCGCGGCGAACATCGCCTTCGCCGCCAACGTCGGGTTCCGGTTGCTGGCCACCATCCGCTGGCCGATCCGGCAGGCCCGGCGCACCGCCTGGGAACACCTGATGATCAAGGAGCGACACCGGCGCGGGATGCCTCTCAAGGCACCGTCCTTCGAGGAGGACGAGTCCATGCCGATGTACACGATCCTGGTGCCGGCGTTCCGCGAGGCGAACGTCATCCACAAGATCATCGCGAACCTGGACGCCCTGGACTACCCGAAGAGCCGGATGGAGGTCCTCGTCCTGCTCGAGGAGGAGGACCTCGAGACGATCGAGGCGGCCTACGCCGCGAACCCGCCGTCCTACATGCGGGTGATCATCGTGCCGCGGGGCAACCCGCAGACGAAGCCGCGCGCCTGCAACTACGGCCTCACCTTCGCCCGCGGCGAGTTCGTGGTCATCTACGACGCCGAGGACAAGCCGGAGCCGGACCAGCTGCGGCGCATGGTCGCGGAGTTCCGCTGGGACTCGGTGAACACCGAGCCGAAGAGCGGCAAGCCGCTGGTCTGCGTGCAGTGCGGCCTGAACTACTTCAACGCCGAGCAGAACGTGCTCACCCGGATGTTCGCGATCGAGTACTCGTTCTGGTTCGACGCGATGCTGCCCGGGCTGGACAACACCGGCATCCCGATCCCGTTGGGCGGCACCAGCAACCACTTCCGCACCGACATGCTGCGGCGGCTCGGCGGCTGGGACCCGTACAACGTCACCGAGGACGCGGACCTCGGGATGCGCGCCTCCGCCATGGGCTACCGGGTGGGTGTGAGCACCTCGGTCACCTGGGAGGAGGCCTGCTCGCAGACCCCGGCCTGGATCAAGCAGCGCACCCGCTGGATCAAGGGCTACATGATCACCGCGGCGGTGAACTTCCGGCACCCGGTGAAGTTCGTGCGCGCCACCGGTTTCCGCGGCCTGCTCTCGCTGGTCGGCCTCATCGCCGGGACGCCACTGGCTTTCCTGCTCTACCCGATCATGCTCGGCTTCACCATCGCCACCTACGTCGCGACCCGGGTCGTCACCATCCACCTGCCGGACTGGCTGCTCTGGTTCGGCGGGCTCAACATGCTGATCGGCGCCGGCTCGATGATCGCGCTCTCCGCCGGTGTCGCCGCCATCCGTCACGGCTGGCGCATCGCCGGGTACGCCATCTTCAGCCCCATCTACTGGCTCCTCCACTCCGTCGCCTCCTACCGCGCCGCCTGGCAGACCCTCTTCTCCCCCCACCAATGGGAGAAGACACCGCACGGGCTCGACGAGTTCGACGAGGAGGACGAGAAGGTCGTGGCGGTCGGGGTGCACTGAGAAGGGGAGTCTCCCGGATCGTGCGGATCGGGGACCGAAAGCATCGGTGAGCGAGGGAAACGGTCCCGGACTCAGCAGTCGGGCGGCGGCCGGACGGGCAGGAGCGAAGAGCGCCTGGCGAAGTCCGGCTTTCGGGGCGGTGCGGTTCGCCGGCGCCGGATCGTGCGGATCGGGGACCGAAAGCATCGGTGGGCGACGGAAACGGTCCCGGACCGAGCAGTCGGCCGGCGGCCGGACGGGCAGGAGCGAAGAGCGCCTGGCGAGGTCCGGCTTTCGGGGCGGTGCGGTTCGCCGGCGCCCGATGAGTCGGAATCTGGAACAGGTTTCGGCCGGATCTGGTGGATCCGGGACCGAAACCATCGGCACACGAGGGAATCGGTCCCGGACCGGGCCGCGAGATCAGTGGCCGCCGTCGGCGCCCGGGACGGACAGTCTCCCCGATCAGGGGATCAACACGGTGATGCCCGGGCCGGGAGTGCCGTCGAGCTCGGCCAGGATCCCCTCGGCCTCCGAGAGCGGCAGGGTGCGACGGACCAGTCGGCCGGGGTCGAGTCTGCCGGAGGCGATCAGCGCGAGCATCGCCGGGTAGTCCGCGGCCGCCATCCCGTGCGACCCGTGCACGGACAGCTCCCAGGCAACCACCCGGTCCATCGGCAGTGCGGTCATGGCGTTCTCGCCCAGCAACAGTCCGACCTGCACGTGCCGGCCCCGGCGTCGCAGGGATCGCACCGAGGCGGCGGCGACCGCGGGATGACCGATGGCGTCGATCGAGACATGTGCGCCGCCGCCGGTCAGATCGTGGACCGCAGCCGCGGTGTCGCCCACGACGCCGGGATCGACGACGACCGCTGCGCCGAGTTCGACGGCCAGATCCCTTGCCGCCGGGTTGGTGTCGACCGCCACGACCTGCGCGCCCAACGCCACCCCGATGAGGATCGCCGACAGGCCGACACCCCCACACCCGTGCACGGCCAGCCACTGCCCCGGGCCCAGCCCACCGTGACCGGTCAGCGCACGGAAGGCGGTGGCGAACCGGCAACCGAGCGATGCCGCAGTGGCGAAGGAGATCTCGTCCGGCAGCGCCACCAGGTTGGTGGCGACGTGCGGCACGGCGACGCGGTCCGCGAAGGATCCGGCGTAGGTGAAGCCCGGTTGCTGCTGGTCGGGGCAGACCTGCGGATCACCGGCGAGGCAGTACTCGCAGATACCGCAGCCGAGGACGAACGGCGCGGTGACCCGGTCCCCCACCGCCCAACCGGTGACCTCCGGTCCGACAGCGGTGACGGTACCGGCGAACTCGTGACCGGGGACGTGCGGGAGGACCACCGGGTCGTGACCGCGCCAGGCGTGCCAGTCGGACCGGCACACCCCGGTGGCGCCCACCGCCACCAGCACACCGTCCGCGGGACAGGCGGGCTCGTCCAGTTCGACGGTGCGCAGCGGACCGTCGTACTCCTGGTACTGCAGGGCTCTCACGGGCGCAGCAGCACCTTGACCGAGCGCCGCTCGTCCATCGCCCGGTAGGCGTCGGCGACATCGGACAGCGGGAGTTCCGAGGTGAACACCGGGCCCGGGTCGAGGGATCCGTCGAGCACGTCGGCGAGCAGCTCGGGCAGGTAGACCCGGGCCGGGGCCACTCCGCCGGAGACGGACACGTTGCGGCCGAACATCTTCCGCAGCGGAAGTCCGCCACCTTCGACGCCGC
This sequence comes from Nakamurella alba, assembly GCF_009707545.1. Classification (NCBI taxonomy): domain Bacteria; kingdom Bacillati; phylum Actinomycetota; class Actinomycetes; order Nakamurellales; family Nakamurellaceae; genus Nakamurella; species Nakamurella alba. The sequence goes on along the minus strand of NZ_WLYK01000008.1, from coordinate 60,877 downwards.
TGGGGACGCCGACATAACCGACGGTGCCGCCGGGGCGGGTGATGTCCAGTGCCGTCTCCCAGGACTGGGTGGTGCCGACGCACTCACAGGTGGCGTCGACGCCGACCTCGTCGGTCAGCGCCATGATCTCGGCCAGCGCGTCCGCGTCGCGGCTCGCGACGATGTCCGTCGCACCGAACTGCCGAACGAGTTGCTGGCGATCCTCGTAGCGGGACAGCGCGATGATCCGCTCCGCTCCCAGCCGCTTGGCCGCGAGCACCGCACACAGGCCGACGGCCCCGTCGCCGACCACCGCCACGGTGCTGCCCGGGCCGACCCCGGCGTGCAGGGCCGCGTGGTGCCCGGTGCCCATGACGTCGGACAGGGTCAGCAGGGCAGGGATCCGCTCGTCGTTCTCGTCGACGGGGGCTGCGACCAGCGTCCCGTCGGCCAGCGGCACCCGGATCGCCTCGCTCTGCCCACCGTCGGCCGGGATGCCTTCCTTGTCCTTGTGCCCCCAGCCGCTGCCGCGCAGGCAGGACGTCGTCCAGCCGGCCTTGCAGTGCACACACTCACCACAGGAGATCACGAAGGGGGCGATGACCACCTGACCCGGCTTGACCGTGGTGACATCCGCACCGACATCGGTGACCACACCGAGGAACTCGTGCCCGATCCGGCCCTCGCGCCGCTGCTGGATCCCCCGCCACGGCCACAGGTCCGATCCGCAGACACAACTGGCGACCACACGCACCACCGCATCGGTGGGCGACTGCACCACGGGGTCGGGGAAGTCCTGGACGTCGATCTCACCCGGGGCGATGAAGTGTGCGGCACGCATGACTCCATCATCCTCCCCGGTTCATTGCCGGCAGCGGGCGGGGCGGTGCCGGTCGATACACAGCTCGACTCCTCCGCCGTCGACCTCGGCGGTGCGGGCCGGCATCACGAGCGGCTCGTCACCCGGCCGTCCGCAGACCTCGCCGGTGAGGGCTGATGTCACGAGCAGCTCGTCGGGCGCTCCTGACCCCATCGGGGACCGTTTCCGCCGCCCACCAACGGTTTCGGTCCCCGGTGCACGGCCGACCACCGATCCGGGACCTCTCCTCGTCCGGCACGGATAGCTGACGTCACGAGCAGCTCGTCGGGCGCTCCCGACCCCATCGGGGACCGTTTCCGCCGCCCACCAACGGTTTCGGTCCCCGATGCACGGCAGGTACCGATCCGGGCCGGGGCAGCGGTTCCCTCACACGGACAGTCGTCCGAGGCACAGCTCGCCCGGAGACACGGCCCGGTGGTGCACCTCTCCGGCCGCAGTTCGCCTCCCGCAGACAGACGTCCACAGCCGGGCTCACCAGCCGGACACCGACCGGTACGACCGGGTCAGTAGGCCCCGCGGGAGGAGAGCATGACCCGGACGGTCTGCGCCATGATGACGAGATCGCTCATCGGGGACCAGTTCTCGACGTAGTACAGATCCAGCCGGACGCTCTCGGCCCAGCTCAGGTCGGAGCGGCCGGACACCTGCCAGAGTCCGGTCATCCCGGGCTTGACCATCAACCGGCGGCTGACGTCGTCGTCGTACTGCGCGACCTCGGAGACCAACGGCGGCCGGGGTCCGACCAGGCTCATCTGCCCGGCGAGGACGTTGAACAGCTGCGGGATCTCGTCCAGCGAGTAGCGGCGCATGACCCGGCCGATGCGGGTGACCCGCGGGTCGTCCTTCATCTTGAAGAGCATGTCGTTGCCGTCGGAGGAGGCCCGCAATGCGGCCAGCCGGGCCTCGGCGTCCACGCACATGCTGCGGAACTTCCACATCCGGAAGGTGCGGCCGTCCAGCCCGACCCGCTCCTGCCGGAAGAACACCGGACCGCCGTCGCCGGAGCGCACGGCCACCGCGAGCGCGATCATCACCGGGGAGAGCAGCACCAGCCCGATGAACGCGCCGATGAGGTCCACCGCGGTCTTCGCGACGAGCTTCGGGCCGTGGAAGCTCGCCTGGCTGACATGCATCAGCGGGATCCCGGCCACCGGGCGCAACCGGATCCGCTGGCCGGCCACGTCGTGCATCGACGGCGCGAGGACCAGCCGGACGCCGGTGCCTTCCAGCGCCCAGGACAACTTGCGGACGTGGGCGGACCCGAATCCGTCGGTCGAGGCGATCACCACGGTGCTGGCGCCGGACGCCGCGACCGCGGCCTGCACGTCCTCCAGCGCACCGAGCACCGGGAAGCCACCCAGGGTCGCGTGGTCGGAGCCGGCACCGCCGTCCTCCAGATCACGCCGGCCACCGCCGTGCACACACAGGCCGCACACCCGGTAGCCCCAGGCCGAGGCGCGCCGGAACTGGTCGGCCAGCGTCACCGCACTGATCCGGCCGCCCACCACCAGGGTCTCGATCAGGTCGAGACCGCGGGCCCACCGTCGCCGCATCCAGTGGCGCCAGTAGAGACGGAGGCCGACCATGCCGAGCAGCCCCAGCGGGAGCGTGACGAAGAGGAACCCGCGCGCCACCTGGATGTTGAGGGCGTAGTCCACGGCAGTGACGACGGCGAAGAGCACCAGCGTCGAGCGGACCACCTTGCGCAGGTCGATCGCATCCGGTGCCGGGGGCTCGCGGCGCCAGGTGCCGTTCATCGCGAGCGACAACAGCCAGGCGATGCCGATCGCGACGCCGACGGCGGCGTAGGACCAAGTACGGAAGGCGCCGGTCGAACTCAGCCGCGCCTGTTCCAGTCCGAACCGGAAGACCGCGCCGGCCGCGACGGCCGCCGCCACCACCACCACGTCGCCGATGACCACGCGACGGAGGTAGCCGGCGGCACCCTCGCCCGGATCCACCCGTGGGGCGGGCCCGCCGACAGGATCCGGAAGCGGCGCCGGCTCCGGATCGACATCCGTTGCAGGCAGCGACTTCCGGAGATCGGCGCGGGCCAACAGGCCGACCGCGGGTTGCTGGGCAGGGAGCACCGGCGCACTGCTGCGCGACGGCTTCACCAGACCCGGCACGTACTGCTCGGGGAGGGCAGTCGCCGGCGCACCGGACACGACCGTCTCTTCCATACGTCCACCTCGGAGTCTCGACGGCACCGACGACGCGCGGCGGCGCCGACACCTGGGAGGGAGCACCGTTGCGCGAGGGCCATGTTCTCGACCGGGTTCCAACGGTATCGGCACGCGATTGGAGGTGTAAAGGTGACAGGTTCCACAGCGGTCGGCCGCGATTCATCCGTTCGCCGAAAACGTTGTTGCGAAAGGCCGGAGATGAACATTAGGCGAATCACACCATCGTGGGAGCGTTGCCCGACCGAGGCTCGCTTCGAGGACATCGGTACCACCTGCGGGCATACCGGACCGGGTCACAGCGGGCTTGACCAACACCCTTTCGGCCCCAACGAGGTCCGGGCAGCGGCAGAGCAGGGGCGTCACGATTCGCACGTGCGGCTGCTCCGACCGGGGTTCGAACATGACGAACATGTGACGACTGCGCCGAACGAGTGGATTTCAAATCGTCGATTCGACGATCTGTCCGCCTTCACTCCTCCGGTCGCACCTTCCGCCCGGGCAGCCCCGCACGATATGGTCCGTCCCAAAGGTTGCACGGGGTCGGCGTGTATCGGTCCTTCCCAGCCCTGGGAAGTGGTTCCGATAGGTGCCGGAACCTGTTCCAGGAATTGTCGGGGAAGAAATCGCTCGCAATTCCTCCTGCACCTCGACAGGGCTGTCGTCGATGACCGACGTTCCGTTCGCCGAACGGACATCACAAGCGGCAGGAGGACCGGAGGATGGGCAGGATCCTGCTGGTGTGCTCCGGCGGCGGGCATCTGAAGCAGCTCTTCACCCTGGCCGGCCGGATGGGGATCGCGCCGGAGGACCAGTTGTGGGTGACCTTCGACACCGGCCTCTCCCGGAGTCTGCTCGAGGGCCGTGACGTGCAGTTCGCCCGGTACGCGGCTCCCCGTGACATCCCGGGCACCATCCGCAATGCCGCACTCGCCCGCCGGATGCTGCGCTCCGAGCGTTTCGACCTGGCCGTGAGCACCGGGTCCAGCCTGGCCGTCTCCTTCCTGCCGCTGGCCGCCCGCAAGGGTGTGCCCAGCCACTTCATCGAGACCGCGGCCCGCGCCGACGGCCCGTCGATGTCCGGCAAGATCCTGCAGCGGGTCCGGTCGGTGCAGACCTACACGCAGTACCCGGCGTGGTCCGGCCCGCGCTGGCAGTACCGCGGGTCGACCTTCGACCAGTACGACGTCGGCCCGGCCGTGCCGTCCACCGATTTCGACCGGGTCCGGAAGGTGGTCGTCACCGTGGGGACCACCGAGTCCTACGGGTTCGAGCGGCTGCTCACAGCGCTCGTCCCGCTGCTCGGGGATCGCGAGGTGCTCTGGCAGACAGGGCGTTCGGACGTCAGCGCGCTCGGGATCGAGGGCAGGGAGAGCGTCCCGCACCACGAGTTGAACATGGCGATCGCCGAGGCGGACCTGGTGATCTCGCACTCCGGTACCGGAGCTGCGCTGTCCGCGATGGAGCACGGGAAGACCCCGGTACTCGTGCCCCGGCTCGCCCGGCACGACGAGCACATCGACGACCACCAGCTGCAGATCGCGAGCGAGCTGCAGCGGCGCGGTCTCGCGGTCATGGCCCACGTCGAGGAACTCGACGAGCAGCTGCTGGCCCGGGCGGCGGGCATGAGCACCGTCCGCCTGGACGTACCCCCACCGTTCGAACTGATCGGGTCGCCCGGCCCTTCGGCCAGGTTGTGAAGCGAGAGGTGACGACGATGAGAGCCACTCCGGATCCGGTGTCGGGTCGGTCCCAGGTGACCGGCCGCGTCTCCGTGGTGATCACCCACTACCGCGCCCAGGACGAGCTGCTCGCCTGTCTCGACACCATCGCCGGCCTGCCGGGAGCGCAGCACCTCGAGGTCGTCGTCGCCGACTCCGACGCGGAGCCGCACACCGCCGCGCTGGTCGACGAGCACCTGCCCGGAACGCGCTACGTGCCGTTCGCTTCGAACTGCGGCTACGCCGCCCTGGTCAACGCCGGCCTCGCGGTCACCGACCGGCCGTACGTGCTGGTCCTCAACGCCGACATCCAGGTCACCGACGAGCTCCTCCCCCGGCTGGTGGCGCACCTCGACGAGCACCCGGACGTCGGCATCGTCGGGCCCGGGGTGCTGGGCGGGGACGACCACCACCAGACGACCGCGTTCCGGTTCTACCGGCCGTCGACCATCGCCTACCGCCGCACCCCGCTCGGCTCCCGGACCGGGCGTGGCCGCGCCGAGCTCGAGCGGTTCGAGATGGTGCACGAGGTCTCGCATGCGCGGACGCACGACGTGCCGCTCGAGGCGGACTGGTTGATGGGCGCCGCGATGCTGGTGCGTCGGTCGGCAGCGGTCGAGGTCGGCCCGATGGACGAGTCCTACTTCCTCTACTTCGAGGACGTCGACTGGTGCCTGCAGTTCTGGCAGCGCGGTTGGCGCGTGCACCAGCTGCCCGGCGTGCAGTGCCGCCACCTGTGGTCGCGCGCCTCGGCGAAGGGCGGCGTGGCCGCGCTGCTGGTCAATCCTCTCGCCCGCCGGCACCTGCGATCGGCGCTGAAATTCTTCCTGCGGCACGGTGTCTCGCCGTCACGTCCGCGCATCGCCGCTCCGGTCCGGCCGGCGGACCGCGCGGTCGCCCTGCCCGAACAGCGCAGCGTCGACGACGACATCTCCGCTCGAGCGGCCTCGTGACGTCGACTCCCGTGGCGGTGCCGGACCAGACCCGGGAGGCGGTCGTCGCCGGGATCCCGGTGATGTTCTGGAATCCCGAGCGCAAGACCAACATCTGGGGTCGGCGTGCGCTGCGTTTCCGCCCGGTGGACAACTTCGGCGACCTGCTCGGCCCGGTCGTCGTCAAGGGCATGATCGACCGCTTCGGCGGTACCCCGCCGCAGGGGGACGCCGCCCGCCGGCGGCTGTTCGCCATCGGCTCGATCCTCCAGTTCTCCCGACCGGGCGATGTCGTCTGGGGCGCCGGCGTGAACGGCAAGGTCGATCCGGGCACCTACCGGCTCGAGGGCCTGGACGTCCGGGCGGTCCGCGGGCCGCAGTCCCGGGCGCTCCTGCAGGACCGCTTCGGTCTCGACGTCCCCGAGGTCTACGGGGATCCCGGGCTGCTGCTGCCGTACCTGCGCCCCGAGGTCACCGAGTGGGCGAAGACCAAAAAGCACGACCTGACCGTGGTCCCCAATCTGAACGACCTGCGGTCGGCGCCGCGCACCAAGGACACCGTGTCACCGCGCGACGAGCTGTGGTCGGTGATCAAGCGGATCGTGCAGAGCCGGTTGGTCGTCGGGTCCTCGCTGCACGGCGTCATCGTTGCCGAGGCCTTCGGGATCCCGGCGAGAGCCGTGGTGTCGCCGGAGGAGTCGGCCTTCAAGTACGAGGATTACCTGCTCGGGACCGGGCGCGCACCGGAGGGGGCCTTCGCCCCGACCGTCGAGCGGGCCGTCGCGATGGGCGGTGCGCAGCCCCCCGCCTGGTCCGCCCAGCCCCTCCTCGCCGCCTTCCCCCGCGACCTCTGGAAGAGTTGAGGTAGAGGGACAGAAACATTGCGAGCTGGCGCTCGCGGGCCGTTGTTCCCCGGAAGGGATCCCGCGTCCTGCGCGTCTCGCCTACGCTCGTTCCTCGCTACGACTCGATGCTCGACCGCACGATCCCGGGAACAACGACCGGTCGTTTCCTGCTCAGGCGGATGCCCGGTCGCTCGTCGGAATCGTGCGGTCGAGCATCGCAGCACGGCGCGAGGAACGAGCAGAGTGCGAGAAGCGCAGAACGCGGGATTCCATCAAGGACGAGCGACCCGCGGCCCCCGGGCCGCCATGTTCAGCCTGCGCTGGCTCCGGCGACATCGGCGGGCAGGGGTGAGCCGTCGATGCCGGCGGCCGCCGGCTCCCCACCGACCGGGCTGATCAGCACGGAGGCCGGGTCGGTGGGGGTCAGGTCGCCGGCGACGGCGTCCGCCACGGGCACCTCCCCCATCCGGTTCCCGTTGCTGCCCAACGCATCCGGCTGACTGCACAGCCCCGGGTTCCAGCGTTGGACGATGGTGTTGGTCATGGCGGAGTCGCAGGACGACAGGTAGTCGATGATGTTGCGGTCGAAGACCGCATCGGGTTGGGTGCCGATCCGGACCGATCCGTTGAGCACGGTGTTGTTCCGGACCACCATGCCCACCGCCGAGCTCTCCCGGATGTCCAGGGCGGAGCCGCCGCGGCAGGCGTCGCCGCGCACCACACACCCCTGGACCCAGTTGGACTCGATGACCAGTCCGTCGATGCCCTTGCCGCTGCCGTGCGACAGGATGATCCCGGCGTTGGAGCAGTTCGCTATCCGATTGCCGACGATGGTGACGTCACTGGCGTCGAACACCTGGATGCAGTCGGAGTGGTACTGGGTGTCGCCCTGCTGGTTGTAGTCGCGGATGACGTTGTTCTCGATCCGCACCCCGGACGCCCCGTTGCCGATCTGGATGCCGTCCAGCGAACTCCCGTCGCGGAACACCGAGTTGCGGACCACGGTGTCGCCGGAGCGGACGAAGAGGCCGCCCTGCTCGACGGTCACCCCGTCCAGGATCGTGCCGACCGCGGACGGTCGCAGGTAGAGCACGCCGGTGACGGTGATCCCGGTCCAGGTGGTGTTCGGCGACAGCACATTCAGCCGGTCGATGGACACGTCCGCACCGTCGGCGACACCGATCAGCACCCGGCCGTCCTCGGTCACCGACGACGCCGCGATCTCGAGCACGCCGTAGTCGCCGGCGGTGAGCAGGATCCCGGAGGCGCTGTCCGGATGATCACGCAGGTCGGCGAACGCCCGCCCGACGGTGCAGGGGTCGTCCTCCCGGCAGCTGCCCTGGCGGTTGCCCGGAGCCACGTAGAGCGCATCGCCGGGTGCGACGGACGCGGAGGCGGAGGGGGTGGCCGGCGCCGTGGCGGACGCCGTTCCGGAGGCGGAGGCGGTCGGTGCCCTGGTCGCACTGGTGGACGAGGTCGACGGGTCCGGACCGGCGATGAAGTCGGGCGGGTTCACACTGGTCGGCGCGACATCCCGCACGGCGAGCACGATCCCGCCGGCCACCAGCAGCGCGGCGATCACCGCCGCGGCCGCCATCCAGCGTCGGCGGCGCCGCCCGGGGCCGGTCGGCGGTGGGGCGGCCACGGCGGTGTCGCTCAGCACGTCCGGCCGCTCGCCGCGCACTCCTCCGCGGCGCCGAGCAGCGCCTGCCAGGCGACCTCGGCGAGCTTGCCCTGGCCGGTCTCCGAGGGGTGGAAGTAGTCCACGGTGGAGATGTCCTGCTGCGAGAACTGGGCGGCGTGCACCGCCCCGCCGTCGTAGGTGCAGCGCGGCTGGTCCTGGCACCGCTGCTCGATCTGCGCGTTGTACTGCACGATCCGCTGGCCGATCGCGGCCCGGCGGTCGACGTCGGCCTTGTCGGTCGAGGTCGCGTTCTGCAGCAACGACGCACAGCCCGCGAAGTCGGACCAGACCGCATGTGCCGCATCGCTGTCCGCGAACAGGTCGACCAGCTGCGGCAGGTCCGGGATGGAGGTGATGAAGATGTGGGTGTCCGGCAGCTCCGTGCTGATCGTGTCCAGCACCTCGCCGATGGACTCGCCGAACTCCTGGGCCCCGGTCACCACGCCGATGCTGGTCCGGCAGGCGTCGTTCGCACCGGCCAGGATCACCACCAGGCCGGGGGCGGTCTTCACCACCTGGTCCAGCTGGTCGCCGAGCTGGGCGGCGCGGATGCCGGGACGCGCCTCGTTGTAGACCGCGGGCGCGCTGCCCGCGAGGGAGGCGATACGGGACGACAGGCTCATCACCGAGGTGTCGGATCCGGTGGCCCAGGAAGCGGCGGCGCACGCACCCTGCTTGCCACAGGCGTTCACCCCGGCGGTGATGGAGTCGCCCATCGCGGCCACGGACGTCACGTCGGTGAGGAACGGCTCCGGCGCGGCGGACGTCGAGGGCGCCGGGGTGGGTGTCCCGTCCGTCGACGAGCAGGCGGCGAGCAGCAGACCCACCGCGGCCACGAGGGCCGGCAGCACCCGCCGGGTCGCCCGCCGCCGGTCGCGCGGACCACTCATCGTCTTCATCCGTTCCTGGGGTTCCTCACCGTGCGCACGAAGGCGAGGATCTGCTTCACATCCCCGCGGAAGCCGGGGAGGAGGCACAACAACGCCAGGACGAGCACGCCGGCGAGTCCGCCGGCCAGCAGTTGCAGGATCGCGATGTCCCCGACGACGTGTGCGACCCCCCAGCTCACCAGGAAGCACGGTACCGCGAGGGAGGCCGGTCGGAGAACCGGCTTCAGCACATCCGCGCCGGTGACGGCCGTCCCGCTGATCGCCATCCGGAAGCCCGGCCAGAGCAGCAGCAGGGAGACGACGCCGTAGCAGAGCGCCAACCCCTCCACCTCGTCCCACCAGTAGCCGAGGAAGAACGAGGCGATGACGATCGGCCTGGTCACGACGTAGTACACCAACTGCTTGCGGGTGCGGCCGAGCGAGATGTACAGCCAGCCCTGGATGTTGCCGAAGGCCTGGGCCACGCCGGCGATCGCCAGCAGACTGAAGATGGTGCCGGCCCGGCTCCACTCGTCGCCCAGCAGCACCTCGACGAGCGGCACCGCGACGCCGGCCGCGACGGCGAACACCGGGCAGGCCAGGTAGCCGATGACCAGCAGCGCGCTGCGCACGTAGCGCCGGTAGCGCTCGTGGTCGTCCTGCAGCCGGCTGAGCACCGGCAGCGCGACCCGGGTCAACGGTCCGTTGAGCTGGGACAGCGGCAGCAGCAGCAGGTTGTAGGCCCGCGAGTACAGACCCAGCAGCGCGGCGCCGCCGAACCGGCCGACCACGATGTTGTCGATGTTGCGGGCCGCGTAGTTCAGCAGCTGCACGCCGAAGATGTTGGCGCCGGTGCCGACGAAGGGCATCACCTCGCGGTTGATCCGCGGGCGGCCCACCTTCGGCCAGGCCACCCGGATCAGCGCGATCAACCGGTACACCACGCCGACGCCGGTGAGCAGCACCAGCGACCAGACACCCCAGCCGAGCAGCGCACCGGCGATCGAGGCCGTCACGCCGAACAGCATCGACAGCACGTCGATCGACGCCAGGGTGGAGAACCGCAGCTCCCGTTGCAGTTTCGTCTGCAACGGCATGCAGAGCCCGTTGATCAGCAGGCCCGGCGAGAGGACCAGCACCAGCACGGTCAACCGGGGCTCGCCGTACAGCGCGGCGATCAGCGGGGCGCAGGCGGCCACCACGACCATGCAGATCGCACCCAGCCCCAGCGACAGCCAGACCAGCGACGACCAGAGCTCGCTGCTGATCTTCTTGACCTGGACGATCGCACCGGACAGGCCGAAGTCGCGGAGCAGGTCGGCGACGCCGACGATCGCGGTGACCATGGCCACCAGGCCGAAGTCCTCCGGCACCAGCAGCCGGGCGAGCAGCACGGTGGACACGGTCTGCACGACCGTCCGGCCCCACTGGCCGCCCAGGGTGACCAGGACGCCGCGGCTGGTGGCGCGGGCCAGCCCGCCGGGCGGGATCGCCTCGGGGTCCGGGGAGGCCACCGTGGCTTCGGTGGCCGCCGTGGCCGCCGTGGCCGCCACCGGCATCGTGCCCTCCGTCACGACCGGGTCCGGTTCCGGCACCGTCACTGCCTCGGCGGCCACCACCGCCGCCGGTCCGGTCACCGGCTCGCCGGGCACCCCCGGATCACGGGCGGTGTCGCGGATCTCGCTCATGTCCGGCTCGTCTCGTCCCGTTCCCAGACCTGCGCCTGGCCCCGCGCCAGTTTGCGCCGTCCGAGGATCCGCGGCACCACGTACCCCACGCAGTAGACGGCGAAGTCCGGCCAGAGCAGCGGGCGCCGGGCCACCCGCTTCACCAGGTTCTTCATCCCGGACCCGCCCGGGGCTGTGGCCACGGAATCCGTCCGCCCGTCGGCGCCGGAACGGCTGCGCAGCTGGGCGTTCCCGGCCGAGGACCGGACCGAGCGGTGCACCAGGGCCCGGAAGGTGCGCGGGGCGTGCACGGTGAAGGTCCGGGTCCCGCCGCGCCGCTCGTCCAGGGTGAACAGCTCCTGCACGTAGCGGTCGTCGGCGATCACGTCCGGGAACTGGCCGAACCGGCCGCGGCCCGCCTCGGACAGGGCGTAGATGCCGGAGCCCACATGGCCCAGCGAGCGGTAGTCGGTCAGCTCCCAGATCCGGTAGTGGGCGCGGACCGGCCAGGACGAGCGGGAGGCGTCCACCACCATGGCCGGGGCACCGACGAGCGGCTGCTCGGGATCGGTGAGCATCGCCGCGATCTCGCGGAGCGCCGCGGTGTCCACCGCGATGTCGGCATCGACGTAGGCGCGGGGGAAAACGGTCGCGACGTCGTCGCCGAGGTTGAGCGCGGCGATCTTGGAGGCGGTGGTGGTCTCGGCCACCCGTACCGCCGGGTGCACGGCCCTCGCCGCCGCGACGGTCCCGTCGGTGCACCCGTTGGCCGCGACGACGACCTCGAGCTCGCCGGAGGAGATGCCGTCGAGCAGTCCGGACAGCAGCCGGGTGATGACGGCCTCCTCGTTGTGCGCCGGTACGACGACGCTGAGCACGGGGGAGGTCACGGCAGGAGGCTCGATCGGCGGGACGGCGGGGCTCACGGGGGACGGGTCCGTCATCCGCTGACCGGTGCCTTCCCCGTGCGTTCGGCCCGCTCCCGGGCACGGATCAACGTGGCGACGGAAGGCCGCTTGGTCCAAGGGATCTCGGTGATCAGGAAGCCCCCGATGGCCAGCATGATCGACGCCACCAGCACGGTCTGCAGGAATCCGAAACCGTCGAAGAAGAACAGCGCGACCAGGTAGCCGAGCAGGATCACCGACAGGGCGGCGCCGAGGTCGGTCCAACGGTCCGGCGTGGTCGGCGAGTGGGAGAACCGCCACAGCCGCACGGCCGGGTAGGCCAGCAGCACGACGACGCCGAGCAGCCCGAGGAAGCCCGACTCGATGAAGGTGTTGAGCAGCTGGTCGTCCAGGATGAAGGCGTTCGCCTCCGGCCCGACGACGATCCGGCTGCCGACGCCGATGCCGAAGAAGGGGCTGCGCAGCGCCTCCTCGATCCCGGGCCCGAGGTCGGCGAGCCGGCCGCTGCCGGTCCAGCCGGCCGAGGCGTACTGCGACGCGATGAGCTCGTCGGTGTCGAGGAATTCCCGGAAGATACCGAGCACCACCCGGGGTGCGGCCAGGGCCGCGACGGCCGCCAGCGGCAGACCGATCAGGACCAGCGGCCGGAAGATCCGGGGTCGGACCATGATCCCCAGCACCACCATCACACCCAGGATCACGAAGCTGGTGCGGGACACCGTGCAGATCAGGCCGGCCAGCATGGCCATGGCCGTCGCCAGCCAGAAGATCCGGCAGCCGGACGCGGTGCGCATCGGCTTCGTGGCATGCCGGGCCAGGTAGATCGCCAGCGGGAGCAGCATGCAGAAGAGCACGGAGAGCGCGATCGGGTGCTGCGCGGAGCCGAACGCCCGCGCACCACCGCTGCGGACCAGTTCGCTGGGATCGGCCATCCGCTGCAACTGCAGCCAGCCGCCCAGCGCCATGAAGACGTTGAAGCCGAGGTAGCGCTCGACGACGGCGCCGAGCCCGATGATCCCGCCCGCGGCCGCCAGGAACATCACCACCCGCTGGACGATCTCCTCGCTGCGCAGCAGCACGCGGACGATGAAGAAGACGCCGAAGAGGAAGACGTAGTTGAGCAGGCCGCCGAGAGAGGTGTTGAGCAGACCCTGGTCCGCGAGTTCGCCGGTGTTGACCGCCAGCGAGGCGGTGAGGGTGGCCAGGAAGAAGCCGATCGCTCCGCCGAAACCGCTACGGCGCCAACGGAATCGGGGATCCACCAGCAGCGAGATGATGATGCCCAGGGCCACCACCACCAGCACCGCCCGGTAGGGCTCCAGCGCGAAGGGCAGCGGGATCGGCAGCTTGTACCGCCGGACCGGCAGGAACATGATCACCGCGAGCAGGATCATCAGCAGACCGGTCCAGCCGAAGATCGCCTTGCGCAGCACGACCACGATCGACAGCAACGCCAGCACGGCGCCGACCAGTTGGCCGGGCAGGTACAGCGCGGCGACCAGGCAGACCGCGGTCAGGATGACCGCACTCGCCCACACCCGGGCGATCTCGGCGCGGGCGGCGCGGCGCCGCCGGTCGAGGCGGTCGCTACGCCGCGCCGGACCGGGCGGTCCGCCGTCCGCGGCCGATGCCTCGGCCGGGTCGATGCGGGGTTCGACGTCGGTCACGTCGGTCAGTCACGCGGGGAACGGTCGTCGCCCCGGGGCGGGAAGCCCGGCAGCAACGGCGGCCGGCCGTCGCCGCGGTCGACCGGGAAGGCGCCGTTGCGGTCGAAGCCCATCGGTCCGGGAGCGCCGGGAACGGGTCCGCTCGCCGGGAAGTCGGCGGGGCCGGCACCGACCGGCTCGGCGATGCGCTCGTGGTTGCGGGCCTCCTCCAGGGCGTCCCGCTCCTTCTCCAGCCGGCGGGTCCGCACGTTGAAGAGGACGAAGATCAGCGCGATGAAGGCGGCCAGCACACCGATTCCGGTGACCACCACGCCGAGCAGCGGGTTGCTGGTCTCCACCGGCTGCGCCTCGTTCTGGTTCAGCGTGACCAGGGTCGTGCGCTGCTCCGCCGGGGTGCCGTTCTGGTCCTGCTGTTGCGCGACGAAGGTCTGGAAGGCCTCGTTCGCGGCCCGGGAGATGTCCTGGGCGCGGGCGGCGGTCGGCGCCTGGCCGATGATCGAGAGCACCGGGAGCGAGAACCGGCCGCCGGTGTCGTCCGGGCTGCCCGGCATATTGGTGCGGGCGATCGCGGTCAGCGCCTCGTCCTCGCCGAAGGCACCGACCTGGTCCTCGACGGCCTTGCGGATCACGTCGCTGGACACGTAATAGGCGTAGGTCGGCGCCAGGCCGGCCAGGTCCACGTCACGCGGGGCGGAGGAGCCGTCGGGCACCGCTTCCCCGGGGACCTGGTTGAGGAACAGCTGGCCGTTGTTCCCACCGATCAGCACGTAGGTGGAGGCGGTGTACAGCCCCTCCGACCGCGAGACGACCTTTCCGTCCTGGATCTTGAAGCCGACCAGGAAGGCGGCGGCCGCGGCGACCACGACACCGACCACCAGCAGCCACTTGTAGGTCCAGAGCGCTCGACCGTAGAGAGCGATGTCCATGAGATCTCCCAACCTGTGACCGGAGTCGCGAATCGATGTCGGTGATGTCGGTGCTGTCGGTGACGGCGTTGCTGACAGGGCGATGAGTTCGGCGACAACGACGAGTGCTCAGACGATCAGGAGGGTCCGGGACCGCTGTACCACTGCACCACGTGCCTGCCCGACGGCTCTCGGACCGTGAACCGCTCCCGGATGCGGTTCTCGGTCATCGTCGGGTAGCAGGGTTACAGATATGTTTCGTCCAAGGCAATCCGGTGCGACGGAGCGGTGTCCTGTCCTCGCTCGGACGGCCTCGATCGGCCCAGGTCCGCGCCCTGATGCACGGTTCGTGTGACGGTTTGACACCGATCCCACAGGCGTTCGGGTGGCGTGCCCGTTCGGCCTGCCGGTCCGTAGGACAGACCGGCGGCTCCGCACACCATCGAGTTCTTTCCGGTTGCTCCCGCCCGGTCCCCTACGTCCGGAACAGCGGAGAGTGACCTCCACCACGCGCCGGTGGCGCAACCGGGGACGCGCACCCCTGCCAGGTCGGTGCCGGGTCGACCCTCGGTGTGGCTTTCGGCCATGTGAGCGACCCGGGTGACCGGCGCGTTCGCCGATTGGTGACAGCCGTCGCCGTGTGCCGTACGGTTTCCGCCAGGATGACCGGTCCGTAGGTCGGGGGCACCGCGGTGTCGGGGAACAGCGGTACCGGTCGGGCAGTTCACCGCGGCAGTGGCCGGAAGCACCCCGTCCGGAGACGCCGCCGACTTCTCGAGCGAGGTTCGTGTGCCCCAGGGGCCAGTCACGCGCGGAGCGGCCGACCCCGCAGCGCGCGGAACAGGCACGCGGGCCACCGGGACCGCTGGGACCACGGGAACCGCTGGGACCCCTGGAACCGCTGCCGAAACCACCGGCACCGCCGCCGACGGCGGCCGGCCGCTGTCCGTCCTCTACAGCTTCCCGCACGACCTGGGCAATCCGGGGATCGGCACCACCGCGTGGCACCAGGTCAGCGATCTGGTCGCGAAGGGGCACCGGGTCACCCTCGTCACCGGCACGGTGGCCCGGCCGGTGGAGGGCCTGGAGAAGGTCGTCGAGACGCTGCGCTTCGCCGGCCGGCGGATCCCGCGCCGCATCATCGGGCTGAACCGATCGCTGACCTACCACGACCTGCGCGCCCGGTCCGTGCTGCGCCGCGGCCACTTCGACGTGGTGCACACCTGGCCGCTGGCCGCGGCCCGCACCCTGGCGGCCGCCCGCCGGTCCGGCGTGGCGGGCCTGCGGGAGTCGCCGAACACCCACACCGGGCACGCCTACCGGGTGGTCGCCCGCGAGATCGCCTCGCTGGGAGTGAGACTCGCCACCGGCAGTCCCCATCGGTTCAATGCCTGGCGGCTGCGCACCGAGCAGGACGAATGGTCCTACGCCGGCGGGATCCTGGTCCCCTCGGAGACCGTCGCGGACACGTTCCGTACTGCCGGATTCGCGGAGCGTGTTCTTCTCCGGCACCGCTACGGCTACGATCCTGATGTCTTCCGTGCCGCTCCGCAGGGTCGCGAGCCGGGCGGGTTGCGTGCCGTCTACGTCGGCAGGTGCGAGCCCCGAAAGGGTCTGCACCACGCGCTCCGCGCCTGGCGTGCCTCGGAGGCGTCGGTGGACGGGACCTTCTCGATCTTCGGCTCCTTCGACCCCGGATACCGGGAGCACCTGGCCCCGTTGCTCGACCACCCGTCGGTGCGGCTCGCCGGGTTCTCCGGTGACGTGGCCCGCGCCTACCGGGAGTCGGACGTCCTGCTGTTGCCGTCGGTCGAGGAAGGTAGTGCCCTGGTGATCTACGAGGCGATGGCGAGCGGATGCGTGCCGTTGGTCTCGGACGTCGCCGGTGCCTACGTCACGGACGGCGTCAGCGGATTCCTGCACCGGGCCGGCGACGAGGCGACCCTCACCTCGCAGCTCGACGACCTCGCCACCGACCCGGAGCTGCTGGCCCGCGCCCGCGCCGCGACCATCGCCCGGGCCGCGGACCTCACCTGGTCCGATGCCGGCGACCAGCTGATCACCGCGTATCGCACCGCGATCGACCGCGTCGGAGGTTCCGGTCGCATCGGCGCCGGTTCCGACGACCTGCGCCCGGCCGGCCCGCCCCGATGACGGCACCCCGCACCACCGCGACCGTGGTGGTCTGCACCCGGAACCGCCCGGAGATGCTCACCCACCTGCTCGCCTCGATCCGTGACCGGGGCCCCGAGGGCACCGACGTGCTGGTGGTCGACTCGGCCTCCGACGGACCGGGGACGCGCGCCGCTGCCGAGCGGGCCGGTGTGCGCTACGTCCGGTCCGCCCGCCCGGGCCTGTCGATCGCGCGGAACATCGGCGTCCGGGAGGCGACCGGCGACGTGGTGATCTTCACCGACGACGACTGCGAGGTCGCCGCCGACTGGATCCCGACACTGCTCGCCCGGTTCGAGGACTGGCGGGTCGGTGCGGTGTCCGGCCGGATGCTCGATCCGGGTGCACCGACGGCCGTCTACGAGGACCCGCACCGGAAGACCTACACGCGGACGGTCCAGGGCCTCGATGCCGGTCACGGCGCCCTGATGGCGTTCGACCGGACGGCGGTGCTGGAGCTCGGTGGGTTCGACGAGGTGCTCGGCGCCGGCCGGACCCACGCCGGCGCAGAGGATCTCGACATGTTCTGCCGGATCCTGCGGGCCGGCTGGCTGGTCGTCCACGAGCCGGCGTCCGCCGTGATCCACCTGAACCAGCGGCAGGGCGGCGACTACACCGCACTGCTCCGCGGCTACGGCCTCGGACTCGGCGCGCTCGTCGGCAAGTTCCTCCGCATCGACCTCTCGGTCGGCCTCGCCCTGGGGGCGATCGTGCTGCGACGCACGGTCATCCGCGCCGTACGGCTCACCCTGCGCCGGAGCAAGCGGGCCAGGGGCGACCGCGCGATGCTCGCCGGCATCGTCACCGGCCTGGTGGGTACCGCCCGGATCCCGGTCGAGGGTTCGTGTTTCGTCGACGAGCACCCGCCGGCGACGGTCCCGGAGCCGGCATCGGCATGAGCGCACCGGCATGAACAACCCCGCCCGGCCCACGGTGGTCCCGCTGTCCACCGTGGACGAGCGGTACCTGACCTCCCCGGCCGCCTGGGCCGCCTTCCGTCCGACCGGCAGCATCTTCCTGACCGGCGCGGACCTGCGGGGACCGGACGGCCGGATCGACATGCGTCCGGTGGTCGACGTGCTGGAGCGGGTGTCCGGCCGCATCCCCGAGATGCGGCGCCGGATCCTGCGGCCGGTTCTCGGGCTGCACGCGCCGGCCTGGGTGCCGGACACCGGGTTCCGCGCCGTCGACCACGTGCGGCTGGTGCCCGGCGTGCTGCCCGCCGGCGACCTGCCGGCCGCCCTGGTCGCCGGATTCGAGAACGGCCCGATGTCAGCGGACAGCTCCCCCTGGGACGTGGTCGTCGCCGACCTGGACGACGGCCGGGTGCTGCTCGTCGTGCGCATCCACCACGTGATGGGTGACGGGCTGTTCGGGCGGCGCGTGCTGACCGAGCTGGTGAACGCCTCGGCCGCGGTCGGCGTGGGTGCGGCCGCCGCGGCGGACGAGCCGTTCGCGACCGAGCACGGCCCGTCGGGACGGGCCGGGTTGCTGGTGCACACGGTGCGGGAGTTCGGGCGGGACGCCCGCCGGTCCGGCGGGCCGGTCCGGGTCTTCCGGCAGCGGTCGTTCGCCGGCCGGCTGCGTCGGTTCGCCGGCAGGAACCTCCGGCCGCTCCGCCACCGGCTGCGCTTCCTGCAAGGCGGTGCCGACACCCTGCTGCAGCGTCGCGAGACAGCGGTCATGACCTACGATCTCGCACCGGTCCGGCGTTTCGCCCGGGAGAACGGCGGCGGTATCGCCGATCTCATGGCCGCGTGGCTGGGCATGTCGGTCGGACAGGTCACCTCGCAGCGGGGCCCGGTGCGGGTGCTGCTGCCGATCGCGGCCCGGGAGCGCGGCTCGGAGGTCACCGGCAACGCCGTCCGCGTGCTTGTCACCGAGGTGCCCGCGGGGAGTCCGGACGAGCTGGGCGGCCGGACGGCCGCCGTGGCAGGCAGTGTGGCCGATGCCGCACGCGAGAACCGTTTCCCGACACCGACTCCCGGCACCTGGGACGGTTACGCCACGTACCTCCCGGTGAGCCCGCGGGTGCCGCGCATGTTCGGCGGCACGGCCGACACCATCATCTTCTGGCCGGCGATGGACCCCCGGGAGAAGTGCGCGGTGCTGGCCTGCTCGGTCGGCACCCGGATCGCGATCGGCGTGGTGACGGGCAGCGGGCTGTCCGCCGACGAACTGGCGGCCGCGATGCGGCGCACCTGGGACGAGAGAGAAGGAGTCGCGGCATGAGACTGCCGTCGTTCGTCCGGTCGTTCACCGACGTCCGGACCTACCTGCACGGGTTCCGGTTGGCCCACTTCTACTCGTACAGCCACGTGCGTGAGGTGCGGAAGATGCGGGTCGGCGCGGGCGCCTCGTTCGCGCCGAACGTCTCCTTCCGCAACGGGGAGCGCATCGTGATCGGGGCCGGCAGCCACATCGGCGAACACTCCGTGGTGTGGGCCGGCAACTCCTCCGGATCGATCACCTTCGGCGAGAAGTGCCTGCTGGCACCGAGATGTGTGCTCACCGCGTCGAACTACGCCATCGAGCAGGGCACCCCGGTGATGGACCAGCCCAAGATCGAGAAGGACATCGTGCTCGGCCGCGACGTCTGGCTCGGGGCCGGGGTGGTGGTCACCGCCGGCGTGACCATCGGTGACGGCGCCGTGGTCGGGGCCGGCGCGGTCGTCACCAAGGACCTGCCCGCGCAGTGCATCGCCGTCGGCATCCCGGCCAAGGTGGTCGGCTACCGCCCGGCCGCCGGGACGTCCGCAGCGGTGACTACGGAGGTGACCAGTGGCGCCGGGACCTGAGGACGTGCCCACGGTCTCCGTGCTGCTCGTCAACTACAACACCCGCGACCGCACCGCGGAGTGCCTGAGATCCCTCCAGGAGCAACGGATCCCGGGGCTGGACGTGGTGGTCGTCGACAACGGCTCCGCCGACGGCAGCGCGGCGGCGTTGGCCGCGGCCTTCCCGGAGGTGACGGTGGTCCCCTCCCCGGAGAACCTCGGGTTCGGCCGCGCGGTGAACCTCGCCGCGGAGCGGGCCACCGGCGAGTTCCTGCTGCTGCTCAACCCGGACACCACGGTGCGCCCCGGCGCACTGGAGGCTTTGCGGGACCATGCCGTGCTGCATCCGGGGAACGGCCTGTACGGCGGCCGGACCCTGCGCCCCGACGGCACTCTCGATCCCAGCTCGTGCTGGGGGGCGCCGACCCTGTGGTCGATGGTCAGCTACGCACTGGGTCTGTCCACGGTGTTCCGGCGCTCGACCTTCTTCGACCCGGAGTCGCTCGGTCACTGGCAGCGGGACACCGTGCGCGAGGTGCCCATCGTCACCGGCTGCCTGCTGCTCGTCTCCCGGGCCGACTTCGACCGGCTGCAGGGCATGGACCCGGTCTACTTCCTCTACGGCGAGGACGCCGACTTCTCCACCCGGGCCTGGGCTCTCGGCATGCGGCCGGTGATCGTGCCGACCGCGGAGATCATCCACGACAACGGCGGGGCGAGCGCCGACAAGGGCCTGAAGATGTGCATGGTGTGGGCCGGCCGCGCCACCTACCTGTGGCGCAACTGGACCACCTGGCGGGCCCGCTTCGGCGTCGCCGCGCTGCAGCTGGGCGCCTTGCTGCGGTCGGTGGGCGAGCGCGCCACCCGGCGCCGCAGCCGGACCTGGACGACGGTGTGGTCGCGGCGCGAGGACTGGCGGTCGGGCTATCCGATCGCCGAGGAGACCCTGTTCGGACGCACCACCCCTGCGGAGGCAGCATGACCACCGGGATCCGTCCCCACGACAGCGCGGCCGGATCCGCTCCCGCCGGGGCGATCGCGCGGGACATCGTGTTCACCTTCACCTTCGAGACCTACGGCGATGCCGTGCATCGCGGCATGAACCGGCCGCCGGACCGGCTGCTGCAGAGCCTGATGGTGTCCGAACAGGTCCGCCGACTGCTGGTGGTCAACCCGTTCCGCAGTGCCCCGGTGCGCGCGCTGCGCACCGTCCTGGGGAAGGGCGATGCCCGGTTCCCGGCCGACGACGAGCACACCCTGTACACGCCGCTGCGGGTGCGGCGGCAGGACCCCACGGACGTGCCGAAGGTGCGCAGCGCGTTCCGCGAGTTCGACCGGAAGGTCGGCGAGACCGCCCGCGGCCGTGGACTCGTGCATCCCGCGGTGATCACCGCCAACCCGTTGATGGGCGCCTTCTGCCCGTTCGACTGGGCCGGACCGGTCACCTTCTACGCCCGCGACGACTGGGCGGCGCTGCCGTCCCGCGAGCCGTGGTGGCCGGCGATCCGTGCCGCCTACCGGTCGATGCAGGCCTCCGGCCGGGCCGTGGTGGCGGTGTCGCAGAAGATCATCGACCGGATCGAGCCGACCGGTCCGGCCGCGGTCGTACCCAACGGCGTCGAGCCGGCGGAGTGGACCGGCCCGATGCCGGAGGCGCCGCCCTGGCTGCAGGCGATCCCGCACCCGCGGGCGATCTACGTCGGCACCCTCGACTCCCGTTTGGACGCCGAGGGTCTCGCGGTGCTGGCGAAGGCACGCCCGGACCTGCACGTGGTGCTGCTCGGGATCCGGGCGGACGCCGGGTACCTGGACCGGGTGCTGGAACTGCCGAACGTGCACGTGCACGACCAGGTCGGCCGCGCCGAGCTGGCCGCGTCCATCCGGAACTGCGATCTGGCCCTGCTGTCCCACCAGCGCACCGAGCTCACCGAGGCGATGAGCCCGCTGAAGATCTACGAGTACCTGGCCGCCGGCTGCCCGGTGCTGTCCATCGATCTGGCGCCGTGCCGGAACATCTCCGACCGGGTGCTGCTGACCGACACCGTGGACGACTTCGTCGACGTGCTGGACGACGCCCTGGCGCTCGGCCGGCAGGCCGAGCCGGACCGGCTCGCCTTCCTCGAGGCCAACTCCTGGAAGGCCCGGCACCAGCAGATCCTGTCCGTGGCACTGCGGGCGACGTGAGGCGGACGAACCGCAGCCGGACGGTGCTGGCCGACCCGGCCTTCCGCACCCGGGCGGCCAACCCCTACAACGCCCGTCTGTACGACGCCGTCCGCGGCACGGGTTGGCAGGTGCAGGAGTTCAGCTACCTGGGCATGCTGCGCGGGCCGGCCGTGGTGCACGTGCACTGGCCGGAGCTGCTGTTCCTGTCCAGCCACCGGCCGGTCCAGGTCGCGGTCCGGATACGCCTGTTCTTCGCACTGCTGCGGCTGGCCAGACTCCGTGGGACCCGGCTGTTCTGGACCGCGCACAACATCGGCCACCACGAGACCCGGTCCACCCCGTCGATGCGGCGGCTGCTGCGCCGGCGGTGGGGCGCGGAGGTCGACGGTGCGCTGGTGCTGTCGGCGGATGCCGTCACCGCGCTGCGTGTGGAGTACCCCGAGTTCGCCGCGGTGCCGGTGACAGTGACCCCGCACGGTCACTATCGCGGTGACTACGACTTCTCCCCTTCCCGCGAGAATGCCCGGGAGGCACTGGGTCTGGATCCGGATCGAACCCTGGTCGTGCACGTCGGCCAGATCCGGCCGTACAAGAACGTGCCGGCCCTGGTGCGCGCCGTGGCAGGGATTCCAGGCAGACCCGCCGACCTGCTGGTGGCCGGCTCGGCGAACGCCGACCTGCGCGCTGAGATCGAAGATGCGATCGAGGACGCGATCGGTGCTGCCGGGGCTGCGGTCGCCGACGGTGCTGCGGTCGCCGACGGTGCTGCGGTCGCCGACGGTGCTGCGGTCGCCGACGGTGCTGCGGTCGCCGCCGGTGCCGAGGTTTCCGCCGGTGCCGAGGTTTCCGCCGGTGCCGAGGTTTCCGCCGGTGCCGAGGTTTCCGGGGCTACAGGTACGGGCGATGCTGCCCGCGCCGCCGGTACCGCCGGCGCGGGCAGCGCTGCCGGTCCGGCCGGGATCCGGTTCGACCACGGGCACATCCCGGACGAGAAGATGGGTGCCTACCTGCGCGCCGCCGATCTGGTGGTGCTCCCGTACACGGCGATCCAGAACTCGGGTTCCGCGATCCTCGCCCTGTCCGCCGGAAGACCGGTGGTGGTACCGGATCTCGGCGGCATGGCGGAGCTCGCCGTGTCGATCGGCAGCGAGTGGGTGCACACCTACCGCGGGGACTTCGACAGCGCTGCCCTGGCAGCCGCTCTCGAGTGGTGGCGGGACACCCCCCGCGCCGGGGCGCCGGATCTCGACCATCTGGACTGGCCCGCGATCGCGGCCACCACCGTGGCCGCCTACCAGGACGCGGTGGGCGGGCCGAGGGTACGCCGCCGACCGTCCTGAGGCCGCTCCCGGGCCGCGCACCGCGCACCTCGCGTCCAGTTTCCGTCCCTCCAGGTCGACTGCGCCATCCGTGGGGCGGTGGTGACAGGTCGCACTGTCGCGTCACAGATCCGCGGGACCCTGCCACGGATGCCCGGGCCATGTGTGCGACGACACCCCTCCCTGATCACGTCCGCCACCCGATCAGACCCACCTGGCGCTGTTCTCGCAGGTCAGTGCCTGTCGATAATGATCAGTGACACAAACGTGACCATTCCGGGACCGTTCGTTCACCTGTTGACAGGCCTCCGCGTCCGCCGTGGGGGCGACCCGCACCTTGGAGGTACCCGCTCGTGCACGCCCCCCGCCACGGCTCCGTGTCCCCGCTCCGCCGGTGGCTGCTCGCGCTGGCCGCCCTGCTCACCGGGATCACCTCCGTCGTCGTTCTCGCGCCCGCCTCGGGCGCAGCCGGGAAGTCGCTGTCCGCCTCGCCGTCCGGGTCCGGCACCGACTGCACCTCGTCCCGGCCGTGCAGCGTGGTCACCGCGGTCGGCAAGGCGGCCGCCGGTGACACCGTGCTGCTCGCCGGCGGGTCCTACGGCGACGTCGACGTCAAGGGCGGCACCGGCACGGCGAACGCACCGATCACCATCCGGCCGGCCGGCAGCGCCGTGCCGAGCTTCCGGATCCTGAAGACCTACGCGCCGCACGCCAACTGGCAGGGGGTCACGGTCACGCTGAACTTCTACATCCAGGCGGCGGCGGTGGGCACCACGGTCACCCGGTCGAAGGTGATCGGCGGCGGCATGTTCCTGCGCTCCGAGGACGTCGTGGTGCGGGACAACGAGTTCCGCGGCGGGCACTCCATCGACGGCATCCAGATCGCCCGCGCCACCAACGCTCTCGTCGAGGGCAACACCATCCGGGACTATGACCAGAACGGCACCGGCGGCTACCACTCCGACTGCATCCAGATCTTCGACTCGACGAAGATCGTGCTGCGCGGCAACAACATGGCCAACTGCTACAACTCGGCAATCATCTTCTCCACCGGGAGCGGCTGGGGTGTCGACGAGGTCACCATCGAGTCGAACTTCATCCAGGGCTGCCTGGTGGTCTCGAAGAACTGCGGCAACGGCAACACCCTGGACCTGCGCGACCGGCAGTCGACCCGGGTCGTGGTCCGCAACAACACCTTCATGGACGGCAACATCCGGCTCGGGTCGCCCGGCGCGGTGTTCGACCGGAACACTGTCGGCTACCTGACCGACTGCAACGCCCCGATCACCAACAGCGTGATCCTCGACTGGAACAAGGGACTCTGCA
This sequence comes from Nakamurella alba, assembly GCF_009707545.1. NCBI lineage: Bacteria > Bacillati > Actinomycetota > Actinomycetes > Nakamurellales > Nakamurellaceae > Nakamurella > Nakamurella alba. The sequence goes on along the minus strand of NZ_WLYK01000008.1, from coordinate 36,877 downwards.
AGACGCCCGGGGCCGCCGGGAAGAACGGCAACCGGACCGGGACGCTGGACGTCCGCAACCGGCTGACCGGCGATCTGCACGCGAAGGACTTCTCCCAGGTGCGGATCACGCCGACCGGCAGCCGCAAGCCGGCCGCCGCGGACTACGACGGCGACCCGATCCCGGCCGACATCGCCGGCGCCGACGCCCCTGCCTCCGGCACGCCGACCACCACCGCGAAGCCGACCACGACCGCGAAGCCGACCACGACGACGTCCAGGACCACCACGACCACCACGAAGCCGACCACGACCACCTCGCGCACCACGACGACGTCCAGGACCACCACGACGGCCGCCGACCGGACGAAGCCCACCGTCCGCGTCACGGCGCCGGCCACCAACGCGACCGTGACCGGCCGAGTCACCATGGCCGCGATGGCGTCCGACAACGTGGGCGTCACCCGGGTCACGTTCTTCGTGAACGGCGTCAACCTCGGCGACGGGACGCGGTCCGGCAGCACCTGGTCCCGCACGGTCGACACCTCGAAGTACCCGGCGGGCCGCTACCGGCTGACCGCGCGTGCCTACGACGCGGCCGGCAACTGGGCCGACAGTGCGGCGGTGACCGTCACTCTCCGCTGATCGGAGCAGCGACCTCGACACCTGGAGAGCGTCGCCACGGCCTCACCCACGCACGGACGGTGATCATCAGCGCGACGTGCATTCACCCGGACGGGAGAGGTACACCCCGTACGGCGGACGCCTCCGGCGCCCGGCTCGGCCATACTCGTTCCGTCCGCCGGGCCGCGAACGGTGCCGGATGAACGGTGCGCTCGCCGTGGAGCCGCCGAGGTGGGGTCCTCCGGAGGAATGTGCAGTGACTGTGTCGACCGGGCGTGCCGTGCGCGCCGGAGCCTTCGCCCTCGTCGCGGCCGTCGCACTGAGCGCGGTCGCCTGGAACTCCGCGTCGGCGGCCGGCACCCAGGTCATCCGCCCCGCGGTCGGCGCCGTCGAAGCGACCCAGGCCCCGGTGAACGTGGGCTCAGGGACGGCGTGGGACGGGCCCGGAGTGGCGGTGATCGACTCCGGCACGGACAGCCACACCGACTACAACCTCAAGCAGCAGGTCGACTGCACCGGCCTCGGCTCCGGCGCCGACGGCAACGGGCACGGCACCGGGGTGGCCGGCACCATCGCCGCCTACGACGACAGCAAGGGCATGGCCGGCATCGCCCCCGGGGCGCCGATCTACTCGGTCCGCGTGCTCGACAACAAGCTCAAGGGCTCGATGACCACACTCACCTGCGGCCTGCAGTGGGTGCTGGACAACGCAGCGGCGAAGAACATCAAGGTCGTCAACATGTCGCTCGCCACCACCGGCGCCGACGACGGCAACTGCGGCGCCACCAACAACGACCCGCTGCACGCCCTGGTCTGTCAACTGACCGCCGCCGGGATCCTGGTGGTCGCCTCGGCCGGCAACGAGTCGCGGGATCTCGCGGCCCTGGTCCCGGCCTCCTACGACGAGGTGCTCACCGCCACCAACGTCGTCGACTACGACGGCGCCCCCGGTGGGCTGGGCACCGTCCCGTCCGGCTGCACCGCCACCGACCCGGACGACACCTACTACTACAAGAGCAATTTCGCCGTGTCGGCGGCCGACAAGGCGCACGTGCTGGCCGCGCCCGGCGTCTGCCCGTGGACCACCAAGAAGGGCAACGGCTTCAGCTACATCCAGGCCGGCACCAGCATGTCCGCCGCCGCCCTGTCCGGGGTCGCGCTCAACTGCTACCGCCCGTCCGGCGCCTGCGTCGGCAAGAGCGTCGCCGACGCGAAGGCCACGCTGATCGCCCAGGGCGCCGCCGCCGCGCAGCGCGGGCACACCTTCCTCGGCGATCCCACCCGGCCCGTCGCCGGCAAGTACTTCGGCTACGCCGCCTCCACCGTCCCGGTGACCGGCACCACCACCCCGCCGACGAGCACCACCACCAGCACGACCACCACACCCACCACGACACCCACCACCAGCACCACGACGCCGACCACCACGACACCCACCACGCCGACGACGCCCACCACGTCGACCACGACACCGACGACGTCCACGACCACCAGCACCACCACCACTCCGACGACGTCCACGACCACCACCACGCCGACGACGAGCACCACCACCAGCACGACCACCACGCCGACCACAACCACGAGCACGAGCACGAGCACCACGACCAGCACGACCAGCACGACGACATCCACCACGACGACACCCACCACGACGACGACCAGTACCCCGGCACCGGACCGCACGGCTCCGACGGCCGTGATCACCGCGCCCGCCGCCAACACCACGGTCAGCGGGACGGTGACGCTCACCGCCACCGCGACCGACAACGTCGGGGTCACCGGCGTCAGCTTCTGGGTCGGGACGACCAAGCTGGGCGACGGGACACAGTCCGGCACCACGTGGTCGGCGGCGATCAACTCGAGGACGTTCCCGAACGGCACCTACTCGGTGGTGGCGAAGGCCAAGGACGCCGCGGGCAACACCGGGACCAGCGCCGCTGTCAAGCTGATCGTCAAGAACTGACGGAGCGCGCCGGCGGCACCGCCCTGGCGGCGAAGGCTGCGAAACGGGTCTACCACCGGGCAACGGCCCGCGGTCGAGCCGATCGTCAAGAACTTCCGAGAACCTGCCGGTACACCGCCGAGGTTGCGGAGGCGGGAGACGTGCCCGTCACCACCGCGAGCTGCAGCGATCAAGCTGATCGTCAAGAACTGACGAGATCCGGCCGGCTCACATCGGGCGACGAGGCCACTGACCTGGCCGGCACCGGCACCAGCGGCGACCTCAGGCCGGTCGTCCGGAACTGACGAGATCCGGCCGGCTCACACCGGTCGACGAGGTCACTGACCTGGCCGGCACTGGTACCAGCCGCGGCATCAGGCCGGTCGTCCGGAACTGACGAGGATCCGGCCGGGTCAGACCGGGGTACCGGATCCGGACCGCGCCGTCCCGGACGACCCGGCGACGGGGTCCGTCGGCCCGGCCGCCTCCACGGCGCCGCCCGACGACGAGCGTTGCCCCGGCACCGAGGAGCGTTGCACGGGCACCGATGTCGATGTGCGTTGCCCGGGCACCGGGGTGCGCTGCTCCGGTACCGATGCGCCCCCGCCAGGCCCTCCGGCCCCGACCGTCGCTGCTGTCGGAGCGTCGCCGGCCGTCACAGCCGGAGCTGCGGCACCCTGCCGGAACCGTCGACGGGCCTTCTCGAAGGGCTTCTCGACCGCCACCCGGAGCAGCAGCGCCGCCCCGAGCATCAGCACCCCGGCGAGCAGCAGCTCGACGACCTTCGGCGCATGTACGTACTGCTCGACAACCATCAGCACCGGACGGTGCACCAGGTAGAGCGAGTAGGAGAGCACGCCGATGTAGGCCAGCGGCCGCCAGTTGAGCACCAGGCCGGGCAGCGACCGCGGGGCCAGGACCACCGCCACGAAAACACCTACCAGACAGAGGGATTGGCCGGTGTACCCGACCGACATCACCACCGACTCGGGCAGTTCGCTGATCCCCCAGAACGCGGCGAACGAGGCCACGGCCACCAGGGTCCACGGCCAGTTCCGCCGCGGTGGACGCATGTCCAGCACCGGGTTCCACGCCAGCGCCAGCACCGATCCCCAGAGGATCGCGTCGGCCCGGGTGTCGGTCGCCAGGTAGACGCGGTCGTAACCGGCGCCGTGGGTGACCAGCCACGTGCGCCACACCAGGATCGCCACGCAGATCCCGGCGAGCACCCCGGCCTGGCCCAGCCGGCGCAGTCGGGTCCGCCGCAGCACCAGGTACAGCACGGGTAGCACCAGGTAGAAGTGCTCCTCGACCGCCAGCGACCACAGCGCGTTCATCCCCGCCGGGATGCCCTCACGGCCGGAGCCGATCAGGTAGTAGTTCTGCCAGAAGGTGGCGGCCGAGGTGACTCCCCAGCCGGACATCCGGTCCGGGAGCACGTCGACGAGGCTCATCACGATCGCGGCCACCAGCACGACGTACAGCGGCGGCAGGATGCGGAAGGTCCGGCGCAGATAGAAGTCCCTGATCGAGATCGTTCCGGTGCGTTCGGCTTCGCGGCGCAGCAGCGTGGTGATGAGGTAGCCGGACAGGAAGAAGAAGATCGTCACCCCGGTGGACCCGACGATGTACTGCGGCAGGCCCGCGTGGCCCCACACCACGATCCCGATCGCCAACGCGCGGAGCCCGTCCAGCGACGGGATCTGCTGGGAACGTCCCTGTGCCATCCGACCTCCCGCCCTGTGGTTGCGGGGATCGTAGGGCCCGGATTGCCCGGTTCCACAGCCTGCTCACAACCCGTGGACCTGCGGGAACGGTGGTTCTCCGGCATCCGGTCGTGGGGAATTCAGCACTCTGCCGCTACGTCTGCAGAGGCATCAGCAGCCCGGATGGCACCGCCGTCGCCACCGCAACGCCGTCAGCAATGACCGTCGGTGACGGGCACATCCACCGTTCGCCGGGAACGGCGTCCGTCACCCGAAGTCCGAACGGTCCCGGACACCCTCGCACGCCTCGGCGCGACCGAGCGAGCGCCTGTGACCGCACAGCGCCGGGTCGTTCTGGCCAACCGGCCGAGCGGGGCGGCCACGGGGGCCGCGACGCCCTCAGAGCAGCTGCGTCCGCAGCTCGTGACCGCCGTCGGTGCGCGCGCTCTCGTAGAAGATGCGGGTGCGACCGGACCCGGGATCGGTCACCGCGGTCAGGTAGCGCAGGCCCCCGGACCCCTCCGGCGAGACGAACACCGGTGCGGCGGCCACCGGCCGGAAGATCCCGTCGACGCCCGCCGAGAGGGCCGCCCCGGTCCGTTCCTCCCAGTTCTCCGCAGCCGAGGCCCGCCCGTCGTAGAACATCAGCAGCCCGTCGGCAACGTCCAGCAGTGCTGCCGGCCGCACACCGCGGGCGTCCCAGGTCCCCGCTGTTCCGGTGAGCACGGTGCCCTGCCACGTCCAGTCGATGCCGTCGGTGGAGGTGGCGTGATCCACCGTCATCCGGTCGGTGGCATCGGGGTCGTCGAGCGGGTGGCAGGAGGCCCACAGGTGCCACGTCCCTGACTGCTCGCCCGCGCTGACGACGTGACCGGCAATGTCGGCGAGACCAGCACTCCCGGCGGCAGCGGCTCCCTCGGCGGCAGCGGCACTCCCGGCGGCAGCGGCCCTTCCGGCGGCACTCGCCCTTCCGGCAGCACCGGCCTTCCCGGCAGCACCGGCCTCATCGGCGCCCGGCACCCACCGGATCACCGGATCCTTCACGGCGACGACCGCCGGGTCACCGGCCAGCACGGTGCGCGGCGGCGCATCCGGCAGCCCCTCGAGGGTGTCCGCCTCCAGCAGGTCGACCCGCCAGTGCTTGCTGCCGACCGTCGCGCAGCTGATGTACAGCCGCCAGCGCCCCTCCGGCGTGCGCACCAGGCACGGTCGCTCCAGCGAGTCGCAGTCGTGCCGTTCCCGGTCGATCACCGCGACGGTGCGCGGGGTCTCGCCGTCCTCGCTCACCGCGATCACGTTCGCGAAGCCACGGCCCTCCCCCACCGGCCGGCGCATCCGGTACGCCAGCACGATCGTTTCGCCGTCCACCACCGCCGACGGACCGCCGACCCACGACCCGGGCCGGGGATCGTCCGGCACCAGAAGTGTTGTCCCAGCGGCGAAGTCGATCCTGGAGAGGAGCTCCGCGACGGTGGGGAGCGGGCCGGGCATCAGGTCAGGAACCGGTAGGCGGGGCTGCCCGGATCGATCCGTTCCACCTGCATCGGGCCGCTCGCCATCCGCTCCAGCAGACCCGGAAGCCCTTCCGGCGCACCGAGTTCGATGCCGACCAGGGCCGGCCCGGTCTCCCGGTTGTTCCGCTTCACGTATTCGAACAAGGTGATGTCGTCGTCCGGCCCGAGCACCTCGTCCAGGAACCGGCGCAGCGCGCCCGGCTCCTGCGGGAAGTCGACCAGGAAGTAGTGCTTGAGACCGGCATGCACGAGCGATCTCTCGAGCACCTCGCCGTACCGGGAGACGTCGTTGTTGCCACCGGAGACCAGGCAGACCACGGTCTGACCCGGTCGCGGCCGGACGGCCCGCAGCGCGGCCACCGAGAGCGCGCCGGCCGGCTCCGCGATGATGCCCTCGTTCTGGTACAGCCCGAGCATCTCGGTGCAGATGGCGCCCTCGTCCACGGCGATCACCTCCAGTGGGCGCCGTTGCAGCACCGCGAAGGGCAGTGCGCCGATCTGCCGGACGGCAGCGCCGTCGACGAACGGGTCGATGTGGTCCAGCCGGACCGGGCGGCCGGCGGCCAGCGCGGCGGTCAGCGACGCCGCACCCGTCGGTTCCGCCCCGACCAGTCGCACCTGCGGGTGGTCGGCCAGTGCCGTGGCCACCCCGGCGATCAGCCCGGCACCGCCCACCGGCACCACCAGCACGTCCGGGGCCGCGCCGAGCTGCTCCAGGATCTCGACGGCCACCGTGCCCTGCCCGGCGACCGTGCGCGCATCGTCGAACGGCGGCACCGGCACCGCACCGGTGCGCCCCGCGTGCCGCGCCGCCGCCTCGGCCGCGTCGTCGAAGGTGTCGCCGACCATGATCAGCTCGACCTGGTCACCGCCGTGCGCCCGGATCCGGTCCCGCTTCTGGCGCGGGGTGGTCCGCGGCAGGTAGATGGTGCCGTCGATGCCCAGGGCCCGGCAGGCGTACGCCACACCCTGGGCATGGTTGCCCGCGCTGGCGCAGACCACCCCGGACTCCCGCTCCACCGGGCCGAGCTGGGCCATCAGGTTGTAGGCGCCGCGGAGCTTGTAGCTGCGCACCCGCTGCTGGTCCTCGCGCTTGAGGTAGACCGTCGCCCCGGTCAGCGCGGACAGCCGGTCCGACCGTTCCAGCGGGGTGCGGGCGACCACGCCGGAGATCCGCCGGGCGGCCGCCGCGATGTCCGCGCCGGTGGGGAGCGGATCGGAGGTGGCGGACGGGGGCGCTGCCGGGGTGCTCGTGCTGGTCACCGGACCATCCTGCCCGGTCGTCACCGGTTCCCCCGTTCCGGCCCGGCGGAGCGGCCCGGACGATAAAATTCCTGTGTGGATCCGTTCGTGCTCACCCTCCTCCTGGTGGGCGCGGCCGGGGTCGTCCTGCTGCTGCTCGCGCTCGTGATCGGCGACTTCTCGCACCTCGGGCACCCGGATGCCGACGGTCCGTTCTCGTTGCCCGCGCTCTGCGCGTTCATCGGCGGCGGCGGTTTCGCCGGAGCCATCGCGGCCACCGTGCTGGACGGCATCCCGGAGGCCTGGCGGATCACCGGGTCCATCGGGATCGGGCTGGTCGCCGCCGTCCCACTGGCCTGGCTGGTCGTCCGGTTCGCCGGCGCGCTGATGCGGATGCGCACCGACGAGACGCTGTCCGACTCGCACCTGATGGGCGCGCTCGGCGTCGTGATCAGCGCGATCCCGGCCGGTGGGCTGGGCGAGGTGCGGCTGTCGGTCGCCGGGCAGCAGCTGAAGTACAACGCCCGCGCGGAGGACGCGCTCGCTCCGGGCACGCCGGTCTACGTGATCGGCACCCCGTCGGCCACGTCGGTCGAGGTGGTCTCGGTCGCACCGTGAGTGCGGGGCCGACCCCGCCACGTCCGGCGGTCGCGCCGGACGGCCTCCGACGGCCGGGCACTCGGGACGCACCGCAGCACCGCACCGACCCGAGCACCACCGGATCCCGAGCAGTACCGGACCTGAGCACCGCAAGACCGAGCACCACGAGACCTGAACACCAGCAGACCTGAGCACCACGAGACCTGAGCACCACCCGAGAAAGACCCCGAGAAAGGGCCCTTCCCATGTCACCCGTCCTGATCGCCATCGGCGGCATCGTCGTCCTCGTCGTGCTGCTGGTCCTGCTCGTACTGTCCCGGATCAAGGTGGCCGGCCCGAACCAGGCCTTCCTGGTCACCGGCCGCCGCGGCAACAGCACCACCTCCGCCACCGGCGAGATCTCCACCGACTCCTCCGGCCAGAAGGTCGTGATGGGGGCGAGCGTCTTCGTCCTGCCGATCGTGCAGAAGCTCAACACCATCGACCTGTCCAGCCGTCGGATCCCGGTCGGCATCCGGGGCGCGGTGTCCAAGCAGGGCGTCAAGTGCGACCTGGAAGGCGTGGCCATCGTCAAGGTGGGCGGGTCCGAGTCCAGCGTCCGGGCCGCGGCCCAGCGCTTCCTCAACCAGCAGCAGGGCATCGACGTGTTCACCTCCGAGGTACTGGCCGGTGCGCTGCGGTCGATCGTCGGCCGGCTGACCATCGAGGAGATCATCCGGGACCGGGCGGCTTTCGCCTCGGCGGTCGCCGAGGAGGCCGAGACGTCGCTCACCGGCCAGGGTCTGGTGCTGGACACCTTCCAGCTGCAGGACATCCAGGCCGAGGGAACCTATCTCGCGGATCTCGGACGGCCGGAAGCCGCGCGGGTGGTCAAGGAAGCGGCGATCGCCGAGGCCCGGGCCCGCCAGGCCGCCGAGCAGGAGCGGCTGCTCGCCGAGGAGGCCATCGCGGTGGCGAACCGCCAGCTGGCCCTGAAGCAGGCACAGATCTCGGCCGAGATCGACGCGGCGAAGGCCGAGTCGGACGCGGCCGGTCCGCTGGCCAAGGCGGCGCAGGACCAGCGGGTGCTCACCGAGCAGGAGAAGGTCGCCGAGCGCACCGCGGCACTGACCGAGCGGCAGCTGGACACCCAGGTGCGCAAGCCGGCGGACGCCGAGCGGTACCGGATCGAGCAGGAGGCGGAGGGCCGCAAGACGGCCACCATCGCCCAGGCCGAGGCGAACCAGCGGGCCACCATCGCGAAGGCGGACGCCGACCGGCAGGCCACCATCGCGGCCGCACAGGCCGCCGCCGAGCAGGCGAAGCTGACCGGTGAGGGCGAGCGGTCCCGGCGGTCGGCGCTGGCCGAGGCCGAGGCGATCGAGGGCGCGAAGAAGGGCGAGGCCGAGCGGCTCCGGCGGCAGGCGATCGCCGAGGCCGTGGAGAGCGAGGGCGCCGCGGAGGCGTCCGCGATTACCGCACGCGGCCAGGCCGAGGCCGGGGCGATGGACCTGCGGGCGCAGGCGTTCTCCACCTACGGCGAGGCCGCCGTGCTGGACCTGCTGGTCAAGGTGCTCCCGGAGATCGTCGAGGCAGCCGGCAAGCCGCTGGCCGCGGTCGACAAGATGACCGTGATCAGCGCCGACGGTGCGCAGTCGCTGACCCGGTCGGTGGCCGGCACCGTCGCCCAGGGCATCGCACTGACCAACGACCTCACCGGGACCGACCTGACCGCGCTGCTCAAGGCCGTCACCGACCGGGCGACCGCGAAGGCCGGGAACGGGACCACCGCGGCCGGCTCGACAGCGGCCGCCGGGAGCGGGAGCGGGAACGGCAAGGGCATCGAGTCGGTGCCGATCGACGGCACCACCCGCTGATCCGGGCGGTCGGGGAGCCACAGGGATCACACACAGCCTCACAGTCGGATGTGCGGTTCTGTTTGTTAGGTTGACCCGGTCCCAGCAGGCGGCGACCAGGAGGAGGCACCGTGCTCGCCCAGGTCCGGCAGGCCCGCATCCTCGACGAGGTGCGTCGCACCGGCGGTGTCCGGGTCTCGGATCTGACCGTGCTGCTGGGTGTCTCGGACATGACGGTGCGGCGGGACCTGGATGCGCTGGATCGCAAGGGACTGCTCGCCAAGGTGCACGGCGGCGCCACCGCGGTGGAGACGGTCACCGCGGTGGAGCCGGACTTCGAGACCAAGAGCGTCCGCGAACTGGAGGAGAAGGAGGCGATCGCGGCGCACGCCGCGACGCTGGTCCGCCCGGGCATGGCGATCGCGATCACCGCCGGCACCACCACCTGGACCCTGGCCCGGCACCTGGCCGAGGTGCCGGACCTCACCGTCGTCACCAACTCGCTCAAGGTGGCCGAGGTGCTGCACCACCACGAGCGGCCGGACCTGACGGTGGTGCTCACCGGCGGGCTCCGCACCCCGTCCGACGGGTTGATCGGACCCGTTGCGGTGCAGGCGATCCGGTCGCTCCGGGTGGACATGGTGATCATGGGTGTGCACGGCGTCGACGAGCACGCCGGGCTCACCACGCCGAACCTGATGGAGGCGGAGACCAACCGTGCGCTGGTCGAATCGGCCCGCCGGCTGGTGGTGGTCGCCGACCACACCAAGTGGGGCGTGGTGGGTCTCGCCCAGATCGTGCCGCTGCGGTCGATCTCCACCTTCATCACCGACGACCATCTCGAGCCGCACGCGGCCGAGGTCCTCGCCGACCAGGTCGGCGAGGTCATCCTGCTGCCCACGCCGGATCCCCCGGCCGAACACGACGAAGGACGACGAGCATGAAGACCCTGGTGGTCGGCGGAGCCGGTTACATCGGATCCGTGGTGGTACGGCTGCTGCTGGCCGAGGGCCACGCGGTGACGATCCTGGACGACCTGTCGACCGGTCACTCCGACTCGGTGCCCGACGGGGTGGAACTGGTGGTCGGCGACATCTCCACCGCCGGGGACGTGTTGCGCGGCAACGGTTTCGACGCGGTGCTGCACTTCGCGGCGAAGTCCTTGGTCGGCGAGTCGGTGGTGCGGCCGTCGCTCTACTGGCACACCAACGTCATCGGCAGCCGGGCGCTGCTGGACGCCATCACCGAGCACGAGGTGCCGCGGCTGGTGTTCTCCTCGACCGCCGCCACCTACGGCGAACCCGACGTCGTGCCGATCACCGAGGACACCCCGACCCGGCCGACCAACACCTACGGCGCCACGAAACTGGCCGTGGACATGATGATCTCGAACGAGTGCGCGGCCACACCGCTGGCCGCGGTGTCGCTCCGGTACTTCAACGTGGCCGGCGCGGCCTGGGGCGCCGGCGAGCGGCACACCACCGAGACCCACCTGATCCCGATCGCGCTGGACGCCGCCGACGGCCGCCGGGACAAGCTCGACATCTACGGCGACGACTGGCCCACCCCGGACGGCACCGCGGTCCGCGACTACGTGCACGTCGCCGACCTGGCGAGGGCGCACGTGCTGGCGCTCACCGCCGCCGATCCCGGCGAGCACCTGATCTGCAACCTCGGCAACGGCAACGGGTTCTCGGTGCGCGAGGTGGTCTCCTGCGTCGAGGACGTGACCGGGCTGCCGCTGCCGGTGGCGGCGGCCCCGCGCCGGGCCGGCGATCCCGCCCGGCTCGTGGCCTCGGCCGACCGGGCCAAGGCGCGGCTGGGCTGGGAACCCGAGCACGACCTGCGCCGCATGGTCGCCGATGCCTGGGAGTTCACCCGCTCCCGGTAGCGGTCCCCCGCACCGGTGACTGACGGACACCGACGGACACCGACACCGGCCGCTCCACCGACGACTGCACCGGCCGCACCACAGGCCGCACCACCGACGACAGCACCATCGGCTGCGCGCCGAGTGCACCGGCGACTCGCGCCGATTGCACCGGCGACTCGCGACGGTGGAGGCGGCAACCAGGGGCGGTCGGGCGGACAAGCGAGTTGCACCGGTAGGCTGCACCCATCCCTCCGGGGACCTCCTCGTTACCCCGTGCAGCGGACGACACCCCCGGCCGGGCCTTTCGGGGACCATGCCGCCTCCGGCGGCTGTCATGAAGGCCCCTGCCATGCCCCCGACCACACGGTCCGAACAACCCGGTTCGTCCTCCCTCTGGCACCTGCCCGCCCTGCGCCGGCAGATCGTGCTCGCGCTGCTCTCGTTCGGCGGCTTCTTCGTCACGCTGTCCTCGATCCCGCTCTGGGCGGTCGACGGCGGGGTGCCGGAGGGGCTGGCCGGCCTGGCCACCACGGTGATGCTCGCCGCGACGGTGGCCACCCAGCTGTTCGTGCCGGCGATGGTCCGGCGGTTCGGCCAACCGGTGGTGCTGGCCGCCGGCCTGATCGCCCTCGGAGCGCCCACCCCGCTGCTGCTGCTGGACCGGGACCTGTGGTGGTTGCTCGTGGTCTCGGCGATCCGCGGTCTGGGCTTCGCGGTGGTCACCGTGCTGATGCCGATCGTCGCCACCCAGATAGCGCCACCGGGGCGGCACGGTGAGGCGATCGGCATCTACGGCCTCGCGATCGCGATTCCCAACCTGATCGCGATCCCGCTGTCCGTGGCGCTGACCACCGCCGGGCACTTCGCCGTGGTCGCCTGGATCGGCGCGCTGCCGTTGCTGGCCCTGCCGCTGATCCGCAGTTTCCCGGCACCGGCCCCGGTCACCACGGACCCGCGGGATCCCGGGGCCGGACGGGCCCGCGTCCCCGTCGGCGCGCTGACCGGCATCACCCTGGTACTGCTGGTGATCACCATGATCGGCGGCGGCCTGCTGGCGATCCTGCCGGTGCAGCTGCCGTCCGGATCGTTGGCCACGGTGGCGCTGCTGCTGTTCGGGCTCACCTCGGCGGTCGCCCGCTGGCGGTCCGGGGTGCTCGCCGACCGCACGGGCTCCCGGCCGCTGCTCGTCGGCGGTCTGGTGTTCGCGGTGGTGGCGCTGTTGCTGATGTCCGGCGGGCTGCTGCTCGATCCCGGCCCCACAAGGACGGTCATGGTGCTGGTCGGCGCCGCCATCCTCGGCGTCGGCTACGGCGCGGTGCAGAACCTCTCGCTGCTGGTCAGTTTCGTGCTGGCCGGCCCCGACCGGCGGGCCACCGCCAGCGCGCTGTGGAACGCCACCTTCGATGCCGGCACCGCGGTCGGCGCCCTGCTGATCGGGGCGGTGGCCGCCGGGGCGGGGCTCGGGCCGGTGCTGGCCGGCTGCGCCGCGCTGGTCGCGGCCACCCTGCTGCCCGCCTGGCGCAGCACGCCGCGCTGAACCGCGCCGCCGCACCCGGCGCCGCTGCCCTGTTGATCGACGAACGGAAGTCGGCGCCGGCAGGGGGCCGACACCGTGCCGCCGGGCGCGGCTCAGCACGCTGCCGATCGGTTGTACCGCTGCGAGCTGCAGCGATGTGAGCTAGCGCTGTGCGGGTTCCCGGAGTGAGCACTCTCTCGCCGGCCCAACCCACGCCGCCGGTGACCCGTCCCTCCTGCATGACACACGCACCACGACGCATCGCACTGGTCGCCCACGACAACAAGAAGGTCGAACTGCTCACCTGGGCCGAGTTCAACCTCGGCACGCTGCGCGAGCACGAACTGTTCGCCACCGGTACCACCGGCACCATGCTGGAGTACGAGCTCGGCCTGCCGGTCCACCGGTTCCTGTCCGGACCGCTGGGCGGTGATCAGCAGATCGGCGCGAAGATCGCCGAGGGGCTGATCGACCTGCTGGTCTTCTTCTGGGACCCGCTGGAGCCGCAGCCGCACGACCCCGACGTGAAGGCACTGCTACGCCTGGCCGCCGTCTGGAACGTGCCGGTGGCGAGCAACCTGGCCACCGCCGACATGATCATCTCCTCGCCACTGCTGGCCGGTGACTACGTCCCGGCGCGACCGGAGCACGACCGACCGGCCACCGGAAAGGCGGAGTTCCCCCGCGCCGCCTGAACGGACAGATGTCACGGATGCGGCCCGACCACGAGCGCTCGGCCAACCGGGACCGCCGATTTCCCGCGAGCCCGAGGGTCGTGTCGGCCCCGGGCCGGTCGGATGCGGGAAGCGCGTCGCCCGCCGGGACCCGGCAGCCGCACTCGACGATCGGGCCGCGGGGTTCCGCTCGCGGCCGGAGCCTGATCATGCCCGGACTCCGGGCGGGAGCGGGTCGCCCGGCGAAGACCTGACCCGCGGCCCTGGTGCGACCTACCAGCCGACGGTGGCGTCCCGCAGGGCGTCGTACTGCTCGCGGACACGTGGCTGCGGCTCGCCCTCGAAGGCAACGCTCGGCGCGGGCGCCCAGAGCGGCGGGGTGGCGGCACCGGAGAGCGCCCAAGCGGCCTGCCGGGCGGCGCCCAGCGCGACGTACTCGCCCGGCTCCAGCACCTGCACCTGCTGGCCGAAGACCGACGGCGCCAGCTGCTGCACCGCGGCGTTCCGGGACCCACCACCGATCATCAGCACCCGGTTCGGCTTCACGTCCAGCGCGTCCACCGCATCGGCCAGCGAGCAGAGCAGCGACTCGACCGCGGCGCGGGCGAAGTTCTCCCGGGTCACCCCGGAGGTGAGGCCGCGCAGCACACCGGTCGCGTCCGGCCGGTTCGGCGTGCGCTCGCCGTCCAGGTACGGCAGCAGCGTGAGCCCGCCGGCACCCGGCTCGCCGGCCAGCGCCAACCGGGCGAACTCGTCGTGGTCCACCCCGAGCAGGGTGCCCACCACGGCCAGCACCCGGGAGGCGTTGACCGTGCACACCAGCGGCAGGTAACGCCCGGTGGCGTCGCAGAAGCCGGACACCGAACCGGTCGGCTCGGCCGTCGGGGCGTCGGCAACGCAGAACGCGGTGCCGGAGGTGCCGATGGACACCACCACGTCGCCGTCGGCGATGGCCAGGCCCAGTGCGGCGGCCATGTTGTCGCCGGTGCCGGCGGACAGCACCTGACCGGACGGGGTGCGCAGGGCGACCGCGCCCGGGTCGACCAGCCGCGGCAGCACCGGTGCGGTGTCCCGGCCCAGTGCCCAGGCCGCGACCTCCGGCAGCCAGGCGCGCTGTGCCGGCGAGTAGTACCCGGTACCGGAGGCCTCGCCGTGATCGGTGATCAGGTCGGCGCCGGCCTCGGTACCACCGGCCAGCTTCCAGGTCAGCCAGTCGTGCGGCAGCGCGACCGAGGCGGTGCGGGCCGCGTTCTCCGGCTCGTGCTCGGCCATCCAGCGCAGCTTCGTCACCGTGAACGAGGCAGGCGGGACGGATCCGATGGTGTCGGCACACGCCTGCGGGCCGCCGAGATGCTCGACCACGGTGTCGATCTGGGGCGCCGACCGGAGATCGTTCCAGAGCAGCGCCGGGCGCACCACCTCGCCGTCCGCGTCCAGCGCCACCATGCCGTGCTGCTGCCCGCCGACGCCGATGGCCGCGGCCCGGTCCAGCAGGCCGCGACCGGCCTCCTGCAGGGCGGCCCACCACGCCGCCGGGTGCACCTCGGTGCCGCCGGGGTGCGGCGCGCTGGCCTGGTCGACCACCACGCCGTCCTCGGCACGGACCAGCAGCACCTTGACGGACTGGGTGGACGAGTCGATGCCGGCAACCAGGGTTTCGCTCACCTCGCCATCATCCCCTGACTCCGGACCGGACGCACACCCCGGCAGGAACGTACGGCCACCGGACGATCACCGGTGTTGTGGCCGGTCACCGGGCGACCACTGGCGACGTGGCCGGTCACCGGACGACCGCCGGTGTAGTGGCCGGTCATCGGACGATCACCGGTGTAGTGGCCGGTCACCGGGCGACCACTGGCGACGTGGCCGGTCACCGGACGACTACCCGCGTCGCGGCGGGTCACGGGTGACGACCGGCTTTGGCCGGTCACCGGGCAGCCACCAGCGTCGGGTCGCCGACCAGCAGGTCGATCCCGGCGTGTGCCGCGCCCAGGGCCGGCGCCTCCGAGCCGAACTCGGAGAACTCGACCCGGACCGTCTGCGGCTCGGCGACCACGCGCTCGCGCATCTCCGTGCGCACCGCCGGGCCGAGATACCGCTGCAGAGCTGCGAAGTGGCCACCCAGGATGATCACCTCCGGATCCAGCACGTTCGCCAGCAGGGCGGCGCCGCGACCGAGCCACACCCCGACCTCGGTGAGGACGGCGAGGGTCTGCGGGTCGCCCGCGGCGGCCAACCGCTCCACCTTGTCCAACCGGCTGCCCAGGTCACCGGGGGCGTGCGCGGTGCCCGGGACCCCGTCCACCACGGCGGCCAACCCGACCGCGGACTCCCAGCAGCCGCGCCGGCCGCAGCCGCACAACTTCTCCGGCCGGCCGACCGGCATGTGCCCGACCTCGCCGGCGAAACCCATGCGGCCGCGGACGATCCGGCCGTCGACCATGAGGCCGGCGCCCACACCGGCGTCGCCCACCAGGTAGAGCAGATTGCGGGTACCTGCCGACCGGCCGGTGGTGTACTCGGCCATCGCGCCCAGGTTCGCGTCGTTGTCCACGCTGACCCGCGCGTGGTGCCACTGCAGCCGGCCGAGCAGCGAGTGCACGACGTCCACCTGCCGCCAGTGCAGGTTCGGCGCGTAGGACAGGACGCCGGCCTCGACATCGATCAGGCCGGGGACCGAGACGTGCAGCGTCTCCACCTGTTCCGGCGCGCAGCCGCTCTCCTGCACCGAGCTGCGGGCGAAGTCGGCGACCTCGCCGAGGCCGCGGGCCGGGCCGAGATCCCGCAGCGGGACGGACAACCGGCGGCGGTAGCGGACCCGCCCGGTCAGGTCGGTGATCACCGCGACCACGTAGTCGACGTTGATCTCCAGCCCCATGCAGCGCACCACCGACGTGTCGATCTGCACCATCCGGCCGGGCCGGCCGATGTTGCCGCGGTCGATGCCGCCCTCGCTGACCAGCCGGCGCTCGCCCAACTCGGCGACCAGGCTCGAGACGGTGGCTTTGGTGAGACCGGTGTCCTCGGCCAGCCGGGCCCGCGAGCGCGGGCCGTCGGCCAGCAGGTTCTTCAGCAGCAGGGCGAGATTCATCCTGCGGACCGTGGTCTGGTGCGCGGGCGCGGTCCCGCCGGTGCTGCCGGCTCCGCCGGTGGTGCGCATGCGACCTCCCCACGCCGGGTTCTCGCTCGACATCTGTGTCCGGGCACCGTCCGTCTGTTCTCCGGCAGCGTCCAGGTGCGTCCGGCCGTGCCCGTCTGCTACCGGGCGCGCCCGTCCGTTCGCGGCCGTGCCCGTCTCCTCCCGGGCCATGCCCCTGTGTTTCCGAGTCATGCCCGGGTGCTCCCGGGCACTGCCCTGTGTGTCCGTGCAATGCCAGGTGCTCCCGGGCACTGCCCCGTGTTTCCGACCAATGCCCAGGTGTTCCCGGGCCAGGCCCACGGTTGCCGGGCAGCGCCCATCGCCGCCCGGCGGGCGCCGGCGCTCGCCGGCGCCTGCCGGGCACGGTGGCCGGGTGGTCCGGCTATCTCCCCGCGGAGGCCCGGCGCCGCCGGGTCAGCGCGTCGACGCTGGCGGCGAGCAGCAGCACGACACCGGTGAGGATGTAGTTGATCTTGGCGTCGGACCCGAGCAGCCGCAGTCCGTTGTCGATGACGGCGATGACCAGGCCACCGATGATCGCGTCCCGCGCCTTGCCCTTGCCGCCGAACAGCGAGGTGCCGCCGATGACCGCCGCAGCCACCGCGTACAGCAGGGTGTTGCCGGCACCGGCATCCGGGGTGACGGAGTTGAGCCGGGAGGCGGCGATGATGCCGGACAGCACGGCCATGCCGGAGGCGATGACGAAGCAGCTGATCGTGATGAACGCGACCCGGATACCCGCCCGCCGGGCGGCCTCGGCGTTGCCACCGACCGCGTAGACGTAGCGGCCGAAAGCGGTGCGGTTCTGCACGAAGGTCCAGATGACGAGCAGCACGGCGACCAGCGGCGCCACCCAGGGGATCCCGGCCAGCACGGTCGGCGGGCGCACCGCGCGGTTGACCGACAGCAGCCAGGTGGCGAGGACCAGTAGCAGCGCGATGACCGCGATGCGCAGCACCACCACCGGCAGCGGCGGGTTCACCAACTTCTTGGCGCGGCGGCCGTTCCACACGGCCAGGCTGATACCGGCGTAGACCGCGATGGACAGGATCACGATGATCCAGCCGGCGATCACCGGGACGTTCTTGTTGGCGATCGCGACGATGACCGGCTCGTTGATCGGGACGGTGCCGCCCTCGCCGATGATCCACAGCAGCACGCCCTGCCAGGCCAGGAAGAACGCGAGGGTCACCACGAAGCTGGGGATGCCGACCTTGGTGACCAGGAAGCCGGTGACCAGACCCATCGCGATGCCGACGACCAGGGCGATGAGAACGGCGAGGTACCAGGGCAACCCGGCCTTGAGCATGAGCATGGCCATGGTGCCGGCACCGACACCGCCGGTCACGCCGGCGGCCAGGTCGATGTGGCCGAGCAGGAGCACGAAGCCGACACCCATGGCCAGCACGCAGATCGCGCCGGCCTGGGTGAGCAGGTTCGCGAAGTTGAGCGCGGTCGGGAAGGTGGAGGGCCGCAGCACGCTGAACACGATGACCAGCACCAGGAAACCGAGAATGGCTGGCAGTGAACCGATGTCGCCGGAACGGATCTTGTTCCGGTAGCCCTGCCAGTACTGGCCCAGGGTGGCCGCGGCGACGGTGTCGCCGGAGAAGGCGGTGCGCGCCTCCAGCTCGGAGTCGCCCGAGGGCTTCTTGGACAGTCCGGGGGTGGTCATGCGGACTCCTGCGCGACGGCTCGGGGCAGACCGATGGAGCCGGTCCGGCCGGTGGTGATGAGCTCGACGATCTCGCCGGTACTCACCTCGGAGGCGGCGACGTCGGCGGCCACCCGGCCCAGGTACAGCGGTGTGATCCGGTCGGCGACCTCCTTCACGTCGTTCATGTTGTGGCTGATCAGCATCACGCCCAGACCGGCGTCGGCGAGCCGACGGACCAGGTCCAGCACCTGCCGGGTCTGCGCGACACCCAGTGCGGCCGTGGGCTCGTCGAGCATCACGACCTTGGAGTTCCAGAGCACCGCCTTGGCGATCGCGACGGTCTGCCGCTGGCCGCCGGACAGCGAGGACACCTGCTGGCGCACCGAGGAGATGGTGCGCACCGACAGCGAGGCCAGCGTCTCCCGGGCCTTGGTCTCCATCGACGCCTCGTCCAGCAGCAGCCCGGTCCGCGGCTCGCGACCCAGGAACATGTTCTGCACGATGTCCAGGTTGTCGCAGAGCGCGAGGTCCTGGTAGACGATCTCGATGCCCAGCGCCGCCGCATCGCGCGGGCTGTGCACCGTCACCGGGTTGCCGTCGAAGATGTAGTCGCCCGAGTCGATCCCGTGGATCCCGGCGATGCACTTGACGAGAGTGGACTTGCCGGCGCCGTTGTCGCCGACCAGCGCGGTCACCTGACCGGGCCAGATGGACAGGTCGACGTCGTGCAGCACCTGCACCGCGCCGAAACTCTTGTTGACACCGCGCAACTGCAGGATGGGGGTGGTGCCGGCGGTCATGGGGACTCCTCGGGGACGGGACGGCTGCGGGGGCGCACCGGCACCGGTGGCCCGGGTGGGATCACCACCCGGGCCACCGGCAGGCGGATCAACCGGTGATGCCGGCCTCGGTGCACTTGGCCGCGTAGTCGGCCGTGCACAGGTCCGCGAAGGCGACGCCGCCGTCGGCGACGACATCCTTGATGTTGTCCTTGGTCACGGCCAGCGGATCCTCCAGGACCGCCGGGACGTCCTTGCCCGAGGTGGTGTCCTTGACGGTGCCGGTGGTGGCCGGGGCCTCACCCTTGACCAGCGCGATCGCGGCGGCGGCCAGCGCGGCCGCCTCCTTCTTGGCGGACTTGTAGACCGTCATGCACTGGGTGCCGTCGAGGATGTTCTGCAGACCCTGCACGGTGGCGTCCTGACCGGTGACCGGCACGTCGGTCACGCTGTTCTTCTTCAGGATCGAGATCGCCGCGTTGCCCAGGCCGTCGTTGGCGGCCAGCACGCCGTCGATGGCGCCGCCCTGCTCGGTGAACATCTGCTCGAAGATCGTTGCGGCCTGCTGGTTGTCCCAGTCCGGAACGGCCTGCTCAGCGACAACCTTGTAGCTGGTGATCTTGTCGAGCACCGAGTGCGCACCGGCCGCGAAAGCCGTTGCGTTGGAATCGGTGGGCGAGCCGTTCAGGTAGACGATGTTCTTGTCACCCTCGCCGAGGCAGTCGGCCAGACCCTGGCCCTGCAGCTCGCCGACCTTGGTGTTGTCGAAGGAGACGTAGGCCTCGGCCGAACCACCCAGGGTGAGCCGGTCGTAGTCCAGGGTCTTCACACCCTGGTCAGCGGCCTTCTTCTCCAGCGCCGCACCGGACTCGTTGTCCAGGTTGACGATCGCCAGCACGGTCACCCCGGAGGTGATCATCTGGTCGGCGATGGTCTGCATCGCGGCCTTGTCGCCGTTGGCGTTCTGGATGTCGTACTCGACGCCGGCCGCCTTGAAGGCCGCCTCCAGCGCGGGGCGGTCGGCCGCCTCCCACCGGGCCGAGGACTTGGTGTCGGGCAGGATCACGCCGATCTTGCCGTCCACGGTCCCACCGGTGGACTCCCCGCCGGTGCTGCTCTCCTCGGACGTGGCCTCGCTGGTCGCGGAGGTCATCTCCGATGTGGCCTCGCTGGTCGCCGGCGGCGCACTGGTGGCCGCGGCGGAGCTCGTCGTCGAGCCCCCCGTGGTGGAGTCGCTGCCACACGCAGCGAGCACCAGCGAACCGGCCAGCATCAGGCCGATCGCGGCAGAAGTCCTGAGCCGCATACATTTTCCTCTCTCGAAGCGGACACCCGGGCCGGACGGCGGGGTGTCGGGGGTGCATCCGGGCCGACTCCGGGCACGCCGCGTCGGCGCGGGGTGCAGGGAGTAGGGGCGGAAGCGGGGAACGCCGGCGCTCAGCCGCCCGCGCCGGCCGCACGGGCCGGAGAGGGTCGGACGAACACAACAGGAGCGGGAGAGGTCAGCTGACGTGGAGCCGGGCGTCGCCGATGACGGACGGCGTCCGGAGCCGGGATCAATGACATCGTCGTCCTTGTCCAGTGCACGGGGGTCGGCACTTCCGGCCCTCGTCGGCCTACCGCGTGACTGGCGTCACGCTTAAGGTCAGTGGTTGTACAAACTAGGGACGCGGACACGGGGTGTCAAGTGGGACAGCGACGTCCATTCGATCAGTGGCTCTACTAAAGCCGTTGCGTGCAGGACGCGCCTGTTGCGTGGAGCGCTGATGCACCCGGACGGAGCAGCGGAACCGGCCGGGGCTGTCGGTCGGTGCGCGGAACCGACTGCGCACATGTGGGATCGACGTGGGGGAAGTTCCGGAACCCGCCACCTGCGGCCCGGCCGACGGACAGGAATACCCGGCCTGTCAGTACGACTGCAGGCTGCCCGGGCCCGGCTGATCGGTACGGGTACCCGGCTGATCACTACGAGTACCGGGCCGATCAGTACGAGTATCGGGCCGGTCAGTACGAGTACAGGCTGCCCGGCGCGCGGCCGGCGCCGGTGACGATGGAGACGCCGGCGGTGCTGCCCACCAGATCGGCACCCGCCACCAGTACGGCCCGCACCTGTTCCACCGTCTTGATGCCGCCGGTGGCCTTCACGCCGACCGACGGCGGGACGGAGCGGCGCAGGTAGCTGATGGTGGCCGGATCGGCGATACCGACCGCGCCGCGGGAGGCGTTCTCCACGAAGGCGACCCCGGCGTCCACCGCCGCCTGCACGGCCCGTTCACGCTGCACCTTGGTGAGCAGCGGCAGTTCGAGCATCACCTTGACGCCGATCGGCGAGGCCGCCTCGACGAGGGCCTTGATGTCGGCGGCGAACTCGGCGGTGCGGCTGGAGAGCAGGTACCCGATGTTGACGGTCGCGTCGATCTCGTCGACCCCCGCATCGACCAGCGCACGCGCCTCCGCGGACCGGCCGGCGGTGGTGCCGGCACCGTACGGGTAGTCGATGAAGGCCCCGATACGCCCTGCGGTGCTGCCCATCTCGTCCCGGGCGGCCCACACCCAGGACGCCGGGACGAAGGCGGCGTCGAAGCCGTGCTCGAGCGTCTCCGCGACGTGGGTGCGCACCTGTTTCTCGGTGATCGCCTCGCCGATCAGCGCGTGCTGGATGCGCCCCGCCAGCTGCGCCGGGGGCAGCAGCAGCGCAGGGTGCGTCTCGGGGGCGTGCGCGGGGTGCACATCGGTGTCCAGCACTGGTCCCACTTCCTGGCGGTTCCGGACGAAGTCGTCCGCGGGACCGCCCTGGCGCAGCAAGCGCCCGACGTTCGCCGGCACGATCGGAACGATCGGACTGGTCATGTTCCCGCGTCTCCCGCCCACGTCGCCGGTCGAACTGCACCGGAGGTTACCCGCCGGTCGGGCCTGCCGCCGCCTGTGCGGCGAGCCCCTGATCAGCCTCTGGTGCCCGCCGGCGGCCCGGGATCACCTGAGGTCCACCGGTTTCACCCCATCGCGTCGGCCGCGGGTGGTCCCGCCTACGCTGCTCGGTCATGCGGATCCTGTCCATCCAGTCCTCGGTCGCCTACGGCCACGTCGGCAACAGCGCGGCGACGTTCCCGTTGCAGCGTCTCGGGCACGAGGTGTGGCCGGTGCTCACCGTGCACTTCTCCAACCACACCGGATACGGGGAATGGCGTGGGCCGGTGTTCGCGCCGGAGGTGGTCGGCGAGGTGATCGACGGCATCGCCGATCGGGGCGCGTTGGACCGGGTCGACGCGGTGCTGACCGGTTACCAGGGCTCCCCCGGTGTCGCCGAGGTGATCCTGTCCACCGTGGCCCGCGTCCGGGCCGCGAATCCGGCGGCGGTCTACTGCTGCGACCCGGTGATGGGCGACGTCGGCCGAGGGATGTTCGTGCTGCCCGGCCTGCCGGAGCTGATCCGGGACCGGGTGGTGCCGGTGGCCGACGTGATCACACCCAATGTCTTCGAGCTGGCGTTCCTGGCCGGGACGACACCGGAGGAGCTGACCACCGTGCCGGCGCTGCTCGACGCGGTCGACCGGGTCCGGGCGACCGGGCCCCGCACGGTGCTGGTCACCTCGGTCGAACTGGCGGCCATTGCGCCGGGTGCGGTGCCGGGTGTCGTGTCCGGTGCGGTGCCGGTTGTCGTGTCGGGCACCGGGCCCGACACCGGCGGGTTCGACACCGATGGGTTCGAGACCAACAGGTCCGATGCCGACAGGTCCGATTCCGACAAGCCCGGTGCCGATAAGTCCGATGCCGACAAGCCCGGTGCCGATAAGTCCGATGCTGCAACGGATACCGTCCCGTCGGGCATCGGCATGCTCGCCGTGGACGACACCGGCGCCTTCCTGGTGCGCACCCCGCTGCTGCCCTTGTCGGTGAACGGGGCCGGTGACGTCACCGCGGCGCTGTTCCTGGCGCACCTGCCGGACGGGATCCGGGTCGCGCTGGAGCGGGTGGCCTCCTCGGTGTTCGCGATCCTGGACGAGACGGCCCGCCAGGGCAGCCGGGAGATCCGGTTGATCGATGCCCAGGGCGCGATCGCCGACCCGGCCTGCGAGTTCCCGGCCGAGCGGCTGCGCTGAGCGCACGCCACAAGCCGGCGGTAGGACCGCCACACAGTGCGCCGAGCAGCCGCGACCGATCGGCGACCACAGCGCCGACTGCGACAGGCCTGCCCGTGTCACAGCAGCAGCGCCGGCTCGTCACCGCACCGGCCGGAATGTGCCACAGCAGCGGCGGCCGCCGGTCGACCAGATCCTGTGGCCGCCGGCAGCTCAGCAGCCCTGTGCGGACTGCAGCGCCGCCCAGGTGCGGGCGTCCACCTTGCCGTGCGCGGGGATCTTCTGTTCGGTCTGGAACCGCTTGACCGCCGCGCTGGTGCCCTCGGTGAAGGTCCCCCAGTTGCCGGACAGGTCGGAGATGGAGATGTTCAGCCGATTGCCGAGCACCCGCTGGAGCTCACCGACCCAGACGTTCTGCGCGCCGATGGTGCCGAGCGAGGGCAGGTCCGACACCGTCGCCGGGCACAGGCAGGACACGTACCGCTGGGCATCGGCGGCGTTGGCGCCCTTGATGAACGCGTCGGCGGGGCCGGCCAGCCGGGCGGCGCACCCGTCGTAGGGCTGGGCGAACGGGCCGCTCCACAGCACCAGCGTGTTCGTCTGGTTGGTGAAGATGTCGCAGGAGTCCTTGGTGTCCGCGGCCTTCGCATCGGCCGGCACCTGGTTGGCCTTCTTCAGCGCCGCCACCCGCTGCTTGAAGGTCTCGGCGTCGAGCTCCGAGGCCAGCTGCACGACAAATCCACGGGTGCACTCGATCTGCTGCACGGGCACCCCGTACGGCGAGGCGGGCGTGGTCGGCGTGGCACTCGTCGGCGGGCTGGAGGGCGCGCTGCTCGGCGGGCTGGAGGGCGCGCTGCTCGGCGGGCTCGACGGGGCGCTGCTCGGCGGGGTGCTGCCCGGCGACGCGCTGGTCACCGTCGTGCTGGTGGTGACGGTGGTGACCGGCGCGCTCGGCGAGGCCGGGACGCCCGGGTTGCTGACCGACACCGTCGTCTGGGCGCTCGCGGTGGTGGGTGCGGCCGAGGACGAGGTCGAGGACACGCCCGAGCTGGGCGGCGCCGCGGTGGACGGGGTGGCGTCGTTGTCCGCCTGGTCGTCCCCGCCGGACCAGGAGGGCGCGATGAACAGTGCGATCAGCAGGACGATCACCGTCGCCGAGGCCACACCCGCGACCGCCCAGGCGGCCTTTTTCCTGCTGGAGGCCCGGGACACCGGCGGCGAGGCGGGCAGCACCAGTGCGGCCGGTGCCGGTTCCCGGGGATCGGCGCCTCGCGGGGCGGCCGCAACCGGCACCTCCCGGTCGCGGACCGGCGACATCGTGTCGGTGGGTGCATCCGGATCGGTGTCGACAGGAACCACCGGGATCGGTGCCGTCACATCACCGGCGGCGGGCTCCCGGTGCGTGAACAGAGCATCCAGACCGCCCGACTCCGGGACGGACGGGACCACCGGGATCTCGGTGCCGCACTGGCCGCAGAACCGGCTGGTGGCCGGCGCCCCGCACTGCGGGCAGGTCCGCGCCGCATCGTCCGTCACACCGTTCTCCGTTCCGCTCGGGTGCTGCTCGTGCTCGTACCGATCCTTGGTGCCGATGGTGCTGGTGGTGCTGGTGGTGGTGTCCGTCGTCAGCCGTGCCGGTCGCAAGGCGCAGGCCCAGTCTGTCGGACCGGGGTGTGGGATGCCCGTTCGCCGCTCCGCACGAGCGGTATCCCGACCCGCGCCGCGGGAGTCATGACCGGGAGGTCGCGGGCATCACGACCCGCGGTCGTGGGCGTCCCAACTCGCGCCACCGGCGTCACGACCGCACCGTCACGGCGCCCCGAGCGCGAAGAGCGCCAGGTCGAGCGCCGCTACGACGAGGGTCCCGACGAACAGTGCCCGGCCCTCCGGGTTCCGGAACCCGGCGACCGCCACCGCGCCCACCGCGACGGCGATCGCCACCCCGCCGACCAGCCGCACCGGGCCGCTCGCACCGCCCCCGACCACCAGCACCGCGCCGGCCGCGGCGAGCACCACCGGCACGCCGATCGCCGTCACCCGCATCCCCCACCGGTGCGGCAGACCACGGACCCCCGTGGCCGCGTCGTCCCGCAGGTCCGGCAGCACGTTGGCCAGATGCGCGGCCAGGCCGAGCAGCGCGCCGGCGGTCATTGCCCACCACCCCGGCCAGTAGGGCGGCGTCGCGGACAGGGTGGCCGCCGCCGGCAGGAACCCGAAGCCGGTCAGGTAGGGCAGGAACGAGAGTGCGGTGGCCTTCAGCCCCAGGTTGTAGGCCCAGCCGGACGCGACCAGCACCAGGGCCGCGGCGCCGCCCGCACCGAGCGGCACCGACAGTCCGACCGTCGCGACCAGCGCCAGGGCGGCGGCCGTGGTGACCACCGGCAGCGGCACGGCACCGCGGGCGGCCGGCTTGTCGGCGCGGCCGACGGCCCGGTCCCGGGCGGCGTCCAGCCGGTCGTTGCTCCAGCCGATCGACAGCTGCCCGGTGAACACCGCGGCGGTGAGCAGCACGATCCGTCCCGGGCCGAGCCCGGCCGACAGGCCCAGACCTGCGGTGACGGCGGTGACACCGACGGTCGGCAGCGGATGACAGGACAGCAGCAGACCGCGCACCGGCGAGCCCTGCCGATCGACCACCACCGGGTCAGGGTAGGCGGGCGGACCGGCCGGTCAGGGGCGCACCCGGGCGGGCGCTCGTAGTGTTGGGGCATGACCAGCCTGGTGGCCGCGCGCACCGCGTTGCCCGACCACCGTTATCCGCAGCAGCAGGTCACCGAGGCGTTCGCGGAGCTGGTGCTGGGTGCGGGGAACGCTGCCACCGGCCCGGGGGCGGTGTTGCGTCGCATCCACGGCAATGCCGGGGTCGGGTTCCGGCACCTGGCGCTGCCGATCGAGGACTACCCCGCGCTGGACGGCTTCACCGCCGCCAACGCGGCGTGGCTGACCGCGGCCGAGGAACTGGCCGCACGAGCGGTGGCCGATGCTCTGGAACAGGCCGGCCTGACCGCCGCCGATGTCGACCTGATCCTGTGCACCACGGTCACCGGAGTGGCCGCGCCGTCGCTGGACGCCCGGCTGGCCGGTCGGATCGGGCTGCGGCCGGACGTGAAACGACTGCCGCTGTTCGGGCTCGGCTGCGTCGCCGGGGCCGCCGGCATCGCCCGGATCCACGACCACCTGCTCGGCCGGCCGGACGGGGTGGCGCTGCTGGTCGCTGTCGAGCTGTGCTCGCTGACGGTGCAGCGCGCCGACGCATCGATGGCGAACCTGGTGGCCAGCGGACTGTTCGGCGACGGGGCTGCGGCGGTGGTGCTGGTCGGCACGGAGCATCCACTGGCCGGCCGCGGGCCGACCGTGGAGGACACCGCGAGCCACCTCTACCCGGACAGCCTGCGCACCATGGGCTGGGACGTCGGCGGCGACGGCCTGAAGATCGTGCTGGGCGCCGACGTCGCCGATCTGGTCCGCGCCTACCTCGGCGCCGATGTCCGGACCCTGCTCGACCGGCACCACCTGAAGGTGCGTGACATCGGCCGGTGGATCTCGCATCCCGGAGGCCCCAAGGTGATCCGGGCGATCGAGGAGGAGTTGGACCTGCCACCCGAGGCTCTGGCCCCGACCTGGCGGTCGCTGGCCGAGGTCGGGAACATGTCGTCGGTCTCGGTGTTGCACGTGCTCGAAGGCGTGCTGACCGGCGATCCGCCCGACCCCGGGACGACCGGGCTGCTGATGGCGATGGGTCCCGGCTTCTGCTCGGAACTGGTGCTTTTGCGGTGGCTCCCGTGATGGGCCCTGCACGTCGGGGTGTGGTTGTGGTGGTGCCGGTGATGGCGCTGCAGGTCGATGTGTGGCTGCGGTGGTGGCGGTGATGGCCCTGCACGTCTACGTCTGGCTGGTGGCGCTGGTCGCCCTGGAGCGGATCGTGGAACTGGTGGTGTCGAAACGGCACCTGCGCTGGATCGCCGACCGCGGCGGGGTGGAGTACGGCGCCGGCCACTACCCGGTGATGGTGGTGCTGCACGTCGGCCTGCTGGTCGGTTGTGTGCTGGAGGCCGATCTGGCGATGCGGCCGTTCGAGCCGGCGCTGGGCTGGAGCATGTTCGCCGTGGTGGTGCTGTCCCAGGCGCTGCGCTGGTGGTGCATCGGCACTCTCGGCAAGCGGTGGACGACCACCGTGGTCGTCATCCCCGGGTTGCCGCCGATCCGGCGCGGGCCGTACCGGTACCTGCGTCATCCCAATTACGTCGCGGTAGTGGCCGAAGGCGCGGCACTGCCGCTGGTCTACAACGCGTGGGTCACCGCCACCGTCTTCACCGTCTGCAACGCCGGCCTGCTCATCGTCCGGATCCGCACCGAGAACGCGGCGCTGCGGGCCGCCTACCCGCCGGGCACGCTGGTGTGAGCGGGCCCGACCTGCTGGTGGCGGGCGGCGGTCCGATCGGGCTGGCCACGGCGCTGTACGCGCACCGCGCCGGACTGGCGGTCGAGGTGCTGGAGCCCCGCACCGGGCCGATCGACAAGGCCTGCGGCGAGGGCCTGATGCCCGGCGCCGTCGCCGATCTCGCGGAACTCGGGGTGGACCCGGCCGGCCGGTCATTCCGCGGGGTCGCCTACCTGGACGGCCACCGCAGGGTCACCGCCCGCTTCCGCGGAGCCCCTGGCCGCGGAGTGCGGCGCACCACCCTGCATGCCGCGCTGGCCGCGGCGGTGGCCGATGTCGGCATCCCGGTCCATCCGGTGTCCGCCTCGGGCGTCCGTGAACTGCGGGAGGGTGTGGCCGTCGGTGATCTGACCGCCAAGTACCTGATCGCCGCCGACGGGCTGCACTCCGGCGTGACCCGCGAGCTCGGTCTGGTTCGCCGGGCACCCGGCTCGCGGCGGTGGGGACTGCGCACCCATGTCCCGGTCGCGCCGTGGACGGATCTGGTCGAGGTGCACTGGGCGGCAGGGTCCGAGGCCTATGTCACCCCGGTGGCGCCGGATCTCGTCGGCATCGCCGTGCTCACCGATCGTCCCGGCCGGTTGACCGACCACCTGCGCGACTTCCCGCTGCTGCGAGAGCATCTCGGAGATCTGGTGGCCGAGGCGGGGCCGGTCCGGGGTGCCGGGCCGTTGCGGCGGCGGACGGTGCGACGGGTCCACGGCCGGGTGCTGCTGGTCGGTGATGCGGCCGGGTACGTCGACGCGCTGACCGGCGAGGGCCTGGCGGTCGGACTCCGCACCGCGCGGGCCGCCGTCGCCGCGATTGCGCGGGACCGCCCGCAGCAGTACGAGAACGACTGGCGGCGGGTCACTCTCGCGTCGCGAGCGCTGACCGCAGGACTGCTCGCGGTGTCCCGCTCCCCCGCGCGCCGGGCGATCGTCCCCGCGGCGTCCTGGCTGCCCGACGTGTTCACCGGCGTGGTCCGCGCACTCTGAGCCCGGCCGCTGCGCCGACCACAGAGCCGGCCGATGCGCGGTGATCGGTCGGTCGCTGTTCGTAGGACGTGCGGGATGGAAGTCCGGCCGCTCGTCCTCATGCGCACCGACGTCCGACCGCCCCGGCGGGTACCGGCCTCCTCTTGCGGTACTTCCGCGGAGCCCTGCCGCCGTCGGGACGCACAGCCAGCAACCCTCCGGCAGCACCGCAGCGGCCGGCCGACACCGTCACCCGGCGGCAACACCCGGCGCGCATACTGGCGTGATGACCACCAGTCCGTTCACCGTGCCGGTCGTCGACATCACCCCCTGGGTGGAGCCCGACGGCGATCCCGCCGACCGCGCCGCGGCCGCCCGAGCGCTGGACAGTGCCTGCCGCGGCGTCGGTTTCGTGCAGATCATCGGTCACGGCGTGCCCGACGAGGCGATCGCCGGCCTCACGGCCGCGATGGACGCCTTCTTCGGCCAGGACCTCGAGGTCAAGAAGTCCTTCACCACCCCGCCGGAGATCAACCGCGGCTACAGCGCACCCAAGTCGGAGTCGCTCAGCCTGTCGCTGGGCGTCGAGTCGGCATCCCGGATGAACGACTTCTTCGAGGCCTTCAACGTGGGCGCCGGGGTCGCAGACTACCCGCACGTGTCCGGGCTGCCGGAGCAGGCCTACGCCGAGAACGTCTGGCCCACCGACGCTCCCGGCTTCGACGCGACCGCCTTCCGGGCCGGTGTCTCCGGCTGGTTCCTGCAGGCCGGCCGGGTCGCCAGGGTGCTGACCCGGATGCTCGCCGATGCGCTGGGCGTCGACCCGGAGCTGTTCGCCGGGGCCACCGACCACTCGCTGGACGTGCTGCGAATGAACAACTACGCACTGCCTCCCGGCACCGTCGACCTGGACGGCGACCTAATCGGCATGGGCGAGCACACCGACTACGGCATCGTCACCGTGCTGTGGGCCGACCAGGTGGCCGGACTGCAAGTGCTGGACACCGGCGGGACCTGGCACGACGTGTCGCCGGCCGACGGGGCACTGCTGGTGAACCTGGGCGACATCACCGCCCGCTGGACCAACGAGAACTACCTGTCGACCCTGCACCGGGTGAAGCCGCCGATCGTCGACGGCACCATCCGGCGGCGCCGGTCGGCGGCGTTCTTCCACGACGGGAACATCGACGCGGTCATCTCCACGCTGCCCGGCTGCATCGGTGAGGAGGGCGAGTTCTACCCGCCGATCACCGTCGGCGAGCACATCGAGGCCAAGCTCTCCGGATCCCGCTCCGGCCGCCGGAACACCCTCGCCGAGCGCGAGTCCGCCCGGGTGCTGTCGGCCCGGACGCCCTGAGCCGCCCTGCGGCGGGTCGGTCGCGCCGCTGCGCCGGTCCAGCGGTCCGGCCCCAGCCCCGGTAGGCACGGCCAGGCCGGGCACACCAGCGGGTGTTCATAGTTGGTCGCCCGCTGACCGGCACAGCGTGGCTGTCACGGGTCATGCTCGGTCGACCGGTGACCGGCCCCAGCCCGGGCAGTCCAGCGGCTGTTGATGGTTGGTCGCCTGGCGACCGGCCCCAGCCCGGGCAGTCCAGCGGCTGTTCATGGTTCGTCGCCTGGCGACCGGCCCCAGCCTGGCTGTCACCGGTCATGATCGGTCGACCGGCGACCGGCCCCAGCCCGGGCAGTCCAGCGGCTGTTCATGGTTCGTCGCCTGGCGACCGGCCCCAGCCTGGCTGTCACGGGTCATGCTCGGTCGCCCGGCGACCGAACTCAGCCCGGGCAGTCCAGCGGCTGTTCATGGTTGGTCGCCTGGCGACCGGCCCCAGCCCGGCTGTCACGGGTCATGATCGGTCGCCCGGCGACCGGCCTCAGCCCTGGCAGTCCAGCGGCTGGTAGTGGTTGGTCGCCCAGTTCCCGGCGGCGGCACCCGTCACCTGGTTGTCGCAGCCGATGACGTTGCCCTTGGCCGGGTCGGTGGCGGTGTTCTGCAACCAGATGCCGACGCCCGGCGCATCGACCTGCAACACGTTGCCGCGGAACACGTTCCGCTCCCCCCAACCCTCCAGCTGGACGTGCACCTGGAAGCCGTCCTCCAGCGTCGCGATGCCGGTGTTGCCCTCGATCAGGTACTCGTTGCCCTTGACGTCGATCCACGAGTCGGCGGAGTTCTTGCCGGCGATCTCCGACCCGTCGAAGGTGTTGCCGCGGATCACCCCGCCGGTGCTGCCCTCCTTGATGTCGATGCTCTCCGCCGTGGTCGCGCTGATCCTGTTGTCCAGCACCTGGTTCCGGTCGCTGCGGTCCGGCTCGCCGCCGGAGTGCTTCTCCCAGTTGGACTTCGCCGAACCGATGTAGACGCCCTCCCCGTACTGCTCGGACCGCCGACCGGTGTGGTCGATGTCGGAGTTCCGCAGGATGTTGTCGGACGAGAACGACCGGAAATGCACTGCCTCGGCGCCGATGTCGGTGACACGCACACCGTCGATGGTGACGAAGTTCGACCTGTCCAGCACGATGCCCTTGGAGGCCGACGACACGGTGAAGCCCTCCAGCCGCCAGTGGTCGGCGCCGACCAGGTGCAGCCCGTACCCACCGCCGGGGCCACCGCCGTCGAGCACCGCACCGCGCCCGCCACGCAGGGTGATCGGCTGCTCCGCCGTCGCGGCCACCGCGGCGACGAACCGGCCCGGCTCGTCGGGATTCCCGTCCCGCACGGACTTCCCGTCGTAGAGGCCGTCCGCCAGCACGATCGTCATCCCCGGTCGCACCGCGGCGAGCGCTGCTGTCAGTGACGCCGCGTCGCTCACCCGCACCTCGTTGCCGTTGGTGACCGGGACCGCCGTCGCCGACTCCCCCTCGTCCGCATCCTCCGACTCCGCCCTGTCGGTGTCTGCTGCGCCTTTCGTGTCGGTGGTGTTGTCGGTGGTGTTGTCAGTGCCCTGCGGGTCCCCGGTGGTCACCGGTCCGGCCGTGCCCGGCGGCGTGGTGCGGTCCTGGGCAGTCCGCTCCGTGCGGTCGGCCCGCTCCGTTCGGTCGCTACGGTCGGACCCTCCCGAGCACCCGGCCGAGACCACCATCGCCACCCCCACCAGCACAGCGGTCACCACCGCCGACCTCCACCGCATCCCGACTCCTCCCGCCGTTCACACCCGACGACCGTTCACACCCGACCGACGGTCCTCGACCGACAGCCCGCCGTTCACACCCGACCGGCCGTCCTCGTCCGACCCGCCGGTCAAGCTGACCCGATGGACACCTCCGACCTGCTGGACACCTCCGACGCGCCGCCGATCGGGCCCACTCGGCATACGAGTCCTCGTACGTCCGACCGCGGAGCCGGCACGCCCCGACGACCGCGCCCGGCTCTGCTACACGCTGAATCACACGCCTGACCGTTCCGCCCGGGAGCGCACGACCGCAGAATGCCCGCATGCACTCCGCGATCATCATCCTCGAGGTCGCCGCCACGGTGTTGGCGGTCACCGCGCTGTGCCGTCGGCTCCGGTTACCGGCACCGCTGGTGCTGGTGGTCGTCGGCATCGGTCTGTCCTACATCGGCCCGTCGGTGGAGCTGACCCCGGAGCTGGTGCTGCTCGGGTTCCTGCCGCCGCTGCTCTACGCAGCGGCCATCCGCACCTCGCTGATCGACATCCGCGCGAACCTGCGCACCATCGGGCTGCTCGCGGTCGGCCTGGTGCTGTTCACCATGGTCTGCGTCGGCGTGCTGACCGCCTGGTTGCTGCCGGTCCCGCTGGCCGCCGCGCTGGCCTTCGGGGCGGTCATCGCGCCTCCGGACGCGGTCGCGGCCACCGCGGTGGCCCGGCGGATCGGGCTGCCCCGCCAGGTGGTCACGGTGCTGGAAGGTGAGTCGCTGCTCAACGACGCGACCGCGCTGGTGGCCCTGCGCACCGCCGGACTGGCGATGGCCGGAACGGTGACCGTCGGGTCCGTCGGACTCGACTTCCTGCGGGCGGCGGGCGGCGGCGCCGTCATCGGGTTGGCCGTGGCGTTCCTGATCTCGCTGCTGCGCAAGCGACTCACCGACACCGTCAGCGACACCTCGCTGTCCTTCATGGCCCCGTTCCTCGCCTACATCCCCGCGGAGGAGGTCGAGGCCTCCGGGGTCATCGCGGTGGTGATCGCCGGGCTGATCCTCGGGCACAAGGCGCCGGTGATCCAGGATGCGCAGTCCCGGTTGTCCGAGCGGATCAACTGGAACACGATCCAGTTCATCCTGGAGAACACCGTGTTCCTCCTGCTCGGCATGCAGCTGCGGTCGATCCTGGAGGCGGTGGCGGAGGACGACCTGAGCGCCGGCACCACGGTGCTGTTCTGCGTGGTGGCACTGGTCGCGGCGATGGTGGTCCGGCCGGTCTGGGTGTTCCTGCTCGGCTACCTGCTGCCCCGTCGGTTCACCGGGTTGGGCACGTCCTCGTGGAAGCAGCTGACCATCGTGTCCTGGGCCGGTATGCGTGGCGTGGTCACCATCGCAGCGGCGTTCCTGTTGCCGGAGAACACCCCGCACCGGCCGACGCTGGTGCTCGGTGCGTTCGTCGTCACCGCGGGCACCCTGCTGGTGCAGGGGCTGACCCTGCCCGCACTGGCCCGTTCCCTGCACGTCCGCGGGCCCGACCGCCGGGAGGACGTGCTGCAGCAGGCCTCGGTGATGCAGGCGGCCGTGGCCGCCGGGGTGAAGGAGCTGGAGAACGTCCGGCGCCCCGAGGACAGCGACGAGGTGATCCGCCGGCTCTGCGACCTCGCGCTGTCGCGCCCGAACCGGCTGTGGGAGCGCCTCGGCGGGTCCGAGTCCGAACCGCCGTCCGCGCAGTACCGGCGGCTCCGGCTGGCGATGCTCGCCGCCGAACGCGCCGAGGTGCTGCGGATCCGCGACGAGGCACAGGTCGACCAGGAGATCCTCTCCACGGTGCTGGCGACGCTGGACGTCGAGGAGTCGATCATGACCGTCTACGAGGAGCGGATCGCCGGTGACGCGACCGAGCTGACCACCCCGGAGCCGGCCGCCGGGGACTGCGAACATCTCACCGCCGCGGTCGACTGCGCGGTCCCGAAGACGCCGGAGGGCTGCCCGGACTGCGTCCGCGAGGGCACCGTCACCGTGCACCTGCGGATGTGTCTGGAGTGCGGGAACATCGGCTGTTGCGACTCCTCGACGGGCCGGCACGCCGAACGCCACTTCCACGAGTCCGGCCATCCGGTGATGCGCAGTTTCGAGCCCGGCGAGTCCTGGCGCTGGTGCTATGTGGACGAGATCCTCGGCTGATCAGTGGGTCTCGGGGTACTGCCGGGAGAGAAGAACCCGAGCTGAGCACCGGGACTCCACGCCGGAGGAGCTGGGCGGGGAGGCGTGACGAGAACCGGACGCCGCAACGTCGTCATCCGGGGGCACGGAATCCGGACAGGCCAGGTCCAACCCCGAGGAACCACCGGCCGCGCAGTGGAACCGACCACCGTGTCGGGTCCCCGCGCACCGGGACACCGCACAGTCATCATCCGGGACACGGAACTCCACCGGTCACACAGTGGAAACGACCGCCGCGGCGGGTCCCCGCACACCGGGACACCGCACAGTCGTCATGCGGGGCACGGAACTCCGGGCCGGAGGTGGCCCCGGGCACGCGGGCACCCGCCGGCCGGTGGTGCCGGTCCTCGCGATGGAACTCCACTTGTGGCCGGATCCGGTCGCTCGCAACGCCTGTGCGTTGCCCGGCGACCGCTCCGTCAGCGCTTCCGCAGGCGCTGCTGCGGCGTGGGCTCCGCCGGCGGGACCGGCGGTTCGCGCAGGTCGGCAGGGGCGAGCGCGCGGGCGATGTGGTAGCCGGCGATCGCCACGATCGAGCCGAGGGCGATCCCGGACAGGGAGAAACTCGACCCGAAACTCATGGTGACACCGCCGATCCCGGCGATCAGGCCGGCGGAGATCGGTACCAGGTTGACGGGATTGCCGAAGTCGACGCCGTTCTCCCGCCAGATCTTGGCACCCAGCAGCCCGATCATGCCGTAGAGCACCACAGTGATCCCGCCGAGCACGCCGCCCGGGGTGGCATTCACGACCGCTCCGAACTTCGGGACCAGGCCGAGCAGGATCGCCACC
Source organism: Nakamurella alba (assembly GCF_009707545.1). Classification (NCBI taxonomy): domain Bacteria; kingdom Bacillati; phylum Actinomycetota; class Actinomycetes; order Nakamurellales; family Nakamurellaceae; genus Nakamurella; species Nakamurella alba. The sequence continues at coordinate 2,204 of NZ_WLYK01000008.1, read as the reverse complement.
ACCGCGGCCACGTAGTAGGCGGCCGTCGAGTACACCCGGGTGGCGGCCATGACGCCGATGTTCTCGGCGTAGGTCGTGGTCGGAGACCCGCCGAAGGCCGAGGCCAACGCCGTGCCCAGACCGTCCGCGCCGATCGCCCGGCCCATGTACGGGTCCAGGTCCTCGCCGGTCATCTCGGCGACAGCCCTGACGTGGCCGGTGTTCTCGGCGATCAGTGCAATGACCCCGGGTAGCGCGAGCAGGATGAAGTTCAGGTGGAAGCTGGGCGCGTGGGTGGGCGGGAAACCGAACCAGTCGGCGTCCGCGACCCCGCTCCAGTTGACCCGGTCGTGCGTGCTGACCACGCCGGCACCGTCCGGTGCGGTGATGGGGCCGGCCACCCGGTCCAGCACCCAGGACAGCACGTACCCGAAGATGAGCGCGAGGAACACCGCGACCCGGCTCCAGAAACCGCGGAAGGCGACTGCAGCGATGATCGTGAACAGCATCGTCACCAGCGCCACGCCCTGGTCCTGCGGCCAGTAGGTCCCCGCCACCACCGGGGCCAGGTTGAAGCCGATCAGCATCACGACAGCACCTGAGACCACCGGCGGCAGAACCTTTCTCAGCACCCCCGCACCGACGAAGTGGATCAGCACGCCGACGAGTGCGAGCACCACGCCGGCCACCAGGATCGCACCGGTGATCGCACCCGGGTCGCCGCCGCCCGCCGTGATCGCTGCCGCGGCCGCGACGAAGGACGCGGAGGTGCCGAGGTAGGACGGCACCCGACCGGACACCACGAGCAGGAACAGGATCGTGCAGATGCCGGAGAACATGATCGCGAGGTTCGCGTCCAGGCCCATGATGAGCGGGAAGACGAAGGTGGCACCGAACATCGCGACGACGTGCTGCGCGCCGATGCCGATCGTCAACGGCCAGCTCAGCCGCTCCCCGGGCTTCACCACCTGGCCGGGACCGGGCGAGTGGACGACCTTCCAGCGGAACGCCATGACGACCTCCTGTGCAGTGCGGTCGACGATGACCGCAGCGACACGCTAGCGCCTGGGCCCGGTCCGACCCGTCACCGGCACGCCCGGGCGGCTCCCGCCGGCCGCGGGGTGGTACCAGTACCGGAGATCGACGGAGCCCGACCCGGGACGGCGTGGGTACTGGATCGGTCGCCGGTTTCGACCGTGACCGCGGCTCGCGTCCGCCCCGTGAGGGCGATGACACCGACAACGTCGGGAAGGTTCACCCGTCGAATCCCGATGGGATCTGGTGGGTCGTGCAGTAGATCAGCAGACGCGCCGACTGACAGTGGTATCTGGGACTGACAGTGGTATCTGGGACCGACAGTGGTATCTGGGACTGACACTGACGTCTTGGACCGACACGGGTATCCCGGACTTCTCGATCCGCGTGACCTGTAGCCACTGCGCTGCACCAGCGTTGGGATCGGTGCAGCAGATCGCCCTGCGGCTTGCGGTCTGCGGTCTGCGCTCTGCGGTCTGCGGTCTGCGGTCTGCGCTCTGCGCTCTGCGCTCTGCCAGGTCAACCGGGTCGATTCCTGCCGGCGCCGATCCGATCGCGAAGGCGCACCAGCTGGCCCACGCCACTCTGCGCTCTGCGCTCTGCGCTCTGCGCTCTGCGCTCTGCATGCAGCAGAACCACCCCGGCCGGGCTCTCCGGTCGGGGTAGTGCTGTGCGTGGTGTCCCGGCGGTCTCGGGTGGTCCGGTGGTGTCGATCTGCTCCTGGGGGCGTCGGGAATGGCTGCTCGGTGTCCGGGATGTGTTGGCGTGGTGCGACTGTCAGCCGCTGCTGGCGGCGGGGTGGTGGGGTGGGTGGTGGGTGTTGCGTCGTGGTCGTTGTCCGGGGTCGAGCCAGGGGGGTGGGATGAATTCGGGGAGCCGGTCTTCGGGGTTGAGCTGGATGGTCCAGTCTTGTTGGTGGATGAGGCGGTGGTGGTGTCCGCAGAGCAGGACGCCGTTGTCCAGGCTGGTGACGCCGAGGTCGCGGGCCCAGAACTGGATGTGGTGGGCGTCGCACCAGGCGGGGGGTCGGTCGCAGCCGGGGAACGCGCACCCGCGGTCGCGGAGGATGAGTGCTCCGCGCAGGGCTTTGGGGACGGTGCGGCGGGCGCGGCCGACGTCCAGCACCACCCCGAGGGCGTCCAGCACGGCGGGGATGACTTTGGTGTCGCACAGCAGCCTGCGGGTTTCGG